>NZ_BHZI01000121.1 GCF_004305975.1 Streptomyces otsuchiensis
GCCCGGAGCGGGCGGGGCGGCGACCGGTCAGCGGGCGGCGGACGGGCCGGCTGCTAACGTCAAGGCTCGTGCCCGACATAACTTTCCTGGTCATCGCCGGTATGGCCGTCTTCACCGGAGCCCTGGTCCAGGGCACCGTCGGCCTGGGACTCGGCCTGGTGGCCGCCCCGGTGCTGACCTTCGCCGAGCCCTCGCTGATGCCCGGCTCCCTGCTGGTGGTCACGGCGTTCGCGCCGTTGATGTCGCTCTGGTCCGAGTGGCGGTTCGTCGACTGGCGGGGCCTGGCCTGGGGGCTGCCCGCCCGGATTCCCGGCTCGGTCCTCGGGGCGTGGCTGGTGGCGGTCCTGGAACCGAAGCTGCTGGGGCTGGTCGTCGGCGTGATGGTGCTGCTGGCGGTGGCCGCCACCATCTCGGCGGTGCGGGTGCGGATCACTCCGGTGACGCTGGTCTCCGCCGGGATGGTCTCCGGTGTCACCGGTACCGCGACCTCGATCGGCGGTCCGCCGCTGGCGCTGCTGTACCAGAACTCCTCGGGCCCGACGGTGCGCGCCACCCTGGGCGGGTACTTCGTGGCCGGGGCGCTGATCTCCCTGGCCACACTCCAGGTGGGCGGGCAGCTGGCCGCCGAGCAGGTGTGGGCCGGGCTGGTGCTGGTCCCGTTCGTGCTGGGCGGGTACTTCGCCTCCCTGCCGATCCGCCGCCGCTACGGCATGGAGGGCATTCGCACCCTGCTGCTGATCACGGTGGCCGTCTCGGGCGTCGCCCTGATCATCCGCGCCCTGACCTGAGCGCCGTCACCCGGCGCGCACCCCGGCCGGGAGACGCGTTCTCGGAGCGGACCGGAAGACCTTCGCCCGTGGTGGTGCCGGGTCCGCGAGGCGGGCCCGGCACCACCACGGGCGAAGGAACAAGGAGCGGCCCGGGCGTCAGAGCGGGTCGGCGCCGACGTGGTCGATGACGGGCGGCGCGGGCTGCGCCGGCTTGGGAATCAGCGAAGCCGCCTCGGAGTGGGCGCCGCAGCCGAAGCCCAGCGAGACGACCCGGCCGTCCGCCGGGGCGTACTCGTTGGCGCAGACACCGAACGCCTGCCGCAGTGAACCGGTCAGGGGGACCAGGAAGCCACAGCTCAGGCAGGAGGCCGGGGCGCTCTGCGCCATGGCGGTCTGCGGGCCGTAGTTCTCCTCCCAGCGCTCGGCCGCTTCGCGCAGGCCGAAGCGGGAGAGCACCCGCGGCCGGCCCATGCCCAGTTCCTCGGCGAGCGGACCGAGGTCGGCGCGGCGGAGGGTGCCGGGCGCGTCCTCGGCGGCCACCGCCGAGTTCGGCGGTGCCTCGTCCTCGCCGGAGATGCCCGGTTCCAGCCGCAGGTCGTCCGCGTCGGACGGCAGCAGGTCACCGGGGCCGAGGTCGCCGGGACGCAGCCGCTCGCTCCACGGCAGCCACTCGGGGGCGAGGAGCGCGTCCTGGCCGGGCGAGAGGCTGACCTCGTCGAGGGTCACGTAGCGGGCGCGGGCGGCACGGGCGACCGTGACGCGCCAGCGCCAGCCCCGGTAGGCGGGGTCCGCGGACTCGAAGTAGTGCGTCGCCACCCGGTCGCCCTCGGCCTCGACTGCGAGGTGGGGACCGACGGGCTGGGGGAACGCCGCGTCTTCGGCGGCCTCCCGCGCGAGCTCTACGGCGTCCGCACAGAGCCGGTCCGGGGTCCGGCTTCGTGTAGCAGCACTCACTGGTATCGACTCTTTCCTACGCCGTTGTGCGGTGCGGACGCCGAAGGCGAGCGGAGCTGACGGAGCGGCTCCGGGGTGACAGCCCGGGCCGCTGCGACGTCGTGCTGCACGAGGCACGGCGCACCGGTCGGACCACGCTACCGCACGTGTGATCCCCACGACGCCCCGGCCCGGTGAGCGGCGGCGCGTCGCCACCGAACGCCCGGCGGGAAGGGCGCGCGGCGGGGAAGCCGCGGGGAGGGGGCCGCGCCCCCGACTCACGGGCGACACGCGAAGCAAACGGGGCGCACGTGGCGCACGAGACGCCGGCCGGGCGCCGCTTCGCCCGGTCCGCCGAGTCCGGGCGGACCGGCCGCGGTCCGCGTGGCACGTCGCGACGCTCCCGGTCTGTCCGTCCCCGCCTCGGATGGGTCCCCACGCTCTACGCTTACGGACGTGGCCGCTGACAGCTCGTCCGATCGGAGTTCCGAGTCCGGGTCCGGAGCCGTGCTCCGGGGCATCCGGGCGACCGGCCGTGCCGTGTCGAGTCCGCCGCGCGTCGTCGGCCGCCGCATCCGGCGGGCGACCCACGCCCAGGGCGCCGGGGAGTCCGGCCTCGGCAAGCTGATAGAGCTGCACGCCGTCCACTCCATGGGCGACATGCTCATCACGATGGCGCTCGCCTCCACCATCTTCTTCTCCGTGCCGACCGACGAGGCGCGCGGCCGGGTCGCGCTCTACCTCGCCGTGACGATGGCGCCGTTCGTACTGCTGGCGCCGGTCGTCGGTCCGCTGCTGGACCGGCTGCCGCACGGCCGGCGGGCGGCGATGTCCGCGGCCCTCGGCTTCCGGGGGCTGCTGGCACTGCTGATGACGGGCGCGGTCGCGACCGGCGGCCTGGAGCTGTACCCGGCGGCGCTGGGCGTGATGATCGCGTCCAAGGCGTACAACATCGTGCGGGCCGCGGTGGTGCCCCGGCTGCTGCCGTCCCAGATCTCCCTGGTGAAGGCGAACGCCCGGATCACGCTGACCGGACTGGTCTCGGCCGGCGCCGCCGCGCCGCTGGGTCTGCTGCTGCATCTGATCGGGCCCGAGGGGCCGCTGTACGGGGCGTTCGTGATCACGATGATCGGCGCCGTGATGTGCTTCCGGCTGCCGCACAAGGTCGACCTCGCCAAGGGCGAACGGACACTCCACCTCCAGGAGCTGGCGGAGGCCCGCGCCGTGGGCCGCGACGCCGACGGGAGGAAGGGCCGCCGTCCCCGTGTGCTGCGTGCCACCGGTTCGACCGTGTTCAAGGCACTGGTGGCCAACTCCTCGCTGCGGGTCCTCTCCGGCTTCATGCTCTTCTTCCTGGCGTTCCTGCTGCGCGAGCAGCCGCTGCCGGGGCTGACGGCCGCCCTGTCGCTGGGGCTGGTCGGTGTCGCGGCGGGTGTCGGCAACGGGCTGGGCAACATCCTGGGGGCGTGGGCGCGGGACCGGGCCCCGGAGTTCATCCTGCTGGCGATGCTGTTCCTGGCGGTGGCCACCACCACGACCGCCGCCGTCGCCTACGGCACGGTGACGGTCGTGGCGGTCAGCGCGGTCGCCGGACTGTGCCAGGCGATGGGCAAGCTGTCGCTGGACGCCCTGATCCAGCGCGACGTCCCCGAGGTGGTGCGGACCTCCGCCTTCGCCCGCTCGGAGACCATGGTGCAGATGGCCTGGGTCCTCGGTGGCGGGATCGGCATCGTGCTGCCGCTCAACGGCACCATCGGGATGGGCACCGCCGCCGCGCTCGTCCTCGTCGGCCTGGTGGTCACGTTCGGCGGGCTGGTGGCCGGTGCCCGGCGCGGCTCGCCGCACCCGCGCGTCCGCTGAATGGCGACGCCCGGTAATCTGCCCGCATGACTGCGATCTCCAGGAGCCGTGGCCGCCGCGCCGTCCGCACCACTCTCGCCGCCGGCGCCGTGACACTGGGACTGGCCGCCCTCACGGCGTGCGAGAAGCCGAGCCCCAACGCTCACTTCACGCTCGGTACCTCCACCAAGACCATGGAGACCGCCAGCGACTGCCACGGCCACGGTGACGGCCTCGGCGTGGAGAGGGCGCGCGCCTGCATGGAGGAGACCGAGGACGTCCACAGCTTCAGCACCGAGGACGGCGAGACGCTGCGCGTCGGTGTGGACCCGAAGGTCGCCGAGACCGGCTGGCTGCTGTTCGTCAACGGCACCCCGCGCGCCATCGACCCGTCGTTCAACACCTACCGCAGCTTCGACGTCGACGAGCTGTACGCGGCGTCGGAGGCCGCCGGGATGCCCGGCCAGGAGGAGGACGCCTTCGGTGACGTCGTCCAGGTCAGCGTCGCGCAGGTCACCGAGGACTACGACACCGAGGCGCTGATGGAGGCCTTCCAGGCCGCGCAGATGGGCGACCTCGAAGCGTTCGACACCGCGTTCTACGGCCAGTTCGAGGGCATCTGGAACCTCCAGCTGGAGCAGAAGGAGCACTGACCGACGGTGACCGGAGGGGCGCGCGGCCCGCGGGTGCTGGTGGTCACCGCGGTGGCCGCCGAGCGTGACGCCGTCAGCGCCGGGGCACCCGCGCTGAGCGCGGTGGCCGCCGGGGTCGGCCCGGCCGCCGCGGCGGCCACCACCGCCGCCGAGCTGACCGCCTCCCGGCTGAGCGGCGAACCGTACGCCCTGGTGGTCTCCGCCGGGATCGGCGGCGGGTTCGCGCCGCTGGCGCCGGTCGGCTCCCTGGTCGTCGCCACCTCGCTGGTCGCCGCGGACCTCGGCGCCACCACGGCCGACGGCTTCTCCGATGTCGCCGCCCTCGGCTTCGGCACCTCCGTCCACCGGCCGCCGCCCGCGCTGGCCTCCGCCGTCGCGAAGGCCACCGGCGGACTGGCCGCGCCCGTGCTGACCGTGTCCACGGTGACCGGCACCGCGGAGCGGGCCGCCGAGCTGACCGCACGTCACCCCGGCGCCGCCGCCGAGGCGATGGAGGGGTTCGGCGTCGCCGAGGCGGCCGCGCGCGCCGGTGTCCCTGTCCTGGAGCTGCGTACCGTCTCCAACCCGGTCGGGCCGCGCGACCGGGACGCCTGGCGCATCCCCGACGCGCTGCGCGCCCTCACCGCGGCCTTCGCCGCCGCCGCCCCGCTGCTGACCGATGACGCCGGCCGGACAGGCCACGCCGGACAGACCGGCCAGACCGGCCAGACCGGCCAGACCTGGACCGGCCATGTGAACGAACCGAAGGACGGGGCCACACCGTGACCACCTCGAACCCCGCCGCGTCCCCGGACGCCCTCCGGCTGCCGGACGCGCTGGACATCACCTACTCCCCCTGCCCCAACGACACCTTCACCTTCCACGCCTGGACGCACGGCCTGGTGCCGGGCGCGACCGCGCCCACGGTGACCTTCGCCGACATCGACGTCACCAACGGCATGGCCGAACGCGGCGAGGGCTCGGTGCTGAAGGTCTCCTACGCGGTGCTGCCGTGGGTGCTGGAGGAGTACGCGCTGCTGCCGTGCGGCGGGGCGCTGGGGCGGGGCTGCGGGCCGCTGGTGCTGACCCGCGAACCACGCGAGGGCGACGGCGCCGGGCTGGCCGGCCGCACGGTCGCCGTGCCCAGCGAACGGTCCACGGCCTACCTGCTGTTCCGCCTCTGGGCGGCGAGGGAGGTACCGGGCGGCGTCGGACGGATCGTGGTGATGCCGTTCCACGAGATCATGCCGGCGGTGCGCGACGGACGGGTGGACGCCGGGCTGGTCATCCACGAGGCGCGCTTCACCTACCAGCGGTTCGGGCTGCACCAGCTCGTCGACCTCGGGGAGTTCTGGGAGAGCACCACCGGGCACCCGATCCCACTCGGCGCGATCATCGCGCGGCGCTCACTGGGCGCGGAGCGGCTCACCGCCGTGACGGAGGCCATCCGCGCCTCGGTCGCCATGGCGTGGCGGGACCCGGCCGCCTCCCGCGACTACGTGCTGGCGCACGCCCAGGAGATGGACCCGGACGTCGCCGACCAGCACATCGGGCTCTACGTCAACGAGTTCACGGCCGACCTGGGCACCGAGGGGTTCGCCGCCGTGCGGGAGCTGCTCGGCCGCGCCGCGGACGAGGGCCTGGTGCCCGCCGCCCGCCTGGACTGAACGCCGGACCGACGGCGGTCTGCCCGCCCCGGCCGGGGCGGGCAGACCGGTCGGGCGCCCGGCCGGTCAGACGTCGAGCTGGTCAGACGTCGAGCTGGTCGGCGACCGCGCGCAGCATCCCCGCGACCTGGGCGCCGTTGCGCTTGTCGGGGTAGCGGCCCCGCTCCAGCTGCTGCGCCACGCCTTCCAGCAGGGTGGTGAGGTCCTGGACGATGGAGGCCAGCTCGTCGGGCTTGCGCCGCTGGGCGGCGGCCACCGACGGGGTCGGGTCGAGGACGGTCACCGACAGGGCCTGGTCGCCGCGCTGGCCGGCGACGACACCGAACTCCACCCGCTGCCCGGGACGGAGCACGTCCACGCCCTCCGGCAGTACCGAGGAGTGCACGAAGACGTCACCTCCGTCGTCGCGCGCCAGGAAGCCGAAGCCCTTCTCACCGTTGAACCACTTCACCTTGCCGGTAGGCACGTGTCCTCGTCCTCGCCCTCGTCCTGGCCACGCACCGGCCAGCCCAGTCCTGTCCCGTTACATGCGGCTCGGCGGGACTTTGTCCCGCCGGGTGTCACCAGGCTAATGCTCACCCGGCCCGCGGCGACACGCGTTTACCACGACATGCCCGAGGCGTTCCCGGGGCTCTTTCACAGCGGCTCACTCCCCCGGCGCCGCGGCGCGGGCGGCGCCCTCTACCCTGGACGGGTGAGCGACACACCTGAGCACGAGAACCGGAGCGGGGATCTGCTGGTCCGGATCGGCGGCGTGATCTTCGCCGTCGGCGCGGTCGCGACCCTGATCACCTTCATCCCCATGTTCATCGGCTCCGAACCCTTTCCGCCCCTGGCGTACGGCGTATCGATGCTGATGGGCGCGGGTTTCGCCGTCGCGGGCCTGGGCATGGCGCGGTCCATCGCGGTCCAGCGCCGCGAGGCGGTCCGCGCCGCGGCGCGCACCGCCCCAGCCACGCCGGGCGGCTGAGGGCACCGGCCCGAGGGCACCGCGCCCGCTGAGGGGCCCGCCGTCCTCAGCGGGCGGCGGCGAGGTGGCCGTCGAGCCAGGCCGGGAAGTCCTTGAGACCGCCGGGCAGCACCACATCGGCACCGCCGTCCTCCAGCTCCCGCGCGTCGAAGGGGCCGGTGGGCACCGAGACGGCCAGTGCGCCCGCGCTGTGCGCGCCGCGGATGTCACCGAGGTGGTCCCCGACGTAGACGGTGGCGCCCTGTTCGCGCAGCGCCTCGCCCTTGGCCTCGGCCCACAGGTCGCCGACCAGCAGATCCGGCGTCAGGCCCAGGAAGTCCATGTGCATCCGGGCGTTGACGGCGATCTTGGCGGTCACCACCATGCTGCGGCCGCCCGCGTCCCGCACCGCGGCGAGCGCCTCGGCGGCGCCCGGAAGCAGCGGCGAGGTCGTGACGGCGTGGTCGGGGTAGAGCTCGCGGTAGCGGCGGACGGCCCCGGGGATGGCGTCCTTCGGGAACCAGTGGTCCATCTCCCAGGTCAGCGGCGGGCCGAGGCGGGACACGGCGAGGTCGGCGTCGATCTCCACGCCCGTCTCGGCGGCCAGCGCCAGGTAGGTCTCGCGGATGCCAGGCCGGGTGTCGACGAGCGTCATGTCCAGATCGAAGCCGATGGTCGGGCCGGCGGTGGTCTGGGCTCGGTCAGGTGCGTTCGTCATGCGCTCATTGTCGAGCACGGGTGGGGCGCGGCGGGCGTGCGGTACGTGTGAGATCCGCCGCCCCGCGCACCGTTCGCCCCGTCGGCTCCGGCACGGTCTCGCGGACGTCTCCGCAGGCAGGACGCCCGCAGGGACCCCGCCGGTCGCTCGCCGGCCGCATGCCGGGCCGGGGCTCCGCCCGCCGGGGCACGCACCCGTGGGCGTCGCCCGGCGGGCGCCGCCTTAGGATTACCTAACCTGAGAAGCGTTCGAGGATCGCCCGTGGCTGTCGTCCCGGCCCCGTCCCGTCGGGCGCCGCCGCACCAGCACGAGGACCCGAGCGCCATGCAGTCCGACACCGCGAGCCGCACCCGGCTGACCCGTGTCGTCTGGATCGCCCTCGCGGCCGTCGCCCTGCTGCTCACCGTGACGTTCAGCCTCGCCGTCGGCAGCCGTCCCCTCTCCCCAGGCGAGGTCTGGCAGGCCCTCCTGACCGGCAGCGACCCGGCCGCCGCCCAGGTCATCCGCGACATGCGGCTGCCGCGCACCCTGGTGGGCGTCATGGTCGGCGCCGGCCTGGGGCTGGCGGGGGTGGTGCTCCAGGGCATCACCCGCAATCCCATCGCGGAGCCGGGCATCCTCGGCATCGGCCAGGGCGCGGCGGTGGCGGTGCTGCTGGCCATCGCGTTCGGCGGGGTCCACACCCTGGCCGGGTACGTGTGGTTCGCCTTCGTCGGCGCCGGGCTCGCCTCGGTCGCGGTCTACGCCATCGCCATGCACGGGCGCGGCGGCGCCACCCCGGTGAAGCTCGCCCTCGCCGGGGCCGCGCTGGGCGCCCTGCTGGCGTCGGTGACGGCGGCCGTGCTGACCACCCGGTCCGCGACGCTCGACCAGTTCCGGTTCTGGCAGATCGGCTCACTGGTGGACCGGAACCTGGAGATCGCCGCGCAGGTCTGGCCGTTCCTGCTGGTGGGCGTCGTGCTGTCGCTGTCGGTGGCGCGTGGGCTGGACGCCCTGGCGCTCGGCGAGGACATGGCGCGCGGCCTGGGGCAGAACATCGCCGCGATCCGGGTCACCGGCGGGCTGGGCGCCACCGTGCTGACCGGCGCCGGTGTCGCCGCGGCCGGCCCCATCGCCTTCGTCGGTCTCGCCGTGCCGCACATCGCCCGCGCCCTGGTCGGCACCGCCCACCGCTGGGTGATGGCGATGTCGCTGCTGCTGGGCCCGGTGGTGCTGCTCGGGTCGGACGTGATCGGGCGGATGCTGTTCCGGCCCGCCGAGATCCCGGCCGGTGTGATGACGGCGCTGATCGGCGTCCCCGTCCTGGTCTTCCTGGTGCGCCGCAAGGGGGTCGCCGCGTGAACCGTCCGTCTCTCCCCACCGCGCCGGAGCGGAGCGCGGAGGCGCCGCCCGCGACGGGCGGGCGTCCCGTGCCCTCCGGCCGTGGTGTCCGGCCCACCGGACACACTCTGCTGCGGGTGGGCACCGCCTCCTTCCTGGTGCACCGGCGGTCCGCCGCCGTGGCCGGGGCGCTGACGCTGCTGCTGGCCGTCGCCTGCGTGGCGTCGCTGTGCTGGGGCAGGAACGTGGTGCCGCCGGGCGAGGTGCTCAAGGTGGTATTCGGCGCGCCGTCGGACCACGAGTTCACCGTCGGCACGCTGCGGCTGCCGCGGCTGGCCACCGGTCTGCTGGTCGGTGCGGCGCTCGGCGTCGCGGGCGGGCTGATCCAGACCGTCGCCCGCAACCCGCTGGCCAGCCCCGACATCATCGGCGTCACCCACGGGGCGGCGGCCGTCACCGTCGCCGCCATGACGTACGGCCTGGTGTCCGCCGACGTCATGCCGTATGTCTCCATCGCGGGCGGGCTGCTCGCGGGCGGGCTGGTCTATCTGCTGGCGTGGCGCGGCGGGATGCACGCCGCCCGGTTCGTCCTCATCGGCATCGGCTGCGCCCTGGCGCTGCGGGCCGTGACCCAACTGCTGCTCACCAAGGGCGACTCGGTCGCCGCGCAGCAGGCGGTCGTCTGGATGACCGGCTCCCTCAACGGGCGCGGCTGGGACCAGGCGGTGCCGCTGGCCTGGGCACTGCTGGTGCTGCTGCCGCTGGTGCTGTGGGCGGCGCGGGCGCAGCGGACGGCCACGCTGGACGACGCGACGGCCACGGCGCTGGGCGTGCGGATCGGGCGGCTGCGGCTCGGCCTGGCCGGCACCGGCATCCTGCTGGCGGCGCTGGCCACCGGCGCGGCGGGCCCCGTCGACTTCGTGGCGCTGCTGGCGCCGCAGGTCGCCCGGCGGCTGACCCGGGGGGCGCGGATACCGCTGCTCTCGGCGGGACTGCTGGGCGCCCTGATCGTCGTCGTCGGCGACATGCTGGCCCGGATGCTGCTCTACCCGACCGAACTGCCCGTCGGCGTCCTGACCGCCGCCATCGGCGCCCCGTACCTGATCTGGCTGATCGCGCGGGGCCGCACGGGAGGCAAGGCATGACCGAGGGAACCGAGGTGACCGGAGTGACCGGAGTGACCCACGCCCAGACGGCCGGGACGACGACCGCGACGGCGGCGGGGACGACGGCCGGTGCAGGCCCAGGTGCCCGGGCGGGTGGCTCCCCGGCCTCACGGCTGGGCGCCGAACGGCTCTCCCTCGGCTACGCCGACCGGCTGGTGGTCGACTCCCTCGACCTGGACATCCCCGACGGCGAGGTCACCGTGCTGGTCGGCCCCAACGCCTGCGGCAAGTCCACCACGCTGCGGGCCCTCGGCCGGCTGCTGGCGCCGCGCGGCGGGGCGGTGCGGCTGGACGGCCGGGAGCTGGCGTCCGTCCCCACCAAGGAGGTGGCCCGTACCGTCGGTCTGCTCCCGCAGTCCCCGGTGGCGCCGGAGGCGATCACCGTCGCCGACCTCGTCTCCCGGGGCCGCCAGCCGCACCAGCGGTGGTGGCAGCAGTGGTCGGAGGAGGACGAGCGGGCCGTCACCGAGGCCATGGCCCGCACCGATGTGACGGCGCTCGCCGACCGGCCGGTGGACGAGCTGTCCGGCGGGCAGCGGCAGCGCGTCTGGATCGCCATGGCGCTGGCACAGGACACCGCGCTGCTGCTCCTGGACGAGCCGACCACGTTCCTCGACATCGCGCACCAGGTCGAAGTCCTGGACCTGGTACGCGAACTGAACCACGACCGCGGCCGGACCGTGGTCATGGTCCTGCACGACCTCAACCAGGCCGCCCGCTACGCCGACCACCTGGTCGCCATGAAGGACGGGCGGATCGTCGCCCGGGGCAGGCCGGGCGACATCGTCACCGCCGACCTGGTGCGGGAGGTCTTCGGCCTGCACTCCGTGGTCGTGCCCGACCCCGTCACCGGCAGCCCGCTCGTGGTCCCCGGTGCGCCCTGGCAGGCGGACGACTCCCACGGACCGGCGTCAGGGTCCGGGTCCGGGTCCGGGTCCGGGTCCGGCGACTCTCTCCGAAAGGCAACCACCTGATGAACCGCCACACCACGCCGCGCGCCGGACGGTCCGCCCGCCGGGCGAGCGCCGCCACCGCGCTCGCCCTCGTCTCGGCGCTGACGCTCACCGCCTGTGGCGGCTCCTCAGGCGACGGCGACTCCTCCGACGGCGCCGGTGACGGCGACTCCGGCGGGACCCGCACCGTGGAGACCGCGATGGGACCGGTCGAGGTTCCGGAGAACCCGCTGCGCGTCGTCGTCCTGGACACCCCGGAGCTGGACTCGATGCTGACCCTGGGCGTCAAGCCGGTCGGCGCGGTGCGCGCCGACGCCGCCGACGGCTTCCTCGGCTACCTGCCGTCGGACTTCACCGAGGGCATCGAGGACGTCGGCAACATCGCCGCGCCCAACCTGGAGGCCATCCACGACCTCGACCCGGACCTCATCATCGGCAACATCGTGCGCGACGAGGAGCGCTACGACGAGCTGTCCGCCATCGCCCCGACCGTCTTCGGCGAGCGTCCAGGCGGCCCGTGGAAGGAGAACTTCCTGCTGCACGCCGCCGCGCTGAACAAGGAGGACGAGGCCGAGCTGGCCGTCGCCGGCTACGAGGCTCAGGTCGCCGAGGTCACCGAGGCGCTGGGCGGCCCCGACGTCGCGGCGGACACCGAGGTCAGCGTGCTGCGGTTCATCGAGGGCGCCGACAGCCGGATCTACGCCACCGACAACTACATCGCCACCCTCCTCGCCGACATCGGCGTCGCCCGCCCGGCGATCACCGAGGAGTCGGAGGACGGCTTCATGGTGGAGATCAGCTCCGAGCAGATCGACCTCGCCGACGCCGACGTCCTGTACTACAGCTCCTACGGCGACGCCGCGACCTCCGGCGAGGGCGCCATGGTCGGCAGCCCGCTGTGGGAGGGGATGACGGCGGTGAGCGAGGGCCGCGCCCACCACATCGACGACGAGCTGTGGTTCCTCGGCATCGGCTACACCGCCGCCGAGGAGGTCCTGCGGCAGCTGGCGGAGACCCTGCCGGAGTGAACCGCGCGGCAGGAGCCGCTCAGGGAGACGGGTACGGGCCGGGCGCACCACGCGCCCGTCCCCGTCCCCCGCGTGGCCGGTGTCAGACGCCCGAGGGCGGGCGGCGCAGCGTGCGCCAGAGGAGGAACGCGGCGGTGGCCGCGGCGGCGACCCGCAGCAGCATCGGCCAGTTGTCGGCCATCGCCGTGCGCATCACCTCGCCCTCCAGCGGCTCGCCCCAGTACTCGTTGACCCGGCCGAAGAGCCAGGTCACATAGCCGCCGACGACCAGTCCCGGCATGCCGAAGACGGCCCACTTGGCGACGGCGCGGCTCAGCCGCGGCGCCCAGTAGGCCAGCAGCCAGCCTGCGAGCATCGGCAGCAGTTCGGCCATCACCGAGCCCGCGACCAGCAGCAGCGCCGCGGCCAGCTCCACGGGCCCGCCCGCGTGCCGGCCGCCGAACCTGCCGCGTACCGCGCGCCAGCGGCGGGTGCCGGCGGGTTTGGCCGCCGCGCCGCCGGTGGTGACCGGGGCGGCGGCGCCGGTCGCGTCCTTGCGCTCCCCGGCCGGGGCGCCCGCGTCGCCGTCGGTGGCCGCGCCGTCGCCCGCCTTCTCCAGCGGCACGGCCGGGGGCGGGGCGACCCGGTCATCGGGCTCGGCCGGGGGGCGCAGCATGTCCGGTTCGAGGATGCCGCCGACGAAGCCGCCGATCGGGCCGTCCCGCCACGCGGCCGGGGCGTCGCGCTCCCCGGCGGTCGGCGGGTCCGGTTTCGACATGTCGATGAGGTCCTCGGGGGCGGGCCGGGCGGCCGGTACCGCCTCGGCGTGCCCGGCCGGAGCGGCCCGGCCGGCCTCTGCCGCCCGGCCTCCGCTGGGGACCTCCGCTCCGGCGGTGGCCGTGCCGCCGCCGTCCGACGGTCCACCCGCCGCGGCGACCACGTCCTCGGGGCGGCCCATGGTGCGCAGGATGCGTTTGACGTCGGCGTCGCGCTCCTGGCCGGTCACGGACGAGCGCTGGCGGCCGATCTCGTCCCGCAGCCGGCCGACCAGCTCCCGCCGTTCCACGGCGGACATGCTGGTGCTGTGGGCGAGGTCGCCCACCTTGCTCAGGTAGTCCAGTACGAGTCGTTCGCCGTCGGTCCCCACGCCTCCGCATGGTACTGACTCCGCGCGCCGGAGCCGGTGCCATCGCGTCAACCGGCCCGGCGCGGCGCCAGGTTGTGGCGCGAGCCCACCGCACGTAAGCGCCCGGGACGGCACGAAAGCGACACCGGAGCCGGGGTGGCCGCGTGCGCGGCGGCCCGAACCTGGGGGAACGCCGTTGTTCATCCGGGGTTCACCCCACGCCGTGCAACCCGCTACCCACGGCTCGTTACATGGTGAACGTCCCTGCCGGACACCCAGCCCACGCCCAGGGAGCCGACGATGCCCGTAGACCTGTCGATACCGGCGCGCGCCGCAGCCCCGAACGGCTCCAGCGCCACACCGGACGGACCGCCCGCGCCGGTGGTGTTCCGGCTGGCCGGACTGGAGGTCTCCTACGGCTCGCACCGCGCGGTGCGCGAGGTGTCGATGGAGATCCACGAGCGGGAGATCACCGCGCTGATCGGCCCCTCCGGCTGCGGCAAGTCCACCGTGCTGCGCTGTCTGAACCGGATGAACGACCTGGTTCCCGGCGCCCGGGTGAACGGCGAGGTCAGCTACTACGGCCAGGACCTCTACGGCGCGGACGTCGACCCGATCGAGGTCCGGCGCCGCATCGGGATGGTCTTCCAGAAGCCGAACCCGTTCCCCAAGTCGATCTACGACAACGTCGCCTACGGCCTGCGGATCGACGGCCGCCTCGCCAAGTCCGAACTGGACGACCGGGTGGAGGAGGCGCTGACCGGTGCCGCGCTGTGGGACGAGGTGAAGGGCAAGCTGCGGCAGAGCGGCCTGGCCCTCTCCGGCGGCCAGCAGCAGCGACTGTGCATCGCCCGCGCCATCGCGGTCCGGCCCGATGTCGTGCTGATGGACGAACCCTGTTCAGCCCTGGACCCGATCGCCACCGCGCGCGTCGAGGACCTGATGGTGAAGCTGGCCGACCGGTTCACCATCGTCATCGTCACCCACAACATGCAGCAGGCGGCCCGCGTCTCCGATCGCACCGCTTTCTTCACTGCCGACACCGACAGCGAGGGAGTGCGCCATGGGCGCCTGGTCGAGTACGACGCGACCGAGAGGATCTTCAACCGTCCCGCCGAGCAGCGCACCGAGGACTACATTTCCGGTCGCTTCGGCTGAGGCGGCGGACGACGTGGCTCTCGCCGAACCACTGATCCCCGCCACGCTGCGCATCCCGCTCGGCTCCCACCCCGTGGTGCTGCTGGCCGACTCCGACGAGCGCATCCGTCAGGGACTGACCGCCCAGCTCGCCAAGTACCAGGTGTCGGTGGTGCACTGCGCCGACGGCGCGGTGGCGCTGCTGGAGGCGGGACTGCGCAAGCCGGACGTGCTGCTGGTCAGCGCGGAGCTTCCGCTGCTGGACGGCGCGACCGTGCTGCGCCTGGTGCGGCGGCGGCTGTCCATCCCGGTGGTGCTGGGCGTGGGGCCCGGCGACACCGACCAGGTGGGTCCGGCGCTGGCCGCCGGCGCCAGCGCCTGCGTCGCCCGGCCCTACCGGCCGCGCGAGGTGGCGCAGCTGCTGAGCCTCGCCGACCGCGGCACCCGCGGCTGGGACCAGCCACTGGTCTGCGGCCCGCTGACGCTGGACCCCGGCAGCTACGAGGTCCGGATGCACGGCGTGCCGACCGGGCGGCTGCCGCTGCGGGAGTTCCAGCTGCTCCACCTGCTGATGCAGCACGCCGAGAAGGTCATCACCCGCGACCGCATCCGCGCGGAGCTGTGGGGGGACGGCGCGCGCCGCTCCAACACCATCACCGTGCACATCCGGCGGCTGCGGGAGCGGCTGGGGGACGACCCGCACCATCCGGAGATCATCCAGACCGTCCGCGGCGTCGGCTACCGGCTGGTCCCGCCCGGCAGCTGAGGGGCGTGCGGAGGGCGTGCGGAAGGCCGTGCGGAGGGCCCGGCCGCCGGGCCCTCCGCCGCTGGCCGCGTCCGTTTCGGACCCGCCGGTCAGACCCGCCGCGCGGAGTCCACGGCGGCGCGCAGCGTCTCGGCGTCGGCCGGGCGTCCCGGGTCGTCGGGCAGGTCGGCCGGGTCGAGCGCGTAGGGCACCACATAGGCGGGGGTGTCCCGCTCGAACCGCCAGCTGTCCGCCAGGGGCCCGGTGTCGAGGGCGTCGTAGCCCAGCAGCCCCAGCAGCTCCGTCGCGGACTCCTTCGCCGCCTCGTCGTCGCCCGCGATCGGCAGTGCGGTCCGGTCCGGCGCTCCCGCCGGGCGGGCCAGCGCGGCGAGATGGCGGAAGAAGATGTTGTTGAACGCCTTGACCACCTTCGACGCCGGCAGATGGCGCTGCAGCAGCTCGCTGGTGGTGACGGTGCGCTGGTCGAGCGCCACCACGGCGCCGTCGCGCCCCGGGTAGTAGTTGGTGGTGTCGAGGACGACCTTCCCGGCCAGCGGTTCGGCCGGCATCCGGTCCTGGTGCTTGAGCGGCACGCTCACCACGACCCAGTCGCCGGCGGCGGCCGCCTCCGCCGCCGTGGCGGCGCGGGCCCGCGGTCCCAGCTCCTCGACCAGACCGGCCAGGGTCTCCGGGCCGCGCGAGTTGCTGACCACCACGTCCAGGCCCGCCGCGACGGCCAGCCGGGCCAGTGTGCCTCCGATGTTGCCACTGCCGATCAGGGCCAGCGTGCTCATGTCGTCCTCCCGCTCACTGCGGCCGTTCGCGGCCGGTTCCGCCGGTGCGGCCCCGGGCGGGGCCCACCGACCACAGTGCGCCGGGGAGCGCCCGGCGACCACCCGGACCGGCCGTTCGGCGGTCACGGGCCCGGGCGGCCCCGTGGCCCGGCGGCGTCAGCGGCCGAGCGCCTCCAGGGCGGCCGTCGCGGCACGCGCGATCAGGGCGTCGTCGGACTCGTCGGCCTCCTCGTCGCGGTTGGACAGCACGGAGAGCAGGACGGGTTCGCCCTCCTCCGGCCAGAGCACGGCGATGTCGTTGCGGATGCCGTAGGAGGCTCCGCCGCTCTTGTCCGCGACGATCCAGCTGTCGGGGACACCGGCCGGGATCAGTGTGGCGGAGGTGGTGTTGGTGGTCATCCACTCGGCGAGCCGGTCCTTCTCCTGGGCGTCGAGGATGTCGCCGAGGAGGTAGGTGCTCAGGGTCTCCGAGAGCGCCCGGGGGGTGCTGGTGTCGCGCTCCTCGCCCGGCGGGACGTCGTTGAGTTCGGTCTCCCAGCGGTCGATCCGGGTGACGTCGTCGCCGACCGCGCGGAGTGCCTCGGTGAATCCGGACGGGCCGCCGAGCGCTTCGAGGAGCAGGTTGGCGGCGGTGTTGTCGCTCTGCCGCACGGCCGCCGCCGCGAGGTCACCGAGGGGCATGCCGTCCCCGGCGAAACGTTCGGTCACCGGCGAGTGGCTGACCAGGTCGTCGAGGTCGAAGGCGGTGAGGGTGTTGAGGCCGTCGAGTCCGTACTGGTCGAGGACGGCGCCCGCGGCGAGCGCCTTGAAGGTGGAGGCGACCGCGAACCGCTCGTCAGCGCGGTGCGCCACCTCGGCGCCGGAGCCGGTGTCCAGCGCGTAGACGCCAAGCCGCGCGTCGAACTCCTGCTCCAGTTCTCCGAAGGCCGTGTCGGCGGCGGCCTCCTCGGAGGAGTTCTTCTCCGAGGGGTCGGCTCCGGCGGCGTCCTCACCGTCCGTGTCCGGGTCGGCGCCGTCGGCAGACTCACTTCCGGCGGAGTCCGCCGCGTCACTCCCGTCCCCGGAACCGGAGTCGGAACCGGAGGTGGAGCCGGAGCCGCAGCCGACGAGGGCGGCGAGGGCCAGGGCCACCAGGACGTGCGGCACCGGGCGGGACAGGGAGGGCCTGCGCATCGTTCGTCTCCTCGCGCTCTGGGGCAACAGCCCCGGGCGCCGTCCCCCTCCGGGCGACGCGGCCGACGAGGACGGCGGCGGCGCGCGAGGTGGCGCGCGCCCGGGTGCCGGTGTGGTCCGTGTCCCCCGTCCGGTGGGGGCGGCCGGGTTGCTGCGAGCTTAACCGGGAGCGTGGGCGCGGGGCGGACGCCGCGCAAAGCGGCACAGGGTCACGGGCGGTTCACGGGCCGCCGGGCCCCGGCCGCCCGGGCATCAGACCGGGGCGGGGGTCGGCGGCGCGGACCGCCAGTACGGCGAGGTCGTCGCTGCCGAGCCCGCCGTGGTGGGCCAGGTCGGCGAGCAGCCAGTCGAGCAGCGGGCCCGGGTCGCGCTCCGGGCAGCTCCGCAGCCGTGTGGCCGGGTCGTAGAAGTGACCCCCTGAGTCGCGCGCCTCGTTGACGCCGTCGGTGTACAGCAGCAGCACCGCGCCGGGATCCAGCACCAGGCCCGCCGGACGCACCGCCGGGCCGCCCAGGCCGGCGAGGCCGAGCGGCAGCGCCGGTTCGTCGGGCTCCAGGGCGGTCACCGTCCCGTCGGGTGCGAGCAGGAGCGGCGGGGGGTGGCCGTGGTTGAGGAGCCGCAGCTCCAGGGCCGGCGCCCGGCCGGTGAGCGGGGGCGTCTCCAGCCCGGCGACGGGGGC
>NZ_BHZI01000122.1 GCF_004305975.1 Streptomyces otsuchiensis
GGAGTGGGCTCTACGGGGGGAGTGGTCCCGTCGCCGGAGGTCGCTCCGGGGGTTCCGCGTCGCGCCGCCACGGTCTCGTCGGCCCGTACCGTCCCGACGGTAGCCGCCGCCGTCGACCGCCGCCCGGCGGGCGGGGTCAGCCGTCGGGCCATCACCCGCTCACGGCCACGGCCCGACGGCAGCAGCTCACCCCTCTCCTCGGTGAATACGAACCCGGCCCGCAGGTAGAGGCCGATGGCCGGGGCGTTGTCCGGCACGACCGACAGCCGCAGGGCGCTCGCGCCGCGGACGGACGCCCAGTGCGCGACACCGTCGATCAGCCGCTCGCCCACGCCACGCCCCCTGGCCTCGGGGGTGACCCACATCGACACCAACTCCACCGACTCCGGGGTCGAGGAGGGCACGCCGCCCGCCATCCCCACCGGCACCCCGTCGGATGTCGCGACCAGACACGAGGAGTGCGGCAGGGCGAGCCGGTCCCGCCATCGCTGCGGACGGTCGCCTTCGTCCTGCCACGCGGCGAGCGTGGAGCCGAAAGCGTGCGGGGCGTCGGCCAGCGCGGCCAGCCGAAGGGCGCGCCACGACCGCCAGTCGTCCGGTGTGAGGGTGCGGAGTTCGATCATCACACCGAGGGTCCTCGGCCGGCCGCCGGCCCGCCACCGGATTGCCGCGCACGGGGCGGCCGGTGTGACTGACCGAGTGGGACGCCGCCCGAACATCTGCCGTGCGCGGGCAACTTCCACGCGCTTCCGCCCGACTCCCCGACTCCCCGACTCCCCGGCGCCCACGCCGCCATCTCCGCCGCACACTCGGAGCGCCACGCACCGGTTCCGCCGCCCGAGCCGTCGGCGGCGCGCCGCCGGACGAGGTTCTCGTGCCGCGCCACGCCGGTGGGAGGCGCCGAGTCGGCCGGACGGGTGATTATCGGTGACGAATCGGAACAGCGCGTCGTCTCCGGCGCGCGAATGGCGGACGGCGACCACCGAGCCGGACGGAAGCGACGATCCGAACGCGGCCCAGGGGGCGGTCCGGCCCGCGGTCCTCGTCTCGGCCCGGGCGAAACCCACCGGCGGGAGACGCGGCACGCGGGCCGGACGCGGTGGGGGAAACCCTCCTGGACAGCCCGGCCACGACCGCTTCCGAGCGTCGTGCGCCGTCACCGTCGAGCAACCGGAAGAACCTCCCCTGAGCTGCGGAAACAGTCACCGGAGGGGAGGTTCCGGGGGCGCCCCCGGCAGGACTCGAACCTGCGACCAAGTGCTTAGAAGGCACCTGCTCTATCCACTGAGCTACGGGGGCATGGACGTCAGCCCCGTCGCCGGGCCGTGCCAGGGCACAGGATAGGGCGTCGAGGGGTTCGTCCCGGTTGCTTCGCTGTTGCTCCCCCGTGTGGAGATCCAGTGAAGCAGCCCCGATAATCGCAGGCGACTTGGATCCGCGCAGCGATTTGGGCGGTGTGCGCGGGGGGTGTTGCGCAGTCGTTATGCCGGTGAGAGCGGTCTGCTGCAAGGAATCGGCAAGTTCAGCGGAATATGCTTCAGAAAACCGCTGAAATTGGGCATTCTTCGCATGTGGCGATCTTGGAGGCTCAGTCCGAACTGCTGGACACACTCACCGCACTGCGGGAGCGTGTCGCCGCGGCGCGCTTTCCACTGGCCTTGCCAGGCGCCGAACGCGCACGCCGGTCGCGTGCCGAACTGCTGGCACAGCTCGACGGCTACCTGGTGCCGCGCGTCCGGGAACCCGACGCCCCGCTGCTCGCCGTCATCGGCGGATCGACCGGCGCCGGCAAGTCCACTCTGGTCAACTCACTCGTCGGCAGACGCGTGTCGGAGGCGGGAGTGCTCCGGCCCACCACCCGCACCCCCGTGCTCGTCTGCCACCCCGACGACCACCACTGGTTCGCCGGCCAGCGCGTACTTCCGCAACTCGGCCGGGTCTGGATGCCCCGCCAGGACGACGACGAGCACACCCCGGCCACACCCCCGCACGAGGCCCCCGACGGCCAGCAGGCGCTCGCCGTCGAGACCTCCCGAGCCGTCCCCGCCGGACTGGCCCTGCTCGACGCACCCGACGTCGACTCGCTGATCGCGCAGAACCGCGACCTCGCCGCCGACCTCATCTGCGCCGCCGACATCTGGATCCTGGTCACCACCGCCTCCCGGTACGCCGACGCGATGCCCTGGAACCTGCTGCGCAGCGCCCGGGAACGGCAGGTCACCCTCGTCACCGTCCTCGACCGGGTGCCGCACCAGGTCGCCACCGAGGTCTCCCGCCACTACGCGACGCTGCTGGAACGCGCCGGGCTGGGCGACGTCCCCTGCTTCACCGTCCCCGAACTGCCCGAATCCGCCCGGGGCGGCTCCGGGGTCCTGCCCTCCACCGCCGTGGCCCCACTGCGCAAGTGGCTCTCCCAGCACACCCAGGACCCCGCCATGCGAGCCGTGGCCGCCTCCCGCACCGCACTCGGCGCGCTCGCCGCACTCGGCGGCCGGGTCACCGCCCTCGCCAACGCCGCCGCCGCGCAGACCGCCGCCGCCTCCCGGCTCGACCAGCAACTGCGCGGCGCCTACCGGAGCGCCGAACAGCGCGTGCACGACACGCTCGCCACCGGTGGGCTGCTGACCGGACAGGCCCGCACCCAGTGGCTGGCCTTCCCGGACGACTCCAGCAGCGACGAACTGCTGGACGCCTTCACCGACGGCATGACCAGCATGCTCACCGAGGCCGTCATGGGCGCCGACGAGGAGACGACCGCCGCCTGGCTGCGGCAGCCCGGAGCACCTGCGGGCGACCCCCAGGAGGGGGCGGACACCCGGGAGCGCACGGGTGTCCTGGTGCGCCGGCTCCGCCGCTGCCTGGAGGAACTGGCGGAGGAGGAGGCGCGCATCGCCCTGGACGCGATGCCCGCCCAGCCCGTGGGATCGGGAGGCCGCGACGCCCGCCCGGCGCCGCTCGGCGACGCGGGGGAGACCGCGGCGCTGCTGATGGCGGGGCTGCTCGGTGCCAGGGACGCCATGCCCGCGACCGAGGCGCTGAGCGCACTGCTCGGACCGTCGGCCGCGGGGCGCCTGCGCAGGCGGGCCGAACGCATGATCGCCGAGTTCGTGGAACGGGTCATCGCTACGGAGCGGGACCGACGCGGAGCCGCTCTGCACCGGCTGGACGTGACCGTCGACCACCAGGTCGAGCTGATCGCCGCCCTGTCCGTCCTCAAGCGGCACATCCCGGCGTAGCCCGTGTCGCTGCCGGGCGCACCCGGGCCGGCCGGAGGCGTCCGGGGGAGCGTCCGGCCGGGCGACGGAACCGGCGGTGGCAGCGGGGCGGGGGCGGAGCGGTGAGGGCCGCGCGTTTCCGCCCCGCGCCGTGCGGTTCCGGGGAGGCGGGCGCGACACCCGGGCGACGGGCGGGCAGCCCGGTGTGAGCGAGAGCGGCGGCTGAGGACACCCGAAGACAGTGCGCAACACGGCAGAGGACAACACAGAACGAGGCAGGACGAGGAGGACACCGTGCCGGAGGAGACCACCACGGCGCCGCAGCCCGAGAGGGCCGCCGACGCCTGGGACGACGGCGTGATCGCACGAAGGGCGCGGCCGGGGGAGACCCCGCCACCCGAGCGGCGCGGTCAGCCCTACGCGGACGTGTACGGCGAGGAGCTGGTCCCGGAGGCGGAGCCGGTGATCAGCGTGCCCGCGCCAGCCCGGACCAGCCCCGTGCACACCGAGAACGAACCACCGTCCGCCGCCGACCAGGACCTCGCGGTACGGCTCGCCGCACTGCGTGAACTCGTCGGACTCTCCCGCACCAGGCTGGACGCCTCCTCGCTGGTCGAGGCCGGCCGGCTTCTGGACGAGGCCGAGGCCCGCACCCGGCTGCCCCGTACCTACACCACCGTGGCGATCGCAGGCGCCACCGGAAGTGGTAAGTCGACTCTCTTCAACGCCATGGCCGGAGCACAGCTCTCCGAATCCGGCGTCCGGCGGCCCACCACGGCCACCGCGGTCTCCTGTACCTGGGAGGCCGGCCGTTCCAGCAGGGCCGACGGTCTGCTGGAGCGGCTGGGCATCCCCAGCCGCTCACGCCGCCGCGCCCATGTGGTGGACCCGGGGCTGCACGGGCTCGTCCTGCTCGACCTACCGGACTACGACTCCGTCGCCGAGAGCCACCGCGAGCAGGTGGACCGGCTGCTCGCGCTGGTGGACGCGGTCATCTGGGTCGTCGACCCCGAGAAGTACGCCGACGCCGTGCTGCACGAGCGCTATCTGCGGGCCTTCGCCGGACACGCGGAGGTCACCATCGTGGTGCTGAACCAGATCGACCGGCTGCCCACCGACGCGGCCGAAGCGATCATGGACGACCTGCGCAGACTTCTGGACGAACGGGGCATCGCCCTCGGAGAGCACGGTGAGCCCGGCGCCGGTGTGCTCTCGGTCTCCGCCCTCACCGGCGACGGGGTGCCCGAACTCCGCCGAACCGTCGGTGAACTGGTGGCGTCGAGGACCGCCGCGGCCCGGCGTCTGGCAGCGGACGTCGACGGTGTCACCCGGCGGCTGCGCCCGGTGTGCGTCGCGGACAACGTGCAGGCGCCGACCGGGTTGACGCCTCGCTCCCGGGAGGAGTTCGAGGAGCGACTGGCCCACGCCGTCGGTGCCCCGGCCGCGGGGCGGGCCGCCGAACGGGGCTGGTCGCGCCGTTCCGAGCGCGCCTGTGGAACCCCCTGGGCACAGTTGACGAAGAGACTGGCCGACCGCCGGGCCAGCCGACGTGGTGAGCCGCCGGCGCTCAGCGCACGTGGGGGTCGGCTCGGTGAGCCCCCGGTGGTCTCCCGGCCCGTGATCGCGGAGGCCGTGCGCACCGTCGCCGCCGAAGCGGCGACCGAACTGCCCACCCCCTGGGCGCAGGCTGTGCGGGACGCCGCCTGGAGAGGGGCGGAGCGACTCCCCGACGCCTTGGAGGAGGCGCTCGCCGCCCGCCCCGGTCTCGGCCCGGAGGCAGCGGTCCGGCCGGGGCCCGCGCGGCCCGCTTGGTGGACGGTGGCGATCATCGGGCAGGCGCTCCTGATGACCGCTCAGTTGCTGGGGATGTGCTGGTTGTTGACGGCTGCCTTCGGCTATCCGGTCGCCAGCGGCTGGCTGCCGGTCACCCTGCTGGTCGGTGGGTCGCTTGGGGCGCCTCTGCTGGCTTGGGTGTGTCGTATCGCCTCGCGGGGGCCGGCGCGGGCCTGGGGTCAGCGGGAGGAGGAACGGTTGCGGCGGATCGCCGCCGGATGTGGCCGGTCGCTGGTGCTGGAGCCGGTGGCGGCGGAGTTGCTGCGCTACCGGGAGGTCCGCGAGCAGTTCGTGGCGGCGGCGGGCGGTCTCGACACCCGCTGACCGGTGTCGTCGGGTGCGGTGCGGTGCGCTGCCCGTGCTGGGGGAGAACTGTGGGAGGGCCGGACACGGGGCGGATTCTGCGTCGTAGTCGGTCGTCGATCGTCGGTCGTCGAATCCCGTTCGTCTGATGTCGGTTGTGGGACGTGTGGCGGCGGCGGAGGCGGTGGCCACGGGGATGACGCTAGGTCTGGGTTCCGGTCCGGCGGAAGCCCTCACTCGTGAACTCACTCGCACGAGTGAGCGAGTTATCCACAGGTGCCGAGTTGTCCACAGGCTTCGGCGGAATGTCGCCGGATGTGCCCATCCTGGATCCATGAACGAGACCTGGACGACAGTGACGGGACACGCCTCCTCGGCGGTCGAGCGCAGGACCACCCCGCGTGGTGCGCGGGTGGTGTGTTTTCGGATGGATGTGCCGGAGCGGCGCTATGACGCCGAGCGGGCGGCCTGGCGGGAGCGGTGGCTCAGCCGGTACACCGTGTGGGCCCGCCAGGAGATGGCGGTGAACCTCCTCGAATCGGTGGTGTGCGGCGAGCCGTTGGTGGTGCACGG
This sequence comes from Streptomyces otsuchiensis, assembly GCF_004305975.1. Taxonomy (GTDB): domain Bacteria; phylum Actinomycetota; class Actinomycetes; order Streptomycetales; family Streptomycetaceae; genus Streptomyces; species Streptomyces otsuchiensis. Next base: position 5,925 of record NZ_BHZI01000122.1, read on the forward strand.
GAAGCTCCGGCTGCCACCGGGCGGCAGGGGGACGGGCGCGGCGCAGTCGCGCGGGGGACGGGACCGGCCGCCCGGCGAGTACGCGGCGTTCGCGCACATCGAGGCGGTCGCCATCGGTCACAACCTCGCCCACGGGGTCTCCACCTTCCACCGGGTCGCCCGCGCGAGGCGACCGCTGCCGCCACGTGGCCCTCGGACAGGGTCCCAGCGTGGTGGCCTGCGTACCCAGGGGCCTAATAAATCCGCTTTTCTGACGGACCGTAGGTAACGATTCGACCTCGGTGCGCGTGATCGCCCGACACCGAGGGGACACCGACAGATTGGGCTCTCTACGATCCCGGCGTACGCACGGGTGTACTGATCGGCCTGCGCAAAGAGTTGCGGCTGCGACCCCGTGCCTCTCGTGGAGGGGACATACATGATTTCTGTACGCAGGCGGCTGGTCTCCCGCCTCGCGGCGACGGCTGTCGCCACCGCGCTCTTCGCGGGCGGCGCCCTCGCGACGGCGGGCACCGCCGCGGCGGACGAGAACAACACCGCGCGCACCGGTGGCGCGACCGCCACGCTCAAGGGTCTGGAGACCTACGACACGGTCGAGGTCACCCGGAGCAACGGCAGCAAGGCCGACTACCGCGCCGGTCTGTTCTCCATGGACGTCCACGGCGGCGGTACGGTCAAGACGTACTGCATCGACTTCGGTACCCCCGCTCAGAACGAGCACGCCTACCAGGAGACCGGCTGGGACTCCTCCTCGCTGGCCAACAAGCCCGTCGAGGCCGGCAAGATCCACTGGATCCTGCAGAACTCCTACCCGCAGGTCGATGACCTGGCCGCGCTCGCCGAGCAGGCCGGGGCCAACACCCTGACCGCCGAGCAGGCCGCCGCGGGCACCCAGGCCGCCATCTGGTACTTCTCCGACAAGGTCGAGGCCAGCCCCAAGAGCGACGACGCCAAGAAGCTGGCCGAGTGGCTGCGCGCGGAGGCCCAGGAGATCCCCGAGCCCGAGGTGCCGTCGCTCGCGCTCGGCCCCAACCAGGTCGGTGGCACCGCGGGTGAGAAGCTCGGCCCGGTCACGGTGAGCACCAACTCCGACTCGGTCGTCGTCAGCGCCGACGGCGAGGCCGCTGCTCAGGGTGTCACCGTCGTCGACGGTCAGGGCAACCTCATCAGCGACTCCACCCCGGTCGCCAACGGCACCGAGCTGTTCTTCGACGTCCCCGCCGACGCCGCCGACGGCTCCGCGTCCTTCACCGCGAGCGTCACCACCCCGGTCTCCGTCGGCCGCGCCTTCACCGGTGTGAGCACCCGGACCCAGACCATGATCCTGGCCGGCTCGACCGACTCCTCGGTCTCTGTCGACGCCAGCGCCCAGTGGGCCTCCGAGGGCACCGACGAGCCGCTGCCGACCGTCACCGCCAAGGAGGACTGCGTCGCCGGTGGCGTCGCCGTCACCGTCACCAACAACGGCACGCAGGACTACACCTTCGAGCTCGACGGCCAGGAGCAGGTCGTCGCCCCGGGCGAGTCCGGCACCATCACCGTCCCGGTCGAGAACAAGCAGGGCTACGAGATCGTCGTCCTCGACGAGGACGGCACCACCGAGGTCGGCCGCTTCGAGGGCATCCTCGACTGCGAGAGCGACTCGGAGGGCGAGGGTCCGGCCCCCGAGGAGACCGACACTCCGAACGAGCCGACCCCCGCGGGGGACAGCGAGGAGCCCAACCTCGCCGAGACCGGCAGCAGCAGCAACGTCACCATGATCGCCGGCATCGCCATCGCGCTGCTGGTGGCCGGCGGTGCCGCGGTCTTCTTCCTCCGCAAGAAGTCCAAGGCCTGACGACGCACTACTCGCACCGGATCTGAGCGTCGGCGCTGACCGCCGCCCGGACCGCTGACCGCACCCGGCTCCGGGGCCGCCCGCAAGGGTGGTCCAAGGGGGCCGGGTGCGGTCGTTCGCGGCCTGCGCCGCCGGCGCGCTCGCCCGGGGAGGGCCGGCGGCGGGTGGACCCCTCGGTGCCGGTCTCCGACGGCGTGGTTCACCCGGCAGGACCTAAGCCAGACCGGCCGTGCCGGTCGCGGGTTCGTCGTCCGCGAACTCGTCCCCGTGCGGCCATTCGTCCCGCTCGTACTGCGAGAGCGCGATGCCGAGTCCGAACAGCGTCGGCGCCCACTCGCCGACGAAGATCCCCCAGCGGTCGGCCCGGGCCTGCCCGCCGCCGCGCTCGGCCTTCAGGGAACCCAGCCAGGTCACTACCGACAAGCCGACCGACGCCGCCGCGGCACAGTACACGTGCTCGCTGCGCAAGCCCCGCTCGTGGAGCATCTGCACGATCATTCCGCCTCCAGGTGGCTTCGACTCCTCTCACCGTGCGGGCGCCGCCACCGTCCCGCACCTCGGCTTCGGCCGGATGCCCGGCGCGGCCACCCGGCCCGGGACCGGCCCCGGGCCGTCCGCTCGCTCCGGAGGCCACCGCCGCGCGGGTTCCCCGGCGGACGCGCAGCCACTCGGCCGCAGCCGCCCGCACGTGCCCGCCCCGCCCGCACTCGCGCGCCCGCGTGCGCGCCGTGAGCCGGGGCCGCCCGCCCGGAGGGCGCGGTCGGTTCGCGCCGCCCCGCCCCGCCCTCCGGCCACCGCCGGAGGCCCGCATTTCCGCCGGGGGCCGGGCATGCGGCAGGATGGGGACCGTTGCCCACTGCCACTCTTCGACTGCCGGACGGTATCTCTTGGCTGAGTACATCTACACCATGCGCAAGGCACGTAAGGCGCACGGCGACAAGGTGATCCTCGACGACGTCACGCTGGCGTTCCTGCCCGGCGCGAAGATCGGTGTCGTGGGCCCCAACGGCGCCGGTAAGTCCACCGTGCTGAAGATCATGGCCGGTCTGGAGCAGCCGTCGAACGGTGACGCCTTCATCTCCCCGGGCTACTCCGTGGGCATCCTGCTCCAGGAGCCTCCGCTGGACGAGTCCAAGACCGTTCTGGAGAACGTCGAGGACGGCGTCGCGGAGGTCAAGGGCAAGCTCGACCGGTTCAACGAGATCGCCGAGCAGATGGCGACCGACTACACCGACGCGCTGATGGAGGAGATGGGCAAGCTCCAGGAGCAGCTGGACCACGCCAACGCGTGGGACCTGGACGCACAGCTGGAGCAGGCCATGGACGCGCTGGGCTGCCCGCCCGGCGACTGGCCGGTCACCAACCTCTCCGGTGGTGAGAAGCGCCGCGTCGCCCTGTGCAAGCTGCTGCTCGAAGCGCCCGACCTGCTGCTGCTCGACGAGCCCACCAACCACCTGGACGCCGAGTCCGTGCAGTGGCTGGAGCAGCACCTGGCGAAGTACCCGGGCACCGTCGTCGCCATCACCCACGACCGGTACTTCCTGGACAACGTCGCCGAGTGGATCATGGAGCTCGACCGGGGCCGCGCCCACGGCTACGAGGGCAACTACTCCAAGTACCTGGAGACCAAGCAGACCCGTCTCAAGGTCGAGGGCCAGAAGGACGCCAAGCGGCAGAAGCGCCTGAAGGACGAGCTGGAGTGGGTCCGCTCCAACGCCAAGGGCCGCCAGGCGAAGTCGAAGGCGCGGCTGGCACGCTACGAGGAGATGGCGGCCGAGGCCGACAAGATGCGGAAGCTGGACTTCGAGGAGATCCAGATCCCGCCGGGCCCGCGTCTGGGCAACGTCGTGGTCGAGGTGGACCACCTCGGGAAGGCGTTCGGCGAGAAGGTCCTGATCGACGACCTCTCGTTCACGCTGCCGCGCAACGGCATCGTCGGTGTCATCGGCCCGAACGGTGCCGGCAAGACCACCCTGTTCAAGATGATCCAGAGCATGGAGGAGCCGGACAGCGGCTCCATCAAGGTCGGCGAGACCGTCAAGATCGCCTACGTGGACCAGAACCGTTCCAACATCGACCCGAAGAAGTCGCTGTGGGCGGTCGTCTCCGACGAACTGGACTACATCAACGTCGGCCATGTCGAGATGCCCTCTCGGGCCTACGTCAGCGCGTTCGGCTTCAAGGGCCCGGACCAGCAGAAGCCGGCCGGCATCCTCTCCGGCGGTGAGCGCAACCGCCTGAACCTGGCCCTCACCCTCAAGCAGGGCGGCAACCTGCTGCTCCTCGACGAGCCGACCAACGACCTCGACGTCGAGACCCTGTCGTCGCTGGAGAACGCGCTGCTGGAGTTCCCGGGCTGCGCCGTGGTCGTCTCCCACGACCGGTGGTTCCTGGACCGGGTCGCCACCCACATCCTCGCGTACGAGGGCAACTCGCAGTGGTTCTGGTTCGAGGGCAACTTCGAGTCCTACGAGAAGAACAAGATCGAGCGGCTCGGCCCGGACGCGGCGCGCCCCCACCGCGCGTCGTACAAGAAGCTGACGCGGGGCTGAGGTGCGTCACGTATTCCGGTGCCCCCTGCGCTGGTCGGACATGGACGCCTTCGGGCACGTCAACAACGTCGTCTTCCTCCGGTATCTGGAGGAGGCGCGGATCGACTTCATGTGGCGCCTGGCGCGGGAGGTCGGCTCCGGGGCCGACGGTGAGCCCTTCACCGGCGGCTCCGTGGTCGCCCGCCACGAGATCGACTACCTCAAGCCGCTGGTGCACCGGCACGAGCCGGTCACCATCGAGATCTGGGTGACCAAGATCGGCGCGGTGTCGGCGACCTTCGGCTACGAGGTGCTCGACGGGGAGACCCGTTTCGTGCGTGCCTCGACGGTGATCGTCCCGTTCGATCTCGAACGCCAGCGTCCGCGTCGGCTGACCTCCGCCGAGCGCGAGATGCTGGAGCAGTACTACGACGACGCGGCGGGCGCCGGCGACGCCGCCTGACCCGTCAGCACCGTGCCCCGCCGGCCCGTCCGGCGGGGCACGTGCCGTAACGGGGAGGCCCCCGGGTCGCGGCACGGACCGGCAGACAGCAGCACCGACGGAAACGGACGGCCATGACCACGCTGAGTCTCAGGGAGACGGCGGACGCCGCCGGTCTCGCGGCCTTCCTCACCCGGCAGCTGCGGTGGGACAAGGCCGCCGTCGTACGGCTGCGCGCCTCCGGCGACGGGGTGCTGGCCGCCTTCACCCGGCCCGCCAGGTTCGAGGTGCTGGCGGTGCGCCCGAGCCGGCTGGCCGAGCCCGCCGATCTCGATGCCACCGTCTCGGTGGGGCAGCTGCTCGACGGCATCGACGAGGCGGGTGCCGGGCTCAGCGTTCCGCCGCCCGTCACCGGGCCGCCGTGGGCGGGAGTCCTCCCGCCGCGCGGTGCGTGGCGCCGGGTGTCCGACCCCGCGCTGGGGGAGGTGCGCGGCGCCGCTGCCGGGGTGGTGGCGGAGTTCCGCTCCCGCAGTGAGGCGATGCCGACGGCCCACCGCACCCGCTCGTCGCTCGACGCGCTGGCGGAGGAGATCTGGGGACGTGTCCTGCCCGGTACCGCGCTGCCGCTGCGCGCGGTGCACGCCGCTCATGCCCTCGGTTTCCTGCACGACGTGAACGCTCCGGAGGCTTCGGCCGCGGCACCCGCACCCGCACCGCCCGCGCCGGTGACCGATGTGACCGATGTGACGGCCGGGTCCGTCGCCGTACTCTCCGCCGGTGGCTGGCTTCGGCTGCGGACCGCTCACGGCTCGATCGCCGTGCGTACCGGTTCCGGGCCGGGGCTGAGCCTGACCCCGGTGCTTCCGGTAGGCCCGGCCTGAGGGCCGCCCGCCGACCGGGCCACGCGGTGGCGGCAGCCCCGGCGCCCCGGGGTCAGCCGGGTGTGTTGATCATGGAACCGGCGGCGTACACCATGTAGTTCCAGAGCTGCCGCTCGTGGTCGGGGGAGAGGTCGAGGCTGTCGATCGCGTCGCGCATGTGGCGCAGCCAGGCGTCGTGCGCCGCCCGGTCGACGGTGAACGGGGCGTGGCGCATCCGCAGCCGGGGGTGGCCGCGGTTGTCGCTGTAGGTGCGCGGGCCGCCCCAGTACTGCATGAGGAAGAGCGCGAACCGTTCCTCGGCCGGGCCGAGGTCCTCCTCGGGGTACATGGGACGGAGCAGCGGGTCCTCCGCGACGCCCTCGTAGAACTTCCGGACCAGTCGCCGGAACGTCTCCTCGCCGCCCACCTGCTCGTAGAACGTGGTGGTCTCAAGTTTGCCGTGCGGGATCTGAGTCACCCGTCCATCGTCTCAGACGACCGGCCGAGGACGGCGGGCGTAGGCCCATGGCCGGACGGGCCCCGCGTGCGACGGCACGCGGGGCCCCGTCCGGCGGCCCGATCGGGGCCGCCGGCCCCCACCGGTGTCGGTCCGGCGCGGGTCAGGCGGGTCAGGCGCTGTCCCAGCGGAACAGCTTGGCGGCGATGGCGGTGAGCACCGCGGCGAACAGCAGGAGCACCCCCATCGCGGGCAGCGCGTCGGACCAGCCGCCACCCCGGGAGAGCACCGACATCATCGCCTCGTTGAGCCACTTCAGCGGCAGCACGTGCGAGACGGTCTGGAGCCACCCCGGCATGCCGTCCGTCGGGAAGAACGACCCCGACAGGAACGCCATGGGCAGGATGGTGATCTGGAGGGCGCCGTTGGCGGACTCCTCGGTCTTCGCCCACGCCCCGATCACCAGGCCGACCGCCATGAAGGCGAGTGTGCCGCAGGCGATGAGCGGGATGGACAGCCACCAGTTCCCGGTGAGCCGCAGCCCGTAGAACGGGATGATCGCGACGCCCAGGAAGACGGCGAGCTGCACCATGGACAGGCCCAGGCTCACCCCGACCCGCGCGCCGATCACCTGTCCCGGGCCGATCGGGGCCAGCCACAGCCGCCGCAGCAGCCGCTTCTTGCGCCAGGCGACCAGCGTGAGCGCGGACATGAAGCTGGCGCCCATGGCGACGGCCCAGCCCAGCAGTCCGGGAGTGAAGAACTGGATGGCCTTCAGCGACTCGTCCTCGACCTGGCCGGCGGTGATCCGGTACGTCGGTTCCTGGCCGGTCGCGGCCACGTTGGCTTCCTGGACCAGGCCGTTGACGATGCCGTTGACGGTGCCGGAACGCGCCGGGTCGGAGGCGGAGACATACAGCTCGATCTCGCCGTCCACCTCCCAGATCGCCGCGTCGACGTCGCCCTGGCGCACGTCCTCCAGCGCACGGTCGCGGTCGCCGGCGCGTTCGATGCGCAGGGTCTCGTCGAGTGCGCCCAACTGGTCGTCGCCGAGCTGGTCCAGAACCTCGACGTCACCGACCTGGGCGACGGTGACGCGGGTGCCCCCCTCGCTCTGGAAGAGCGCCCCGAAGAGCAGCAGGAACATGAGCGGGAAGAGCAGCATGAAGAAGACGGCCGACTTGTCCCGCACCATGCCCAGGTACATGACCTTGGACAGGCTCCGCAGCGTTCTCACTCTCGGTACTCCCGCCCGGTCAGTTCGAGGAAGACGTCTTCGAGGCTGTCGACGCCGAGGTCGCTGATCAGCTCGCGCGGCGGCCCGACGCGCAGGATCTTGCCGTTGTCCATGACGGCGACCCGGTCGCAGAGGGTCTCGGCCTCGTCCATGTAGTGCGTGGTGAGGACCACGGTGCGGCCCTCGGAGTTGATCCGCCGGAGCAGGTCCCAGAGGTTGCGGCGGGCCTGGGGGTCGAGCCCCGTGGTGGGTTCGTCGAGGAAGACCAGTTCGGGGTCGTGCACCAGGGCGCAGGCGATGGAGAGCCGCTGGGCCTGACCGCCGGAGAGCTTGTCGTCCTGGACATCGGCCTTGTCGGTCAGGCCGACGGACTCCAGCATCGCGTCGGCGCGTTCGTCGGAGACGTCGTAGAACGACGCGAAGGTACGGATCTGTTCGCGGGCGGTGAGCTTCTCGAAGAAGGCGGACGCCTGGAGCTGGACCCCGATCCGCCGCAGCAGCGCGGTGTTACGCGGCCAGGACAGCTCTCCCAGCAGCCGGGCGGTGCCCTCGTCGGGTTCGCGCAGTCCTTCGACGATCTCCAGCGTCGTGGTCTTGCCCGCCCCGTTGGGGCCGAGAATCCCGTAGAACTCACCGGCCTCGACCTCGAACGACACACCGTCCACGGCCTGCACGTCCCCGTACCGCTTGCGAAGCCCCTCGGCTGTGATCGCTGAAGAAGTCATGGCTGGATCATAGGTGTGTACTTCACACCGTGCGATGGTCCGGGTGCCCCGGCCACGCACCGGCGACACGGCGATACGGACCGGCTACGCGCCCGCCCGCCGGGCCCCGCCACAGTCCCGCAGTCCCGCAGCCCGCTTGACCGGCGGACCGGCGGGCTGGTGGACCGTACGCCGGAGCTCGCGGCGCGGCTCAGGAGCGGTAGAGCGTCAGCGTCGTCCACGCGCCGAGGTGGACGCGGTCGCCCTCGCTCAGCGGTACCGGAACGAACGGCTGGATCGGCTCCTCGGAGCCGTTGACCGTGGTGCCGTTGGTCGAGTCCTGGTCCACCACGGCCCAGCTGCCGTCGGGCTGCTGCACCAGGATCGCGTGCTGGTGCGAGACGCCCGGGTCCTCCGGCGCCCGGCCGAGGTCGATGTCGGGGGTCTGCCCGCTGGACTGGCGGCGACGGCCGATGGTGATCTGCCGTCCGGTGAGGGGTACCTGCTGTTCGGGCGCGTACGCCGGCAGCGACAGCTGGGCGGCCTCCGGCCCGGACCGGTGCATCATCGCCATGAAGTACTCGCGGTCCGGCCCGATCGTCACGAGCCACCCGCCTCCGCTGCCGCCGCCGTAGCCGCCCGCACGGGGGTCCGCGGACTGGCCGGGAGGGGCCGGCGGTGTCGAGGGCGGCGGGAGCAGCCAGTCACCGCTCTGCTCGGGCCGGGCGGGGGCGCCGGGCTGCGCCGGGGGCCCCGGCTGGTACTGCTGCGGGGCGCGCGATGCCTGCTCGTGTGCCGGGTACTGGGCGTGGGCGGGCTGCTGCTGCGGCTGTGATTCCGCGAACTGCTGCTCCGGGAACTGCTGCTCCGGGAACTGCTGTTCCGCGAACTGCTGCTCGGGGAACTGCTGGTACCCCTGGTGTGGTCCGGGCTGCTGGTAACCGGCGTGCGGCGACTGGGCCTGCTGCGGCGGCAGGTAGGTGGTCGGCGAGTTGGTCATGAAGTTGTACCGGCACTCCTCGCAGAACGGGCCCCGCGTCTCGCGCGGGGTGCGGCACTGCGGGCACAGCTCGGGCTGGGAGGCGGAGCCCGGAGGGGGCGGCTGTGAGTAGCCGGAACCGGGGGGCGGGTTGCCGCCCGCGGCCGCCGTCACGCGGTGACCGCAGACCTCGCACCAGTCGTCGGCCATCGACTGGTGGCCGTTCGGGCATGTCGGCATGTCAGTGCCTCCCCCTCTGGTCATCTCTTGACCCGGACCGTCTTGGTGGACCGGGTTTCGAGGGTCATCTCGTCGGCGTCGGACACCGTCGCCTTGAGTCGAACAGTACCGTTCGCCGCGTCGTCCACCTCCACCACCTTGGCCAGCAGCCGGGCGGTCGCGGCGTTGCCGGAGCGGTGCGCCAGCTGGACCGCGCGGCCCAGTTTCGCCGTAGCGCCGTACAGGTCACCGGACTTGCGCAGTTCGAGGCCGTCCTGGATCGCCTCGGCCAGCTCCGCCTGTCCGGTGTAGTGCGCGACCTGCGGGCTCATCCTGGTGGAGACGGCGGTGTCGTCGGTCCACACGGCGCGGATCAGGCCCTGGCCGAGGGCGAGCGGAAGGCCCTCGTCGTCCGAGGTGGTCAGGGTGACCCGGCCGGCCAGCATCTCCTGCCCGACCTCGGCCGCCGGCACCCGGACACTGATGTGGTAGTCCCGGGACTCCTCGCCCCACGAGCCGGTCGGGTAGGCGCCCACCCTGGGGCCCGTCTCGGTGCGGCGGTGGGTGAGGTCCTCGACGGCGGGGGCGACCTGTTTGACGAAGAGCGGCCCGGCGCCGGCCGGGGTCCACAGCCGCAGCTCGACATCGGGGACCTCCTTGCCCATCGCGGCCTCCATCATCGCGGTGAAGTCGGCGGCCAGCCCGGCCGGTTCGGCCACGATGTCGGCGCTGCCGAGCAGTGCGGCGGCGACCTGCCGGACCTCCGCCACCGCCCAGTCGGTGCCCACCCCGCGAGCGTCGCAGGTGAACCGGCCCGCGCACTCCGCCAGCGTCTGTCGCAGCCGCTCGGGCTCCTCGTGTTCGTTGCGCCCGTCGGTCACCAGGATGCCGTGGCGCAGCCGGGCGTCGGAGGTGGCCAGCAGCCGGTCGGCCAGGGACAGCCAGGTACCGATCGCGGTCCCGCCGCCCGGTTTCAGGGCGGCGAGCGCCTCGCGGGCGGCGGCACGCGTCGTCGGCCCGGCGGTGGCGAGCCCGCCGTCGCCGGGGTAGACCTCGGTGGCGCGGTGCGTTCCCGCGACGACGGCGAACGCGACGCCGTCACGGACCGCGCCGATCGCCGCGGCCGTGGCCTCGCGGGCGCTGTCCATCTTGACCATCGGGTACCGCATGGAGCCCGAGCAGTCCACCATGATCACCACGGCGGCGCCCGGGGAGCCGCCGGACGTGCCGGCTCCGCCCGCGAGACCGGCGCGGGCGGAGCCCCCGGAGGCGGCGACCGTCACGATCGCGTTGACCTCGGTCCCGCCTTCGGGCAGGAACTCGTTCTGGTAGACGTCCACCGAGAATCGCGGCTCGGCGGGCGATGTCGACTGCTCTGCCATCTGCGGTACTCCGGCTTCACTCGGCCCTGGGTACGTGCTGGGTGGCGGTCGGCGGCAGCGGCGCCCTGCCTGTGCTCTCAGGGGCGGCGCGAAGTGGCCGGCCGCCGGGCGTCGGGAAGGGGATCACGGCCACCGTCACGTTGTCGTGCCCGCCGGAGTCGAGGGCGAACCGCACCAGCCGCTGCGCGCTCGGCAGCGGCGCGGTCCGGGCCTCGGCCGTGACCTTGGCGGCCATCTCCTCCGCGCCGTCGGCGTAGTTCCACAGCCCGTCGGTGCAGACGATCACCACACCGGCCCGGTCCGGCTTGAACGAAGCGGTGTGCGGCTCCAGTTCGGGATTGTCGGCCCCGAGCCACGCGGTGATGGCGTGGGCGCGCCGGTCCGCCATCGCCTCCTCCTCGGACATCAGGCCGGCCTTGACCATCTGGGCCGCCCAGGAGTCGTCCTCGGTCAGCCGGATCGGGTGGGCGGTCCCCTCCATCGGCAGCCAGTAGGCGCGGCTGTCGCCGATCCAGCCGACGGTCAGTTCCGCGCCCGTCGTCACGGCGCTGACAACGGTGCACGCGGGTGCGTTGCGGCCGGGCACCTTGTCCCGGTCGGCGAGCGCGTTGACCGCGTGGCCCGCGCTCATCAGCGCCTCGTGCATCGCCTGCTGACCGGTGGCGCCACGGGGGAGCGCCGCCAGCAGCGATTGGGCGGCGGTCTCGGCCGCGGCGGCGGACGCCTCGTGCGGCCGGGTGGAGGACGAGACGCCGTCGCACACGACGGCGATCACCGCCGGGGAACCGTCCGGCAGGGCGGTGGCGGAAATCGCGAACGCGTCCTCGTTGCGGTGGTGCCGCAGCCCGACGTCGCTGACGGCGGCCACCCCGTCCAGGGAACGCTCGACGTGGTCGCGGTCGCCGGGCTGGGTGCGTCCGCACTCCTCGCAGTAGCCGTCCGCGGCCACCGGGCCGGAGCCGCACACCGCGCAGGGCGGTGCGGCGGGCGCGGGGTCCTCGGACGACACGCGGGGGTCGACCGGTGTGGCGG
>NZ_BHZI01000123.1 GCF_004305975.1 Streptomyces otsuchiensis
CCCCCCACCCGGCCGAGGGACCGGCCCCCGGGGAACTCCTCTCCAGGTGCCGGGCCGAGGTGCGGGGGGTCATCGCACCGCCTCGTCGGCCGTGGCCGTGGCCGTGGTCGGGGCCGGGGCCGGGGTCGTCGGCCCGGCGGACCCGTGCCCGTCCAGTTCCTCCTGGGCCCGGCGCACCATCTCCTCGGCGTGCCGCAGGCCGATGCGGCGCATCGTCCCCGCCAGTTCGGCCAGGTCCGCCGCGGTCTCCGCGTGGCCGCGGCCGAGCCGTGCCAGGGACTTCACCAGGCCGAGCCGCGCCAGCGCCTCCCCTCGCGGCTCGCTCATGGAACGGAACTCCTCCAGCGCCTGGGCGTAGGAGTCGCGGGCCTCGCCGTACCGTCCGGCCCGGTACAGGACGTTGCCGCGCATCTTGTGGTTGTAGGCGAGCGCGCTGCGCAGTCTCATCGCGCGGCAGCTCTCCTCCGCCTCACTCAGCAGCTTCAGCGCACCCTCGGTGTCCTTCTCCCGGACGGAGACGATGTCGGCCAGGCCGCGCAGCGCCCACGCGTGGCCCCGCTGGTCCTCGGCGCCCGTGGCTATGGCCGCCGCCTCCTCGAACAGGGCGTAGGCCGTGTCGAGATCGCCGGTGTTGCGGTGTATCTGGGCGATGCCCTCCAACGCCCAGACGGTGTGGCGGGCCTCGCCCCGGCGGCGGGCCTCGGCCAGCAGCTGCTCGTGGAGCCGCCGGACGGCCTCGTAGTCGCCCTGGATGCGTCCGGTCTCCGCCAGACCCGCGAGCGAGTAGCCGCGCGCGACGACGTCACCGCCGCGCTCGCCCATCTCGGCGGCGTGCTTCAGCAGCCGCCAGGCGAGGGCGAACCGGCCGCACTGCCGGGCCAGGGTGCCGCCGCTCCACAGCGCCCAGGCCATGGCGCCCAGGTCGTCGGCGGAACGGGCGGCACGGTAGCTGTCCTTCCACGCGACCTCCGCCTCACTGGTTCGGCCCAGACGCCGGTTCGCCTCGGCGGCGGCGAGTCCGGCGCGGGCCGCCTGACCGTGCGAGCCGGCCCGGCGGGCCTCAGCCAGTTGCTCGTCGGCTGCGGCGAGGACATCGGGCAGGGAGGAGTTCACGGACAGAGCGGTGAGGGCGCCCTGGTACTCCGGGGCGAAGGCCTTGCTGTACATCGAGTCCTTTCGGCTGGCGCAGGGACACCGGACGCATCCGGCCCACCTTTTATACCGCGTATGCATACTCGGTATCTACCCCGGGTGGTGGAAGATGTCCCTGGTCGCCGCGGAGGGTGACTGCTCGTCAACGTCCCTGGTCCGCAGGCGAGATGACCGTCCGTGACTCCTGGGCGTGGCCCCGTCCGGAGCGGTGCCGACCGCGCAGACCACCCGGGTACCCCGGCGAGCCGCCGCCTACGCGCGACCGGCGCGTGCCGTTCCGGAACCGCGTCCGGGTTTGAGTGAGGGGCTGCCGGGGTCACTGTGGTGGAGCGGGGCCGAGTCGCGGCCGCGCGCCCGGGCCGGGAGTCCGGCTGGGCGGCCCGCGCGCGTGTGCGGGCCACCGGGTGGATCGGTGTACAGGGCGTCCGGAAGGAGGAGAGGGTAGCCTCACTCCGGGAAAGTCGCGCAAGTGCGCGATTGATCCCCACATCTCCGTGACCGCGTGACAAACCTCCCCCACTGGACTGCCTGCTTGACCGTCTCCGGAGCATGACGTGATCCATGGTCGCCACCCCCAGCTGGCATCGCTCGTCGGCCATGCGACCGCCGCGCGCCGCGGTGAGGCGCGGTGTGTCGTCCTCGCCGCACCGGCCGGACACGGCAAGTCCCGCCTGCTGAACGCCCTGCTGGGCCACGACGTCTGCGCGGGAACGCGCGTCCTGCGGCTGCCCCGTGGCGGCCCCGCCACGGCGCCGGCGGAGGGCGGCGCCGAGTCATGTGATCTCCGGGCCGTGCTGGGCGGAGAGGAGACCGGGCCCCGCGCCGGGGACGGGCGCGCCCTGCGGCTCGTGGGGAAGCGGCCCCTGGTGCTCGCCCTCGACGACGCCCACGAGTGCGACGAATCCTCGCTCCGCCGGATCGCCCTGCTCCTGCGGCGGGCCGCGCGCCGGCCGCTGCTCGTCGTCCTGTGCCGCCGCTCCGGAACCCGGCCACGGGCCCCGCGAGGCTGGGCCGACCTGCTCGCCCGGCCCGCCGTGACCGTGATCCCCCTCCCGCCGCTGGACGCCGACGCCGTGCGCGGGCTCGCCGAGGAGGTGTACGGCCGGCCCGTCCACCCCCGCTTCGTGGCCGCCGTCACCGACGCCGTGAGCGGTCATCCCGGCACGGCCGTACGGTTGTTGCGCGCCCTGCGCGGCGCCCGGGTCAGCCCCGACGAGGCCGGAGCCCGGCAGGCCACGGACACCGGCGGAGAGCTGGCCGCCCGTGCGGTGCTGCGCCTGCTGGACGGGGAACCGGAGGACGTCCGGCGCGTCGCCACCGCGCTCGCCCTCCTCGCCGACGTCGGAAACGACGACGCCCCCGCCGCGTACGACGCCCCCGCCGCGCACATCGAGTCCGCAACCCTCGACCTGGGAGCCGGCGCGGATACCGAACCCGACGACGAGGCCGGTGCCCGCCTCGCCGCCGCCCTCGCCGACGTCGACACCGCCCGGGTCGCCGAGGTGGGCCGGTTCCTCCGCCACGCGGGAGCCGTCGCCCCCGGTGACGGGCCCGCCCTCCGCCCCGCAGTACGAGCCGCGCTCCTCGAACGGCTCGGACCCGGCCGCGCGACCCTCCACGCCCGTGCCGCCCTGCTGCTGAGCGACACCGGACGCCCGGCCGAGGAGGTCGCCCGGCACCTGGCGCACACCCCCGCCAATGAGGAGCGCTGGACGGCCACCGTCCTGCGCCGCGCCGCCGCCGAGGCCGAGCGCCGCGGTGGACGCGCCGACGCCGCCCGCTACCTGCACCGCGTGCTGGAGACCGAACCGGACGACACCCCCGCCCTCGTCCAGCTCGCCCTCGTCACCTCCTTCGACGCCCCGTTCGCCGCCATCCCCCACTTCCGTGCCGCCCTCGCCAGCACCCCCGACCCGGCCGCGCGCGCCGCCATCGCCGTGCAGTACGCCATGGCCTGCATATCCGTCGCCCTGCCCGAGGAGTGCCGCGCGGAGGCCCTCGCGGCCCTGGAGGCGGGCTGGAGCGTCCTGCGCTCCGGTCCCGGCGCCGACCCCCGGCTGCGCGACCAGGTCCGGGCCGTCCTGCTGCTCATGGGCAGCCCCGTCCGGGAGGCGGCCGCCGAAGCCCCGCAGCCTTCCCTCACCGGCGCCGCCGCCTATCCCTGCGGCGCCGACCGGCTCCAGGCCGCCGCCCTGTCCTCCCTGCACACCGCCCTCGCCGGCCAGTCCCGGCAGAGCGCTCTCGACGGAGTCCGGCAGGTGCAGGCGTTCCCCGCCCGGCACCAGCCGCCCTGGCTGCACTTCACCCTCGCCGCCACCTTCGCCCTCGCCGACGAGACGAACCGCGCCCACGAGGCCCTGGACCTCATGCTGCTCCGAGGCGGCGACCAACCCCCTCCCTGGCTCCAGGCGTTCGCCGCCTCCATGCGCTCCCTGGTGCTGCAACGCGGTGGCGCCGTCCTCGCCGCCGCGACGGAGGCCCGCGCCGCCCTGACCGCCGCCCGCACCGCCGCGGGCGCGGCCGGTGGCACAGCCGGGACCCGCCGCATGCTCGCGCAGGCCGTCCTCGCCGCCGTCCACGTCGACCGGGGTGAACCCCGCCGGGCCTGGCGGGTCCTCAACGAGGAGGGGCGCACCGAACCCGACGACTGCGCCCTCACCGACCTGCTGTGCCTCCACACCCGGGCACGCGCCTACTGGGCCGCCGGCCACCCCGTTCCCGCTCTCGCCCTGCTGCGTCAGTGCGGGCTCGCCCAGGACGGTGCCGGAGCCCTCAACCCCGTCATCGTTCCCTGGTGGACCGATGCCTGCCTCGTGCTCGCCGAGCTCGGCCGGCCCGAGGAGGGCCGCCCGCTCGCCGAACAGGGGGCGGAACGCGCCCGCCTCTGGGACACCCCCCGCGCCCTCGGACTCGCCGCCCTCGCACAGGGAGCCCTCACCCCCGGCGACGCCGGCCTGGAACTCCTCGCGGAGTCCGTCCACCACCTCGCCGACTCCCCTGCCGTCACCGAACACGCCCGTGCACAGCATCAGTTCGGTGTGGCACTGCTGGTGCGTGGCGACGACGCCGGTGCTCGAGAACGACTGCGCCGCGCCGCCGGACTCGCCGTGGAGTGCGGAGCCCTCGCCCTGGCCGAGAGCTCACGACGCGCCCTCGCCACCGCCGGAGGCCGCCCCGGCCGCGGCACCGGCAGGCCGCCCGTCGGGCTGCTGACCTCCTCGGAACTCAAGGTCGCCGGCCTGGCCATCTCCGGTGCCGGCAACCGCGACATCGCCCGCCAGCTCTTCGTCACCGTGCGCACCGTGGAGTCCCACCTCACCAACGTCTACCGCAAGCTCGGCGTCCACCGCCGCGACCAACTCGCCGTGGCGCTGCGGGCGGTGCGGGGCGGCAAGGAACTCTCCGGGGAGCGCGCCGACGTCTGGGGAGACCGGCGGGACGGGTCGCGCGCGGCCCCGCGCGAGAGCGGATCGAGCGCCGACAGCCACCTGGGCAGGACGCGGTAGATGGGTGGTGGTGGCGTGAACGGCCCCCGGGGGCAGTCCACTTCGGCGTGCCGCCCCTGGCCGGCGGTGGGCGGCGCCCCGCTGCCCGCCTGTCTGCGGGTCAGGGAACGGGCCGTGCTCGCCCGCGTCGTCGACGACCTCGGGACCGGTGTGGGCGGGGGCTCGCTCCTCACGCTGGCGGGCGGCGGCGGAGCCGGGCAGGAGTCTCTCGTCGGCTTCGCCGTCGAGAGGGCGCGGGCACTCGGACACCGGGTCCTGCACAGCCGCGCACCGCGTCGGGAGACCGGCCTGCCCGGCGCGGCCGCTCCCCGGGTTCCGCTGTTCCCGGACAGCGGCACGCCCGGGGCCGGGGGAGAGATGACGCGGCTGCTGCGGTCCACCCGGTCGCGGCCCCTGCTCCTGGCCGTCGAAGAGGCCCAGTGGCTCGACCCGCGCTCCCTCCGCGAGCTCCAGGCGTTGCTGCGCCGCTCCACGCCCGCACGGATCGCCGTGGTGTGCGCGGGAACCGTGGGAACCGGGCCCGGTGACGGGACCGGCTGGCTCGGGGCGGTCGGTTCCGCCTTCGGACCGCCCGCCCACCATCTGCGTCTGGCGCCGCTGCCCCACGAGGAGATCGCCGGACTCGTCGCGCTGCTCTGCGGACCCGCCGACGACACCTTCACCGATGAGGCCGCACGGGTCAGTGGCGGGCACCCCGCCGTCCTGCACGACCTCCTGCTGCGCCTCGCCGCCCCCGGCCTTCCCCCGGACGCCGAACGGGCCCGCGCATTAAGGGAGATCGGCCGCGCCGTCCTCGGTGACCACCTGCTCGCCGCCGTGCGCGGACACGGCGCCGGGACCAGGTCGCTGGTGGCGGCCCTCGCCGTCTGCGGGCAGCACCTCGACCTCGCCGCCGTGCGCTCGGTCGCCACCGGCGACGGGACGGAGACCGGCCCGGCGACGCGGTGCCTGGCGGAGCTTCCCGGCGTACGCCGGCTCCCCGGCGGCCGGTTCACCGTCGACCCCGGCATCCGGGACCGGTTGCTGGAGGAGCTGGGCGAGAACGAGCGGGCCGGGCTGTTCGCCCGCGCCGCCCGCCACGCCCACGTCGCGGGGGCCGGGGACCGTGCCGTGGCCGACCTGCTGCTCGCCGCCCGCCCGGACCGTGCCGACGCCGAAGGCCCGTGGGCCGACCGCACCCTGCGCCGCGCCGCCCGCGACGCGGCGCGGCACGACGACCACGGCCGGGCCGCGCGGCTGCTCGACCGGCTGGCGGAGCGGGAGGCCGACCCCGGGCGCCGGGCGGCTCTGGAAGTGGAGTCCGCCGCCGCGCTGTTGGTCACCCGGCCCGAGACCGGCGACGCCCGGATCGCGCGTATCGTCCGCACCCCGGGCATTCCGGCCGCCGTCCGTCTCCGGGCCGCCGACCTCGGCATTACCGGGGGCGGCGCCCTCGGACGTGCCCTCACCGACGCGCTGGGGGAGGCCGGGGACGGTGGGAGCGAGACGCTGCTGGCCCTCCTGTGGGCAGCGGACCCCACCGGGCGGCGTGAGGGGATCGGCCTGCCACCGCTGCCGGAGCTGCCCGACCGGCCGTCCCCGCGCACCCAGGCGGCGGTCCGCGCCTGGCAACTGGCGCTGCGCGGAGAGGAGATGGAGCGGTCCGTGGAGCTGGCCCGCACCGCTCTCGGCGACGGGACGGCAGCGGAGGACGGAACCGGGCACGCCGGCGCGAACCGCACGAGAGGGCCGGGGGAGTCGGTGCAACTCGTGCTGGCCGCCTGCCGCGCACTGTCCCTCACCGACGTCCCCGAGGAGGCCGAGGCCGCCATCGACCGGCAGCTCGGCCTGCTCCACGCCGCCCCCCTGCGGCTCGCCCGGCCCCATCTCCTCGCGCTGCGCGGCGAGATCAACCTGCGGCGCGGTCGTCTCGCCCAGGCCGAACGGGATCTGGAGGCGGCCGCGAGCGCGGTCGCGGCCACCAGCAGATCCCGCGTGCTGACCCCCTACCTCCACGGGCTCCGTGCCTTCGTCGATCTTGAGGCCGGGCGCGGCCGTCGGGCGCGGGAGTGGGCGACCGCGCCGTTGCCGACCGTCGCCCGGTGCGGCGAGCACCAGCCGTGGCTGCTGTTCGCCCGCGGCGCGATCGCCCTGGCCGACGGCCGCCTCCGCCAGGCCGTCGACGAACTGCACGAGTGCGGGCGTCTGCTGGAGAGCCGTGGCCATCTCAACCCCGCCCTCATCCCCTGGCGTTCGGTCGCGGCCTTCGCCCTGCGGGCCCTCGGAAGGGAAGCCGAGGCGCGGGAGGCGATCGAGTGCGAGCGGGCCCGCGCCCGCCGCTGGGGCGCCGGAAGCGCGCTCGCCTGGGCGGAGTTCGCCGCCGTACAGGAGGAGACCGAACCGGCCCCTCCGGCCGGCGGCGGCGCGCACCGGCTGGACCGGGTCGGATCGGCCATGGCCCACGCCCGGTCGGGACCCACCGGCCCCCAGTACACGCGCGTACTGGCCGAGTTGGCCGGTCTCCAGCTCGGTGCCGCCGCCGGCGACCCGCGGGCCGCTGCCTCCCTGGAGGAACTGACCACCCTCACCGCCGCCTACCCGGCCGCCCCCATGGCGGACCGGGCCCGCGTCCTCGCCGGAGCCGCCACCGGCGCCGAATCCGTCCCCGGCTGGGACGCGCTCTCGGCGGCGGAACAGCAGGCCGCCCTGCTCGTCGGACGCGGCGACACCAACCGGGAGATCGCCGCGCTGCTGGAGATCTCCATCCGCGCGGTCGAACTGCGGCTCACGCGCGCCTACCGCAAGCTGAGCGTCAGCGGGCGCCTGGAACTCCGCGCGCTCGTCGCCCCACGGACACGGAAGGACAGTGAACTCGATGCTGGTCCAGCGGGACGCCGAACTGGACGCGATCCGGGAGGCGTTGGCTGACGCGACCGGTGGGCTCTCCTCGCTGAACGTGGTGGCCGGGCCGCTGGGCATCGGGCGGTCGGCCCTGCTGCACCGGCTGCCCCGGTGTGTGGCGCCCGGCGAGGTGCGCACCCTGTGGGCGACCGCCGTGCCCGAGGAGCGCGACCTGTCGTTCGGCGTGGTCCGGCAGCTGCTCGACGGTCTTCTCCTCGACGGCCCCCGGGGCGGCGACGGAACCCCGGGCGAAGACGGTCCACACGGCGAGGCGCCCGGGGAGCACGGGCGCTGGGCGGCCCGGGTCGAACACGCCCTGGAGCTGACGGAGGAGAACGGAGGGACCGCCGGCACGGGGGGAGATCCCGGCGCCGTCGCCGAAGCCGTGCGGTCCCTGCTGGCCGAACCCGGCGCGCACGCGCCCCCGCTGGTCCTCGTCGACGACCTGCAGTGGGCGGACGCCCCCTCCCTGCGGTGGCTCGCCCACGTCGCCGCCCGTCCCGACGGACCGCCGCTGGTTCTGGTGTGCACTGTGCGGGACGGCGACCCCGGGGCACGCGACGGCCTGGTGCGGGACATCGTCGAGAGCGCCGACCGGGTACTGCGCCCCGCCCCCCTCAGCCTCGCCACGACGGGACGGCTGGTCCGCGAGCTTCTCGGGGAGCCCGCCGACGAGGAGTTCGTCCGCGCCTGCCATCAGACGGCGTGCGGGCGTCCGCTCTTCCTGATGTCCCTGCTGTCGGAGCTGGGCGGCACCGGGCGCCCGCCCCTCGCCGCGCACGTCCCGCTGGTGCGCGCCGCCCGGCCCGAGCAGCTGCGCGACCGGGTGGTGAGCGGCCTCGGCCATCAGCCCCGTGCCGTCCGCGAGACCGCCTCGGCACTGGCCACCCTGCGCGTGGCAGTGCAGGACGGCAGCGTGCTCCGCCCGCTTCTGGCGAGACTCGCCGGACTCGACGACGCGGGGACCGTCTCGGCCCTGCGCTCCCTGAGGAGGCTGGGCCTGGTCGAAGGCGGCGTGGGGGAGGACCGGGGAGCGGCGCGATACGTCCAGCCGGGGGTACGCGAGGCCGTCGAGTACGCCATGGACGCCGCGGAGCGGCGGCAGCGGCACACGGACGCCGCGCGGCTGCTGTACGAACTCGGCCGCCCGGCCGAAGAGGTGGCGGCCCAGCTGGAGTCCGTCGCCGGGGGCGGGTGCCCGTGGGCCGTACCCGTCCTGCGGGACGCCGCCGACAGCGCCCGGCGCCGCGGGGCGCCCGACCGCGCCGTCCGGTATCTGCGGCGCGCACTGCTCGACGTGCCCGAGCAGGGACCGACCCGGGCCCGCCTCCTCGTCGAACTCGCGGCGACGGAAATCCACTCCGACGCGCCGGCCGCCGAGTCCCATCTGGCGCAGGCACTGCCCCTGCTCCCCACCGCCGCCGAACGGGCCGAGGCCGTCCTGGTGCTCTCGCCCTGCGTGGTCGCGCCGCTCA
This sequence comes from Streptomyces otsuchiensis, assembly GCF_004305975.1. Classification (GTDB taxonomy): domain Bacteria; phylum Actinomycetota; class Actinomycetes; order Streptomycetales; family Streptomycetaceae; genus Streptomyces; species Streptomyces otsuchiensis. Next base: position 9,014 of record NZ_BHZI01000123.1, read on the forward strand.
CCCCCGCCGGAGTGGAACTGCTCCGGGCGTCCGCCGACGAACTGTCGGCCTCCGGCCCGGCGGGCGGGACGCCCGGGGAGGAGGCGCTGCGGGTGGAGGCACGGCTGCGGTACGCAGGGCTGGCGGACCCCGGGCGGCTCACCGACGCCACCGGAAGGCTCCGCACGGCGGACGGAGCGGACGGCTCGGGCGGCGGACGGGAACTGCTGGCCGTCCTGCTGCACGCAGCCACGCTCAGCGCGGGCGCGGAGGCCTCCGAGGTCGCGCGGCGGGCCCGCTCCATCCTGGAGAGGGAACCGGCCTCCGTGCCGGGGCCCGGGTCGGTGATCCAGCTGGTGCTGTTCTCCCTGATGGCCGCCGACGCCGTGGAAGCCGCCGAGCCCTGGCTGAACGCCGCAGAGCAACGCCCCGCCCCCGGCGGGTCCGACGCCCTGCGCCACTCCCAGCGCGCGCTCCTGCACGTGGCGAGGGGACGGCTGCCCCGGGCCCGGGAGGAGATGGAACGGGTCCTCACCGCGGCCGGGACGGTCGGGGCGGAGAACCGCGACTTCGTCCTCGGTGTCCTGTGCGCGGTGGCGCTGTCCGCCCGCGATGTGCAGCTCGGCTCACTCGTCGCGGCCGAGGCCCGCGGCTCCGCCTTCTCACCGCTCCAGGGTGTGCTGGCCGGGATGCTCCGGATGCCCGAACAGGCCCGTGCCGGCGACCCCGCCGCCGCGCTGGAGACCGCGATGGAGTGCGGACGGCAGCTGGAGAGCGTCGGATGGCGCAACCCCGTCCTCTTCCCCTGGCGCCCCTGGGCCGTCTCACTCGCCCAGCGCACCGGAGACCACCACCTCGCCCGGGCCCTCGCCACCGAGGAGTACGCGCGGGCCCGGGAGTGGGGCGCGCCGGTCGGTGTCGGACGCGCCCTGCGGCTGCTGGCCCGCACCGACGGCGTGGACGAACGCGTCGGCATGCTGCGTGAGTCGGTCGCCGTCCTCCGTGGCTCCGCCAACGAGCTGGAACTCCTCATGGCCCTCAGGGACCTGGGGCGTCTTCTCGGCGACGGCGCCGAGGCCCGGGAGGTGCTGCGGGAGGCCGGAGAGCTGGCCGAGTCCTGCGGTGCCCCCTGGCCCGTCGACCGGGCGGCGCCCGGCCCGGTGCGCAGCGCCGGGCCGGTGCGCGCCACACTGACCCGCACCGAGAACCGGGTGGCGCTCCTGGTGGTCACCGGATTCACCAACCGGGAAATTGCGGCCGAACTCAAAGTGAGCGTTCGAGCGGTGGAGAAGCACCTCACGCACGTCTACCGCAAATTCGGAGTAAAGGGCAGGCGCGGCCTGTCCGCGCATCTCTATGAAACGGAGTTGAACACCGCCGGGTGAGGGCGGGCCCGTCCTTCTCCCGGGACCCTGAGCGCACCTGTGGCTCCGACCGTACCGAAGCCCCGAACCGGCCGTGGCCCGGCGCTGATTTGCGGTTTTCCGACCGTACCGAACCAGTCACGCCCCTTCCCGGCGTAGAACCGAACCTTCCACGGGCGCCCCACAGGATCAGCCCGGCGCGGGCCGGAGCGTGTTGACCCCGTTGGCTGAAAATCCTTAGAGTTCCCTCACGGAAACCGGCAAACAATGCAGGTGACAAGGCCGGGGGTTGGTTCCGGGAAATCTGGACAGGAGAACACGTTCGCTCGGTCGGGTCACCCCCTCCGAGGGAACTCGGGCACCAAACGGGCATCGAATTCGGGTTTACCCCCGAGGGTGCCCTTGGTAATACCGGTGTTGTGTCGGCGACGGCGCCGGGATCGCCGCACACCCGTATCCGCGGGGACGTGGCGGGCCCGGTTCGCGGCTGTTCTCCGACCCTCGGGTGTCCCGGTCCCGGACGGTTCCCCGCCCGTCCCCGGCTGTCCCCCGCATGTCTCCCGCGCGGTGGCGTGTGCGCCGCTGTCCGGGCGGTGGTACCGGGCGCCCCCCGGCCCGCCGCACATCGCGTCACGTGCGCACGTCGCGTACCAGTGTCCAAGGCACGAAGGGCGATCATGTACCAGATCACCACGGCCGGAGGGCGGACGGGCAGTGCCCGCCCCGCCGCTCCCGGCGCCATGAGGAGCCACGGTCCCACGAGGAACCACGGCGCCGCCCATGGTCGCGCTCCCCGGCCCGGGCGGACCGGCTGTTCCCGGGCGGCCGCCGAAACGGGCTGCTTCCGGGGCGGCCACCCACCGGAAACGGGCATGGAGTCCCTCACGGTCCCCGCGGCCTCCCCGTCCAGCGGGCCGTGATGCGGCGGCCTTCGGGCGCTCTCGCCGCTCGGCGCCGGTCCGGACCTCCCCCCGGCGCGGGCGGCCGTGACGCCCCGGCGGGGGGAGAGACGGAGCGCGGAGGGCGGCACGGTACGGCCGCCACCGGTCCCGGCGGCGTGCTCCTCGGCGCGCTCGACGTGCGGATGATCGCGGGGATGGCGTCCGGCCTCTCCACGGTTCAGCTGGCCTCGCGGCTGCATCTGAGCCGTCAGGGCGTCGAGTACCGCGTGAGTTCCCTGCTGCGCCGGCTGCGGGCACCCAACCGGGTGGCGCTCGTCGCGCGGGCGTACGACATGGGGGTGCTCACTCCCGGGGCCTGGCCGCCGACCACCGGCAGACCGCCGGCCCGCGACGGGCCGCCGTGCTCCGGCAGACCGCCCGACGACGGTTCCCCGCGGCCCGGCGGCCGCGCCCACCGGGTACGTGGCCGGCCCGGCCGGCCGCCCGCCGCTCACGGCACTCCCCCCGACGGCGGTGCCGCGGGCGGCGAGACGGACACCGGGCGGGGCGACCCCGACCCACGTCTCAGCCCGGTGCACCGGCGCATCCTGGCGGAGCTGGCGGCCGGCCACTCCGCCCGGCAGCTCGCCCAACGGCTGTCACTCAGTCGCAAAGGCGTCGAATACCACATCGGCACGATGCTGCGGAAGCTCGCCGTGCCGAACCGGACCGCCCTGGTCGCCAAGGCGTACGCGCTGCGCGTGCTGCGTCCCGGCGACGGGCTCCCCACGTCCCGTGGATCCGACGCTCCCCCCACACCAAGCCGTGGCGGCGTCACAGCCGCCCCGGCGGATGCTCACGGAGAAACGATGGATTTCTCGATACTCGGACCGCTCCGCGTCCAGCACGGCGGAGCGGATCTCTCAGTGTCAGGTACCTGCCAGAGAGCCGTCCTCGGGTCGCTGCTGCTGCGCGACAACGAGGCCATGGCCACCAGCGCCCTGCTCAAGGCGATCTGGGGCGCTGACCCGCCGCGCACCGCACGCAAGATGATCCAGAACGCCGTGTCCGGACTGCGCAACCTGCTCTCCGTCGACACCGGCCCCGACACCCCCCTGCTGCTCACCCACCCGCCGGGCTACCTGCTGCACACCGCCCCCGACCGCATCGACCGCCGCTGCTTCGACGACCTCGTCAGCCGCGGCCGGGCCCAGCTGCGCGAGGGGGAGCCCGAGGCGGCGGCCCGATCCCTGCGCGAGGCCCTGGCCCTGTGGCGCGGCGACCCGCTGGCCGACCTCGTCGAACTCGGCTACGACTGGCCCGAGGCGACCGTTCTGAAGGAGAGCCGGAAGGCGGCCGTCGAGGACCTCTTCGAGGCACAGCTGGCCTGCGGACTGCACCACCAGGTCATGGGCGACCTCGCCCTCGCGGCCACCGCTGAACCGCTGCGGGAAAGGCTGTGCGGGCTGATCATGCTGGCCGCGTACCGCTCCGGCAGGCAGGGAGAGGCTCTGGCCGCCTACCGCACCCTGCGCACCCGGCTGGTGGCCGAACTCGGCGTCGAGCCGGGCGAGGAGCTGAAGTCCCTGGAGTACGGCATCCTCAACCAGGACCCGCGTCTCCAGCTGGGCTCCCCGCCCGCCCGGCTGACGGGCCCGGCCCCGGCGCCGGCCACGCCGTACCCGCTGAGCGCGGTGGCTCCGGCGCACGCGGCCGGGGTACCGGTGGCGGCCGGGCCGCACGGCCCGGCCGGTTCACCCGGCACGCCCGGTCCGTCCGGAGCACCCGGAACGCCGGAGTCGGCCCCCGCCCCCGCCCCCGAGGGGCAGGGGAGCGGCGAGGGGACGCCGGCGGCGCAGCCCGACGCGGGCGGCGGGCGGGCCGAACGACGCGACATCACCGTCGTGATGGTCACCGCCGACGCCGCCACCGAGGCAGTGGAACGGTTCGTCCAGGAGGAGATCCAGCGCTGCGGCGGGGTGGCCGCCCCCGGCCCCGGCTCCTCCTGGTGCGGCTACTTCGGCGCCACCCGGTATCTCACCGACCACGCCGAACGCGCCCTGACCGCCGTCGGCGCCATCACCCGCTGGGCGTCGGAGTCCTGCCCCGACGTCTCCATCCGGGTCGCCATGCACTCCGGCGAGGCGGTGGTCTCCCACAACGGCACCGCCGAGTCGGTGCCGCTGGTCGAAGCCGGCGTCCTCGACAGCTGCCGCCGCCTCGCAGCCGTCACCGTCCCCGGCCACCTGCGCATCGACACCACCGCCGACCGGCCCGCACCGCCCCGGCTCACCCTCGCCTCCCGCCCCCAACCGCACCGGCTGACCGGGCCGTTCGTGGGGCGCACCGCCGAGATGGACCTGCTCCAGGGCATGCTCCGGCGGGTCGCCCAGGCCGGCACCCCCGGCCTCGCCACCCTGCTGGGCGTCCCCGGCATCGGCAAGACACGGCTGCTGGCCGAGCTGGCGCACCGGGCGGCGGACGGCTCCGAGGACGGCGCCGTCGTCCTGCGGGCGACGGCCGGCCCGGGGAAGCGCGCCACCGCAGCGAGCATCCTCGGGGACGTCATCCGGGACCACCTGGGTCTGCACCGCACCGATGACCCCGCCGAGGCGGAACGGCGGCTCGCCGACTGCGTCGCCGCCCTGGGGACGGCCCACGACAACGTCCTGCCCGGCGTCCGGCACGCGCTCGGCCTCGTCCCCGACTCCGCCGGGCACCCCGACGCCGTGGACGCCTGTGTGACCGTGCTGCGCCGGATCGCGCGCTCCCGTCCGACCGTGCTGCTGCTCGACGACGTCCACCTGGCCGACGACGGTCTCGCCCCCGCCCTGGCCGTGCTCACCGGAGTGCCGGGCCCCCTGCCGGTGCTGGTCGTCGCCGCCGGCCGTCCCGGCTTCGGGGCGCGACTCGCCCCCTGGCACGAGCGGTTCACCAACACCATGCACCTGGTCCTGGACCCGCTCCCCGACACCGCGCTCACCCGCCTGCTGGCGTCGCTGCTCAGCACCGGGCGGCGGCTGGAGCACTTCGGCACCAGGCTCACCCCGGCCGGGAGCGGGGAGCCCGAGCAGTGGCGGTCGCTCCTGGCCGACCTCGGCGGGAACCCGGGGCGGGCCGAGGAGTTCGCCGCCGCCGTCAACGCGCGGCCGGACGAGTCGGTCGTCTCCCTCGGGCCCTGGGCGGGCGCGGGGCGTGCGGTCGCCGCCACGGGTGCCCGGTTCGGCGGTTCCATCAGCTCGGCCTGAGCGGGCGCCGCCGAACGACGGTGGGGGTGACCCGGACTCCGGGTCACCCCCACCGCCCGGCGGCCGGGTCCACGCGGGCGTGGTTCCGCGAGGTCAGGCCGCCAGGCCCTCGATCTCCACCAGCAGGTCACGGCGGCACACGTCCGCCTGCAGGTACACCGCGGCGCAGGACGGCGGCAGCAGCCGGGAGCAGACCGCCTGCACGGCGGGGATGTCCTCGGCGTGCCGGACGTACACCTTCACGCGCCGCAGGTCCTCCAGGCCGAATCCGTCCTCGACCCCGTAGCGGGCCAGGTTCGGTGCGCCGATGAGGAGTTCGATGTTCTCCAGCGTGGTGCGGGCCTGCGCGCGGACGTCACCGACGTGGACCGTCTCATGGCCGATGATGCTCGCCGTCCCCGACACGAACGCGGTGCCCCGGCCCCCCGCCTCCGGCGACGGGACGTAGGTGGCGCGCGAGAAGTTCGGGGAACGCGGGCCGTATCGCGGCGGATAGCGGTACGCCGGAATCTGCCGGGGGTTCTCCACGTTGACCGGCTCCACCGTGCGCGCCGCGATCATCGCGAAGCCGATGCCGCCGCCCCGCACGCCGATGACGGTCGTCGCCGGCATGCCGTGGAGCATGCCGAGCTGCTCCAGGGCGTGGCTGCGGCCCACACAGAAGTCGCGGTAGATCTCCTGCCCCTGGCTCGTGGAGCCGTTGATGTCGCCTATGTAGTTCCACACCCGCACCAGACGCGGGTAGCCGAGCCGGGCCAGGAGGGTGAAGACGTCCTCGTAGAACCGGTGCGTGGCGTCGGCGTACGCGCCGCCCTCCTCGATCCGGCCGGTGCAGAACAGGAACTCACGGCACGCCGCGTAACGGATGCCCGCGTACTCCCCGCGCAGGACCGGCTCGCCCGCCGTCCACATCTCGGTCGCCGACTCGCCGTGCGGGCCCACCTCCACGGTCAGTTCCGTCGGGACACCGTCAGGCCGGGAGTCGGGCGCGTTGAGATAGGTGAGCGATCCGAGCCGGGGCAGGTCCCCGTCCGCCGAGGACGGCAGAATGCGGCTGCTCAGTACAGGAATCGGCTGTACCGACGACGTCATGGGGGCTCCCCGGCTGCGGTGTGGGCGGCTACCGCAGCCGAGGCTAGGAGCGGCGGGCGGCGGGCGCACTGAGGTACTTCCAGCACCGGCCCATCTGCCGGTAACGCGTGCCCGCCACCGGCGGCGGATTGCCGGGTGATGGCCGCGCGGTGGCCTTCTTCCTCTGCAAGGACGGCTCGCGCCGTTCCTACCGTGGCGGGAGGACCGCGACCGCCACCGCGACCGCGTGCCGCCTCGGATGATCCGGCCGAGCGAACGAGGTATGACGCATGCTCCAGACCGAGCTGATCCGGCCCGTCCACGAACTGCTGCGGGGTCACGCCGCCGCGGCGCCGGGCCGGATCGCCTACCGCGACGCCCGGCGCGCCGTGACGTACGCGGAGCTGGAGGCGCGGACGTCGCGCGTCGCCGCCGGGCTGGCCGCCGAGGTCGGCGTCGGGCCCGGAGAACGCGTGGTGATCTGCCTCGGCAACGGGGTCCCCATGGTCGAGTCCTATCTCGCCGTGGCGCGCGCGGCGGCCATCGGTGTACCCGTCAACCCGTCCTCCTCCGACGGAGAGCTGGCGTACCTGCTCGCCGACAGCGACGCCGTCGCCGTCATCACCGACGCCGCCCATCTGGAACAGATCGCCCGGGTCGCCCCCGGGCCGCTGCGGGTCGTCGTCGCCGAGGGCGACCAGGAGCCGGGGCCGCGCCCGCCGTTCGAGACCTGGGAGCTGGAGAGGCTCGCCGAGGACCGGGACGCCCCCGCGCCCCGCGACTCCCTGGGGCTCGACGACCCGGCGTTCATGCTCTACACCTCCGGCACCACCGGGCGTCCCAAGGGCGTCCTCTCCTCGGTGCGCAACTCCCTGTGGACCATCGCCGCCTGCTACGCGCCGATCCTCGGCCTCAGCGGAGACGACACCGTGCTGTGGCCGCTGCCCCTGCACCACTGCCTGGGCCACCATCTGGGCACCCTCGGTGTCACCGCCGTCGGCGCGAGCGCCTATCTGACGAGCGGCTTCGCCGCCGAGGAGATCCTGGACGAACTCCGCGACGGCCACTACACGTTCGTCGCCGGCGTGCCCGCCATGTACCAGCAGCTCCTGCGCGCCGCCGAGGAGGACTCGCGCATCGGCGCCGGACTGCGGCTGTGCCTGACCGCCGGGTCCGTCGGAAGCGCCGGGCTGCGGCGGGAGTTCGAGGAGCGGTTCGGTGTGCCGCTGCTCGACAGCTACGGCACCACCGAGACCTGCGGGCCGATCACCACCAACTGGCCCACCGGGACCCGCGTCCCCGGCTCCTGCGGCCTGGCGCTGCCCGGCCTCGACGTACGGCTGGTGCACCCCGAAACGGGCCGCGAGGCCGCCCCCGGCCAGGCGGGGGAGGTGTGGGTGCGCGGCCCCAACGTGATGGCCGGCTACCACAACCAGCCCGAGGCCACCGCCGAGGCGCTGACCGACGGCTGGTACCGCACCGGGGACCTCGCCACCCGCGACGCCTCCGGATACCTCACCATCGCCGGACGGCTCTCCGAACTCATCGTGCGCGGCGGGCAGAACATCTACCCCGCCGAGATCGACGAGGTGCTGCGGTCCCATCCCGGCCTCGCCGACGCGGCCGCCGGGCCCGGCACCGACGAGATCCTGGGCGAGGTGCCGATCGCGTACGTCGTGCCGGACACGGACGGCGCGGGGGGCGCGGACCACGCGGGCGGCGCGGACGGCGCGGAGAGCGCGGCGTCCGGCGCGGAGGGTGAAGCGCTCCTGCGGCACTGCCGCGAGCAGCTGTCCGCGTACAAGGTGCCCGTCGAGGTGCGGGCCGTGGACGCGGTTCCCCGTACGGCCTCCGGCAAGGTCGCCCGGCACCTGCTGGCCGGGCTGCCCTCCCGTCTGCTCGCCGTCTCCGGCGGCGCCGCCCCGGCCGGGGCCCCCGCCGTCCCCGCCGCAAGAGGAGCTGACCCG
>NZ_BHZI01000124.1 GCF_004305975.1 Streptomyces otsuchiensis
CCCGCCCGCTCTCCGCCGCCTCCGCCGCCTCCGCCGTGTCCGCCGTCTCGGACTCACTGGGTTCCCTCATCGCTCCGCTCTCGCTCGCCCGCCGGCGGGCACGGAACGCGTGCCGTCAGCAGGAAGGTGCCGTCCGAACCGGGCTCGGCGGTGAGCGTGCCGCCCACCGCTCCGAGCCGCTCCCGCAGTCCGGCCAGACCCGACCCGGCGCGCCGCCGCGCGTCCCGTGCCGAGCCGGCCACCCCGTTGTTCTCCATGGTCAGCACGGCCACCGGGCCGCCCGTCGCGCCCACGCCGGCGCGCGACGCTCCGGCCGGGCGGCCCACCGCGCCGATCCGGGTGCCCAGTTGGCGCAGCGACGCCAGCCGCAGCCCGCCCGAGCCGGCCGCGGCTTCCCCCGGGACCGCCGCCTCCTCCGTGACCGCGGTCCCCTCCGCGGGCGTTGTCCCCTCCGGAGGTGCCGCCTCCTCCGTCCGGGCCGGGTCCGCCGGGTCCGCCGGGTCCGCCGGGCCCGTGCCTCCCGTCCCCACCGTGACGGCTTCCTCGCGCAGCTCCACCCGCAGTGAGCACCGCGCCGCCTCGCTGTGCCGCAGCACGTTGGTCGCCCCCTCGCGGACCACCCATCCGAGCGCGGTCGCCACCTCCTCCGGCAGCTTCGCGGTCGGCCCCGGCGTGACCGTGCACCGGATGCCCGCCGCCTCCAGCACGCCGCGCGCCCCCGCGATCTCCGCCGTCAGATCGGCCTCCCGGTAGCCGCGCAGCACCGCCCGCATCTCCTGCTGCGACTCCCGCGCGATCTGCTGGACCTCGGCCATCTGCTCCGTGGCCGCCGCCGAACCGCGCTGCGACAGCTGCACCGCCAGCTCGCTCTTCAGCGCGATCACCGAAAGGTTGCGGCCCAGCACGTCGTGCATGTCGCGCCCGAACCGCAGCCGCTCCTCCGCCACCGCCAGCCGCGCCTGCGTCTCCCGAGCCTGGTGCAGCTCCTCGACGATCTTCAGCACCCAGCTGGACGTCCGGAACATGCTGCCGACGAAGACACAGCCGCTCACCGAGAACAGCACCCACTGCGCCATCGACACACCCGGCGGGTCCAGCGCCGCGATACTCAGCCACGCCACGACCAGCGGCACCGCGGTGACGGCCATTCCGCGCCACAACGAGGACAGCATCATCGCCGGTCCGCTGAAGAAGATCGGGAACCAGGTCAGCACGACGACCGCGTTCTCGCCGGTCCGTCCCGTCGCGATGAGGACCAGGCCGAGCGCCACCCCGACCAGCGTCACCGCCAGGAAGAGCGCGAACCGCCGGTCGGGCCACTTCCCCTCGCCCAGGTAGGAGCGCAGCGTGTGGAACGTCGTGGTGAACAGCAGCCACAGGTGGACGCAGCCGACCGCGACCAGCAGCAGCCGCACCGGCGGCTCCGCCATGTCACGGATGGCGAACACCCAGACGCCGAGCACCCACGCCTCGGTCGCGCAGATCATGTAGACGCCGAAGTAGGTGTAGTGCCGGAGGTGGATGCGGCTGCTGGTGCGCCGGTAGCGCTTCAGGGCCGACAGCGCCTGCTGCACGGTGTCTCTCCTCGGTCGTTCAGTCGCGTACCGCCGGTCCGCCGGACGCCCCCGGTGGCACCGGACTCCTGGTGGCGCCGGACGTCCCCGGTGCCGCCGGTGCCGGGCACGGTCATCCCCGGCGGCCCCCGCCGCTGTGGACGCGACACGGCCGGGCGTCGTCCGACGCCCGGCCCCCGCGCCGCCGGTGGTGGTCACCGACGGCCTTCGCGACTACTGCCGGGGGTCCCAGCGGAACCAGCGCCGTATTCCGTAGCCTGCCAGCACAGTCCAGGCCACGGCCAGCAACAGGGCCCGGGTGACGTCGCCGCCGCCCGCGTCCAGCCATCCGGCCCGCACCAGGTCCATGATCGGCGTGAACGGCAGCATCCGGAAGATGTCGGCCATCCGGTCCGGCAGGGTGTCCAGCTGGGTCAGCATGCCCGATGTGGCCATCGCCAGCAGGAACAGGGGCATCGCCGTGATCTGCGCGCTCTCCACCGTCCTGGTGAAGGCCGAGGTGAGGATCGCCATCAGCGTCATCATCAGCGTGCCGAGCAGCACACCCGCGATCAGCAGGTCCGGCCGCACCGGCGTGGACAGCGACGGGTGCGCCGAGCCGGCGACGATGATCACCGCGCACTGCATCAGCGACAGGACCACCGCCGGGACCGCCGTACCGGCCAGGATCTGGGAGTCGGTCGCCTCCCCCGTGCGCAGCCGCTTCAGCACGCGCTCCTCGCGGCGCCCGACGTACGCCGGGATCAGCGTCGAGTAGACCGCCATCAGCAGCACCATGCCGATCGCACTGGTACCGAGCACCGCCGCCAGCGGCAGGTTGCCGTCGTCCAGGCCCAGGGTGTCGGCCATCGTCAGGAGGAAGCCGACCATCAGCAGCGGCATCAGCAACGCGCCGAACAGCGCGGTGCGGTTGCGCACCAGCAGCGTCAGCTCCGCGCGGCTCAGCGCCGCCATCCGGCGCCGGGCGGCCTTGTCCGGGAGCCGCATCCACGAGGTCGGGGCGGGCTTCACCGGGCGCGGCGCGTCCGGACGGGGGGAATCGGGTCGGGTGGTGGTGGTGGTGCTCATCACAGGGCCCCTTCGAGCTGCGGCTGCTGCCGGGCGATGTCGAGGAACGCCTCTTCCAGCGAGGCGGTACGGGCGTTGAGCTGCTCCAGCGCGACGTGCTGCTGCTGGGCCCACAGCATCAGCTCGGTCAGGTCCCGCTGGAGGTCCTGGGTGCGGATCTCGATCTGGTCGCCGTGGGCCGCGGCCCGCAGCGAGGTCGGCAGGTGGGCGGGAAGCACCCCGTGCGGCAGCCGGAACCTGATCCGGCTCGGCTGCTGGGCGCTGACCTCGGCCGGGGTGCCGGAGTGCACGATCTGCCCCTCGTGCATGATCGCCAGCCGGTCGGCCAGCTTCTCGGCCTCGTCCAGGTAGTGCGTGGTCAGCATGATCGAGGTGCCCGCGTCACGCAGCCGGCGGATCAGCGCCCAGGTCTGCTGCCGCGCCTCGGGGTCGAGGCCGGTCGTCGGCTCGTCCAGGAACAGCACCTCGGGGTAGCCGATCAGGGACATCGCCAGGTCCAGGCGTCGCCGCTCACCGCCGGAGAGCATCTTCACCCGCACCGAGGCGCGGTCCTCGATACCGACCAGCTCCAGCGCCTCCTGGATCGGACGGGCACCGGTCACACAGCCCGACCACATGCGGGCGGTCTCGGCGACCGTCAGGTCCGAGGGGAAGCCGCCCTCCTGGAGCATGATGCCGATCCGCGGCCGGACCGCGGCACGGTCGGCGAACGGGTCGAGTCCCAGCACCGCGACCTTTCCGGCCGTCGGCCGCGCCAGCCCCTCCAGCACCTCCACGGTCGAGGTCTTCCCCGCGCCGTTGGTGCCCAGCAGCGCGAAGACCTCGCCGCGGCGGACCTGGAAGTCCAGGCCGCGCACGGCCTCGAACCCTCCGGCGCCGGTGTCTCCGCCGCGCTTGCGGCCGAGCGCCGTCACCCCGCCCTTGCGGCCGGCCTTGCTGCCGCCGGAAGCGGCACTGCCGTAGCGCCGCCGCAGCCCCGTCACTTCGATCACGTGCTCAGTCATGTCCATCAGCTTTCCGCGCCCCGGGCGGCTTCGGCAGTGCGTGGTGTCACGACGTGACATGACAAATGTCAGCGGGGGGTCGGCGGGGGCCGGTGGCCCGGCGCCGGGACATCGCGCCCACGGCGCCGGGACGTCGCGCCCACGGGGCGGGGACATCGCGCCCACGGCGCCGGGACGTCGCGCCCACGGGGCGGGGACATCGCGAGCAGCCCCCGGACACGACGAAGGCCCGGTCCGAGGGGACCGGGCCTTCGCCATCCTGAGCGGACGACCAGGTTCGAACTGGCGACCTCAACCTTGGCAAGGTTGCGCTCTACCAACTGAGCTACGTCCGCGTTTTTCCGTTACCGACGGAATGCGGTCGATCTCTCGATCGATGCTCGCCGCACCATTCCGAAGAATGGTGCGGCGAACCTGAGCGGGCGACAGGAATTGCACACTGCGCCTCCCCTTTGGAAAAGGGGCGCTCTACTACTGAGCTACGCCCGCACAACCCCGGGGTGACCGGGCTTTTCGGCCCTGTCCCTCGCGGCGTGTTCCAGACTCTAGCCGATCACCCGGGGTGGATGGCAAGTCGGGAGCGTGGCGGGCGCCGTTCGGCCCCCGCAGGGGTCGCGAGCGGTCGCCGCGCCGGTGACCGGGCAGGCCGCCGCCGGGGCCGGCGCCGACCCAACGCGACGGTCAGTGCGCCTCGTTGAAGGCGTCGTAGACCTTCTTCGGGATGCGGCCGCGCGCCGGCACGTCCATGCCGTTGGAGTCCGCCCACGCGCGCACCGCGCGCGGGTCGGGCGCGACGGAGGTGTGCCGGTAGGACTTGCCGGAGCGGGTCTGCTTGCGGCCCGCCTCGACGAACGGCCGCAGCGCGGCGCGCAGCTGCTCGGCGTTGTCCGCGTTGAGGTCGATCTCGTACGACCGGCCGTCGAGGCCGAAGGCGACCGTCTCCGCGGCTGCCCCGCCGTCGATGTCGTCGGAGAGGGTGACCACTACCTGCTGTGCCACGTGTACCGGTCCTTTCGGGATGACCGCTCCCGATCCGGTGCGGGCCGAGCGGTCCGAGTGCCGGCGCCGCAAGATCGAAGAGAGGCGGACAAAAACAATTGTCTGCAAGTGTGTTCCGGGACACGGGCCGCGGTATTGCACCGAGCGGCGCCGGGCGACCGTGAATTTCCCCGTTCGCGCGCCGCCTGACCGCATCACGGAGCTACGTTCCTTTTACCATTCTCGCGCCGGTAATCGCGTGTCCGATACCTGAACGTGACCCCGTACCGCACATATCTACCCGGGTAGATTTTCATCCCGGGTACGCTGAGCGGAGCAGCGTCAAGCACCAACACCACCGGGAGTACCTGTGGCTCGCGTCGTAGTCGACGTCATGCTCAAGCCGGAGATCCTCGACCCCCAGGGCCAGGCGGTGCAGCGCGCACTGCCCCGGCTGGGGTTCGAAGGTATCGCCGATGTGCGGCAGGGCAAGCGTTTTGAACTGGAAGTCGAGGGTCCGGTCGACGACGCCGCCCTCGCCCGTATCCGGGAGCTGGCGGAGAGTTTCCTCGCCAACACCGTGATCGAGGACTTCACCGTCCGTGTCGAGGAGTCCGCCGCCGGCGCGACCGCCCCCACCGGGGCCGCCCGGTGACCACCCGCATCGGAGTGGTCACCTTCCCCGGATCACTCGACGACAGCGACGCCCGCCGCGCCGTGCGCCTGGCTGGCGGCGAGCCCGTCGCCCTGTGGCACCGCGACCGCGACCTGCACCAGGTCGACGCCGTCGTGCTGCCCGGCGGGTTCTCCTACGGCGACTACCTGCGCTGCGGCGCCATCGCCCGGTTCTCCCCGGTGATGGAGACCGTCATCGAGCAGGCCCGTGGTGGGATGCCCGTCCTCGGCATCTGCAACGGCTTCCAGGTGCTGTGCGAGTCGCACCTGCTGCCCGGCGCGCTCACCCGCAACGACCACCTGCACTTCGTCTGCCGCGACCAGCGGCTGAAGGTCGAGAACGCGGACACCGCCTGGACCGCCGACTACACCGCCGGCCAGGAGATCACCGTTCCGCTGAAGAACGGCGAGGGCGGCTACGTCGCCGACGAGCGCACCCTCGACGAGCTGGAGGCCGAGGGCCGCGTCGTCTTCCGCTACCTCGGCGGCAACCCCAACGGCTCCCGTCGCGACATCGCCGGCATCACCAACGCCGCCGGCAACGTCGTCGGCCTGATGCCGCACCCCGAGCACGCCGTCGAGCCGCTGACCGGCCCCACCACCGACGGGCTCGGGTTCTTCACCTCCGTTCTGAAGAAGCTGGTTCAGGCATGAGCGTCGACACCACCAAGCACGCGGCCGAGACGCCGGACACCCCGCAGCCCTGGGCCGAACTCGGCCTCAAGGAAGACGAGTACCAGCGCATCCGCGAGATCCTCGGCCGCCGCCCGACCGGCGCCGAACTCGCCATGTACTCCGTCATGTGGTCCGAGCACTGCTCCTACAAGTCGAGCAAGGTGCACCTGCGGCAGTTCGGCGAGAAGGCCCCGGCCAGCGACGCCATGCTCGTCGGCATCGGCGAGAACGCCGGCGTCGTCGACATCGGGCAGGGCTACGCGGCGACCTTCAAGGTCGAGTCGCACAACCACCCCTCCTACATCGAGCCCTACCAGGGCGCCGCCACCGGCATCGGCGGCATCGTCCGCGACATCCTCGCCATGGGCGCCCGCCCGGTCGCCGTCATGGACCCGCTGCGCTTCGGCGCCGCGGACCACCCCGACACCCGCCGCGTCCTGCCCGGCGTCGTCGCCGGCATCGGCGGCTACGGCAACTGCCTCGGCCTGCCCAACATCGGCGGCGAGATCGTCTTCGACTCCTGCTACCAGGGCAACCCGCTGGTCAACGCGCTGTGCGTCGGCGTGATGCGACACGAGGACATCCACCTCGCCAAGGCGTCCGGCGCCGGCAACAAGGTCATCCTCTACGGCGCCCGCACCGGTGGCGACGGCATCGGCGGCGTCTCCGTGCTCGCCTCGGAGACCTTCGACGCCGACGGCCCCTCCCGGCGCCCCGCCGTCCAGGTCGGTGACCCCTTCCAGGAGAAGCTCCTCATCGAGTGCACCCTGGAGGTCTTCGCCGAAGACCTCGTCGTCGGCATCCAGGACCTCGGCGGCGCCGGACTCTCCTGCGCCACCTCCGAGTTGGCCTCCGCCGGCTCCGGCGGCATGCGTGTCGAGCTGGACACCGTGCCGCTGCGCGACGCCACGCTCTCGCCCGAGGAGATCCTCATGAGCGAGTCGCAGGAGCGGATGTGCGCCATCGTCACTCCGGAGAACACCGAGCGGTTCCTGGAGATCTGCGAGAAGTGGGACGTCATCGCCACCGTCATCGGTGAGGTCACCGACGGCGAGCGGCTGGAGATCACCTGGCACGGCGAGCAGATCGTCGACGTCATCCCCGGCACCGTCGCCCACGAAGGCCCCGTCTACGAGCGGCCGTTGGCCCGCCCCGACTGGCTGGACGCCCTCCAGGCCGACAGCGCCGCCAAGCTGGCACAGCCCGCCAACGCCGACGAACTGCGCGCGCAGGTCCTCGCGTTGGTCTCCTCGCCCAACCAGGCGGCGAAGAGCTGGGTCACCGACCAGTACGACCGCTACGTCCTCGGCAACACCGTGCTGGCCACCCCCGAGGACTCCGGCATGATCCGCGTCGACGAGGAGACCAACCTCGGCGTCGCCCTCGCCACCGACGGCAACGGCCGCTACGCCAAGCTCGACCCGTACGCGGGCGCGCAGCTGGCGCTGGCCGAGGCGTACCGCAACGTCGCCGCCTCCGGCGCCAAGCCGCTCGCCGTCACCGACTGCCTCAACTTCGGCTCGCCCGAGGACCCGGCCGTCATGTGGCAGTTCGCCGAGGCGTGCCGCGGGCTCGCCGACGCCTGCGCGACGCTCGGCACCCCGGTCACCGGCGGCAACGTCTCGCTCTACAACCAGACCGGCGAGCAGGCCATCCACCCCACCCCGGTGGTCGGCGTCCTCGGCGTCATCGACGACGTGAACCGGCGGACCCCGATGGCGTTCCGCGAGGAGGGCCAGCTGCTCTACCTCCTCGGCGACACCCGCGAGGAGTTCGGCGGCTCGGCCTGGTCCCAGGTCGTCCACGACCACCTTGGCGGCCTGCCCCCGAAGGTCGACCTGGAGCGTGAGCGGCTGCTGGCGGAGATCCTCGTCAACGCCTCACGCGACGGCATGATCGACGCCGCGCACGACCTCTCCGACGGCGGGCTCATCCAGGCCGTCACCGAGTCCTGCCTCAAGGGCGGACACGGGGCCCGCCTCGTCGTCCCGGACGGTCTGTCGGCGTTCACCTTCCTCTTCTCGGAATCGGCCGGCCGTGCCGTCGTCGCCGTGCCGAGGAGTGAAGAGGTCCGCTTCAACGACATGTGCGGCGCCCGCGGCCTCCCGGTCACGCGCGTGGGTGTCGTCGACGGCGACACCATCGAGGTCCAGGGCGAGTTCACCCTGCCCCTGGCCGAACTGCGCGAGGCCCACGAGCGGACCCTGCCGGAGCTGTTCGGCTGATCCCGGCTCCTGTCCGACCGCGCCCGGGGCGCCGGTGCACCACCCGCGAGGGTGGTGCACCGGCGCCCTTCGCGCTCCCCACGCACCCGTTTGCGCCGGTCCGCCAACTGGACTGCGGCGTAGGGCACTTGAGTATGGGGAATTCATGGAACCCCTCCCATCACCCGCGTGAAGTCACTGATCGCTGCGAAACGGCTACGCAGGGCGCTGGGCCGCTCCTAGGCTGAGGGCCATCTCCGCTTCGCGGATCGCCTCGTCATCGGGAGGGCACTGACATGGCACTACGAGAGCCGTACGCCGAAGAACTCCGCGCACAACGGGAACGAGCCGGCCTCACTCAGGCCGAACTCGGGGAGCGACTGCGCGTCCACCCGTCGCTGATCGCCCACTGGGAAGCAGGTCGGCGCAGGCCCTGCCCCGAGGACGCAGACCGACTGGACGAGGTCTTCGGCACACCGGGCACATTCGCCCGCTTCCTCAAGCCCCGCCCGTACGCCGCCTACTTCGAGCGCGCCGCGCAGGCCGAGGAGAGCGCGGCCCGGATCGAGGAGTTCGCACCCGTCTACGTCCCCGGTCTGCTTCAGACCGAGGCATACGCCCGCCAGGTCTTCCGCACTTCCCGTCTCCACTGGTGCGAGGAGGAGCTGGAGCGGTACGTGGCGAATCGACTGAAGCGAGCCGAGATTCTGCGTCGAGACTCGCCGGAGGCGTGGTTCATCCTCTCCGAGTCGGTGCTCAGGATCGCGGTGGGCGGGCCCGCGGTGATGTCCGAACAGTTGGCTCATATCGCTGAGTTGGCACGCCGTCACCGGGTACTGCTCCAGGTAGTACCGTTCGCGCACGGCAGCCACTCGGCGATGGGTTCGATGCTCAAGCTGATGAAGTTCGCGGAAGGGCCGGACCTGGCCTACGTCGAAGCCCTGTACACCGGCAACGTGATCGATGCCGATACTCCGGAAGTAGTCCGGGGATGCAGGGACGCGTACGATCCGGTGCGGGCTGCCGCCCTGCCCCCAGATGCCTCGCTGCACCTGCTGGAAAACGTCATGGAGGAGTACCGAAGCTATGACCGCACCCTTCTTCCCGAGCAGCGCCGTGTGGCGCAAGTCCAGCTACAGCGACGGTAACGGCGGAGACTGCGTCGAGGTGGCCGACGGCGTTCCCGGTGTCATGCCCGTCCGGGATTCCAAGGCTCCCGCTGGCCCGTCGCTGGTGATCCCCGCCGCCTCCTGGACCGGATTCGTCACCGCCGTCCGCACGGGAGACCTCGCCGTCTGAACCGGTCGACCGCCTCTGGCCCTGCCCGTAGTGGGCCAAGGGCGTGTGTGATCCGGTCAGCGAATGCGGCGACGCCTACGATCCGGTCCGGACGGTCACTCTGCCCGGGGATGCTCAGCGAGCCCGTCTGGAAGCCGATGTGGAGGAGTACCGAGACTATGACCGCACACTTCACCCTGAGCAGCGCCGTGTGGCGCAAGTCCAGCTACAGCGACGGTAATGGCGGCTCCTGCGTCGAGGTGGCCGACGGCGTTCCCGGTGTGATGCCCGTCCGGGACTCCAAGGCTCCCGCTGGCCCGTCGCTGGTGATCCCCGCCGCCTCCTGGACCGGATTCGTCACCGCCGTCCGCACGGGAGACCTCGCCGCCTGAACCGATCAACCGCCTCTGGCCCTGCCCGTAGTGGGTGGGGCCAGAGGCGTGTCGGGAGGCGACTCAGCGCTGCGCGCGTGCACGGACCCCACCCGCCAACCCGGCCCGTCACTCGGGCGAGTAGGGTCGTGCCGCTGTGTGAGCGCCGGGTGCCACGCCGACGGCGTTGTGCCCACAGCGCGCCGGTAGGGAGGGAACGCGCGGTGAGTGACGAGGACGAACTGGTCGTCGACTACGAGCTTCTTGACTCCTCGGCGAGTGAACTGGGAACGCTTCGCGATGAGTTCAACGGCCTGGGCGACTGGCAGAGCGATCTGGCCACGACGCTGGGCCATCGCGGTGTGCACAGTGCCGTCGAGGAGTTCGTGGACAACTGGAAGTACGGACGCCGCAAGCTCGTAGGTCAGTTGGAAGACCTAGGAGCAGCGGTCGAGGGGGCCAGAGACGCCTTCGGGGAGACCGACGGCGGCCTGGAGAAGCACTTGGTCCAGGGGGAGTGAAATCGGTGGCGCGACAGACGGACTGGTCTCCACTGCGTGGCAAGGACCCGACCCCGGGGGATCCGGACGGGGTACGCGATGAGGTCGACGCCATGACGAACACCGTCGACATGCTCCGGCGTCAGGCGAAGGCGCTCGAAGCGATGGCAGAGGATTCGGATCGTCTGAAGGGCCGCTACGCGGCCACGATCCGCGAGAAGTCCGGTGACTCCGCGAGTCAACTGGCGAAAGTGGCCAACCGCTACGAGGCGGTCGCGGGACACCTGGAAACCTGGGCCTCCGACCTGGAGGAAGCGCAGGAACTCTCCGCGACCGCCCTGGAGATGGCCCGGTGCGCCGAGGGCGACATGAGGAGCTGCGAAGCGCTGCTCGACGAAGACGAGGACGACAGCGCCGCGTCCAGCGCCCTCGAAACCGCCGAGGCGGAGTACGGCACCGCCGAAACCCTCATGGCGCAGGCGGAGGAGAGCTACGACGAAAGCGGCCGAACCGCCGCCCGCAACATAGAACGCGACATCAAGGACGACCTCAAAGACAGCTCCTGGGCCAAGTTCACCGGCTGGATGGACGACGCCGAATGGCTGCGAACGCTCATGACCGTCCTGAGCTGGGTGGGAACCTTCGCCGGAATCGCGGCGCTCTTCATCCCGGGCCTGGGAGTGATCGCCCTCGTGCTCACTGTCGCAGTCGCGGCCAATAATGTGCTCCAAGCTGCGTCCGGAAACGGCTCCTGGGTGGATGTGCTGCTCAGTGTCGGATGCCTGAAGTTCATCGCAAGAGGCGTCAAAGCGGGAAAGGCGCTTTCCCAGGCTCATAAGACAGGGAAAGTGGACGCGTCGAAAGCTGCGCAGGAGGGCGCCAGAAAAAACCATTTGGCCAAGACTCGTGTCGTTCGAAGTCGACGGGCCAGTAAGGAATACAGTGACCCGCTGAAGGCCGATGCCCGCCGTTCGGGACTTCGAGCGAGGAAGGCCGAGAACTCTCAGCAGGACCCGAAGCTGGAGCGATTCGATCGGGCGAAAGCTTACGGCGACAAAGCTGCTGCTGTTCAATACAAGGACTTGGAGCGAATGGCGCTTCGCTACCCCGATGACCCCGGGGTGATGCAGGCGGTGATGAGGGGTCGGGAGAGCTTCAAGGACGGATGGACCAGTTGGGCGGGTGCGACCGGCATTGACGGTATCGACAAGACGCTCACTGGGGCGGTCGGCCAAGAATATTCGGACCTCAAAGGGAGTGCCGGGTGATTGATTACCTATTTCAGGGCAAGGTCGATCAAGAACTGATAAGGCTCAGGTCTCGCGTCGCGCAGGACGGGGAAATCCATTACGAGCGTTTTCCGCGAATGTATGCATTCCTGCGAATTAATACCAGGGACGACCGGGGTGATGAACGGCGTGGATTCATCGTTGCTGTGACATCTCAAATCATTCTCGGCTTGGTCATGCTTCACATGGCGATCTTCAGCGTCTCGTCCGGCGGGCTGCTGTGGAAGACGGACTGGGAATACGCGGCGGGTGCGGTATGCACGTTCCTCGCGTTGCTGGCCTACTGGGAGCCGTACCGGCAGTGGCGCGTTCCCATGTTTGGCGTTGCCATGATGATGCAGTTCCTGCTGTACCTGATTTTCGGCCTTGTCTCTGTGCTCTCGATTTTCGTCGGCTCGGAAGAGCCCCTGTGGGGTGGTGTGATCGCGTTGCCCGTGTGCGTCGTAGCCATGTGGTGCTGGCGTGCCGGGCGGAAGTACGAGCTGGAGGTGTTGCGCGGTGAGCGGTGAGGTCGGTCAGCGCCCTGCCCCAGTCGGCTACCGGTTGATCGTCCCCAGCGAGTGGGAGCGGATACCGCTGCGGTCGGGGCGTGAGGAAGCCGTGCGCGGCATTCTGGACCGCGCGTTCGCGGAGTTGGCTAGGACAGCGCCGCCAGCCAAGCTGCTCCCGTTCCGTCGCGAGGCGGAGAAGAGACTGCTCCGCGCCGCGTCCGAGGCCCGCGCATCCAACGGGATCGAGCTCTACATCCCGGTTCGGGAGACCGGCGGGACCAAGCTCGCGGCCTCCTTCGTCGTGTCCTCGCACCGCATGGAACGCGAGATCCCGAGCGACCCGCTGCTGATCGCAGGCGAACTGGCCAGCCAGGAAGCGGACTCCGCAGTGGGTCACGACCTTCGGACGATGGAGGTGGACGGCGCGCTGACGGTACGCCGCGAGTGGGCCGCGCCCGCAGACCCCAGTCGGGGCGTGGAGACCGGCTCCCGCCGCGTCGACTACTTCATGGCCGTGCCGCACGACACCCGGCGCTGGATCGGCGTCAGCTTCTCCGGGATCGGGAGCGGTGACCCGCACGACACCATGGCGGACGCCCTGGTCGAGTGGTTCGACGCGCTGATGGAGACATTCGTCTGGAGGTACGCGTGAGCGAGGCGATGCCTTCGTGGGAGCACGCCAACGACGAGACCGCACCCGTGCTGGTGATCGACTACGACGTCTCCGTCTGGTGCGAGGTGCCACCGCTATGGGTGGAGGAGGACTGGGCCGAGCTCGGCACCTGGTCCCGCCGGTACTCCGAGGCATGCTGGGCGCCGGAGGATCCTGCTCCCGGTGATGTCGAGGCGTACGCCGACCAGTTGCGTGGATGCGGCGAGATCGCCCAAGCCCACGCCCCCGGCGCTCGCGCGCTCCTGTACACCCCTCATCCGCGCGCGGGAGGGCCGTTGACCGTCCTGGTCGATGTGCTGCCGGCGGAGAGCATGGAGCCATCGGTGGCACTGCGCCTGTTGACGCTCGCGGACGATGAGGACGCGGTACGTCCGGCGGTCGTCGACTCGTTTCCGTCACCCGACCTCGGAGACGGCCTCCGGGTCAGCCGGGCGATCCCGGGCGACGAGGACGGACTCTTCTTCCAGCTCCGATACGCCTGGTACTACCAGGAGTACGACGCCTACGTCCTGATGGTGACCATCACGCACGATCTGGAGCTGCTCGTCTCGGCGGTTCCCGAGATCGAGTACCTGGCCATGTCCACGAGATTCCTGGAGCCCGGAGAGGTCGAACCTCTCGACTGAGCCCGCTGCCCTGCGCGGTGGGTTCGCTATCGGCCGCGGCGGTTCCGGGCCGCTCGGACCTGGGCCCATACCACCAGTGAGATCGGTGCCGCGATGAGCGCGACGAAGTAGACCAATCGGATGGGGGCCGACCACGCCCAGTCCAACTGCGCGACGTGGCAGTAGAGCGGCTGGCAGTCCGTACCGTTCGTCGGGGGAAGGGAGCCGATCATCGAGATGACGGTTGCCGACGCCGCGATCCAGGCCAGCAACGCGCCACCCCACAACGCGACGCGCACCGGAACGGAGTTCAGTCCCAGCGCCTCGCGGTGGTGATAGGCGAGCCCCAGCCCTGTCGCCAGCGAGACCAACACGACGCTTCCGGTGGCCAGCACCGGCAGGAACATCTTCGTGCCGCCGGGGAATGCGGTGGCCCACTCCACGATGTCGTGACGGTATGGGTGTGCGATGGCGATCCCGCCGATGAGCACCGTCAGACCGAGCAGGGTGAACCGTACCGCCGGCCACCCCCTCGTCTCGTTCATCCGATCACCTTAGTGACCCACGTCGCTACGCGGGTAGTTGCCCGTTCCGGGCGGGCGACGCTCCTGGACGTGTCGCCCCAGGTGGGGGCGGTGCGGCTTGCCTACGATGGCGACTCCACTACCCCTGGGAGTGCTCCATGGTGCGCAAGCACGTCATCGTCTCCGGCCTCGTTCAGGGCGTGTTCTTCCGTGACACCTGCCGACGGGAGGCGCTGGCGCACGGCGTGCGCGGGTGGGTGCGCAACCTCCCGGACGGCACCGTGGAGGCCGTCTTCGAAGGTGATCCACAGGCTGTGGAAAACCTTCTGGCCTGGGCGCGGCGCGGTCCGGCGGCAGGCCGCGTGGACGACATGGCGGTCACCGACCAACAGCCGGAAGACCTAACGGAGTTCACTGTGCGCTGACGAGCCACGTCCGTGCGCCCCGGGTGCTCTCCCGTGCACCGCCCGTGATCCCCGGCCCTCTCGCATCCCGGCGCCCGCTGCCCCACGATGAGGCTAAGTACCACTCGACGAAAGGGTCCGCCATGGCCAAGCAGCCGCGCCACAGCCAGGGGTCCGGCGCTGCCCGCTCGCAGGACCGGTCGATGCGCCACGAGCGTCGCGGCCACCGCGACCAGCGCGATCAGCGGGACCAGCGCGATCAGCGCGATCAGCGCACGCAGGACCGCAGGTTCCAGGACCAGCGTGACCAGCGCACCCAGGACAACCGGGTTACCAACCGCCGGTCCCAGTCCCAGCACACCCAGCGGACGGAGGTACACGTCCACAACGCGGCCGGTTCCAGGGCGGGTTCCCAGGCGGACTCCCGGTCCCAGGCCCAGGCGAAGTCCGGCTACGGCCTGCTGGCCACCCTCCTGCTGACCCTTCTCGGCGGCATCGGGCTCCTCCTCTTCCTGCTGATCACCTGAGCCCCTCAGCCGTTCCGGGCGCGCCGTCTCCCTCAGGGGCCCGCGCGCCCGGCCCCGCCGCTGCGCTGGATCGACGGCGCGGCGGCGCGTTGCGGCGCTCCGGAAACGTCTCGCGAACGCGGGCGACACCGGCCTAGGCTCGGCCCGCACGCGTAGCCGTGCCCACCGACCCGCCCAGCGCCCCCGGAGTTCCAGCACCATGACCAGCCGGCCCGAAACCACCGTCCTGTGGCGTCCGACCGGCCCCCGGGAGCTCGACCTGGTCCGCGAACTCGGCTGGCACGCCTGGCCGCCGCGTCTTCCCGAGCAGCCGATCTTCTACCCGGTGCTCAACGAGGACTACGCGATCCGGATCGCGCGGGACTGGAACGTCCCCCAGGACGGCGTCGGTTACGTCACCCGCTTCGCCGTGGAGACCGAGTTCCTGAGCCGCTATCCGGTGCGTCAGGCCGGTGGCCGGACCATCCTCGAACTGTGGGTCCCGGCCGAGGAGCTCGACGAGTTGAACGCCCACATCGTGGGTGCGATCGAGGTCGTCCACGAGTTCCGCTGAGGCACTCCCGCCGGGAGGCCCGCTCCAGCCTCTCCACCGTGCCCACGCCGCCACGCCCACGTCCGGCACCGGGTGGAGGTGCGGGAGCCCACGAGCGGGGTCAAGCTGGGGAAATGGCCGACGGCGTTCGCGTCACCCGGCAGCCGGCGATCACCGGATCGCCCGGCCCCGCGTCGGCACCGTGTGACCGCCCCTGAGCGGTGGGTGAGCCGCACGCGGCCGGCCGGCCGGACCGCGGAGACGCGTGCCGGCCGGGACGCGAACCCGCCGGCCCGCGACAGCCCGGCGGGCAGCGCAGCGGGGGCGACGCGGAAGGAGGTCGGTCGTGGCTGACAGCGGCACGGCACCGCCCGGAGGGACGTCGCCGACATCGGCGGGAGCTTCCCACCAACGGCAGACACTGGCGCTCGCGGCGATGATGTTCGGCGTCGCGATGATCTTCATCGACCAGACGATCGTCGCGATCGCCGCACCCAGCATCAGCGAGGAGGTCGGACTCTCCGCCTCGGGAGTGCAGTGGGTCATCAACGCCTACCTGCTCGCGCTCGCCGCGTTCTTCGCGCTCGGCGGGCGGCTCTCCGACATCTACGGCCACCGGCGGATCATGCTCGTCGGCACCCTCGTGTTCGTCGCGTCCTCCGTGCTCTGCGGATGCGTTCCCGCCGGTGACTACGCGCAGGCGTGGCTGATCGCGTTCCGCGCCACCCAGGGATTCGGCGCCGCGCTGCTCTTCCCGTCCGCGCTCGCCGTCGTCGTCGCCGTCTTCCCGGTCGAACGGCGGGGCCGGGCACTGGCCTTGTTCTTCGGCCTCACCGGCGCGCTGACCGCCCTCGGCCCGTTGCTGGGCGGCTGGCTCACCGACTGGACGTGGCGCGCGATCTTCTGGGTCAACGTCCCTGTCGCGATCGTCGCGTTGACCCTGACGGCCCTGGCCCGGATCGAGGACCGACGGCGCCCCGAACGGCTGGACCTGGTCGGTGCGGCGCTGGTGGCGGTCGGCATGGGGCTGAGCGTGCTCGGCTTCCAGCAGGCGTCCTCCTGGGGCTGGACGGGACCGGCGACCTGGGCCTGCATCCTCGGCGGGCTGCTGGTGCTGGTCGTCTTCTGCCGGTACGAACTGCGGGTCGCGCAACCGCTGATCAAGCTGCGGGTGTTCCGCGACCGCGCCTTCACCGCCGACAACCTGGTGCTGTTCTTCGCGATGCTGGCGTTCGTTCCGCTGTTCTTCTTCGCCTCCGTGTACGCGCAGGTCTCGCTCGGTTCCACCGCCAACCAGGCCGCGCTCTACCTGCTCTACTTCTTCGCCGGGTTCGCCCTCGCCTCCCAGTGGGGAGGACGGATCCTCGACAAGCGCGGAGCACGCCCCGCCATGAGGATCGGCGCCGCCCTCGGCACGGTCGGATTCGCGCTCTGGGCAGCACGGTTGACCGACCTCTCCATGCACAACCAGTGGCCGTTCGTGGCGCTCTCCGGCGCCGGGATCGGCTTCCTCCTCGCACCGGCGTCCACCGACGCCGTCAACCGGTCGATCGGCGCCTCCTACGGCGAGGTCACCGGCGTCGTCCAGACCCTCCGCAACTACGCCGCGGCCGTCGGCCTGGCCGTCTACGGCACGCTGCTGACCCACGCCACCACCGACAACGTGGCGTCGACGCTGCGCGAGCGGGGCCTCGGCGCCGGCGAGGCCGACTCGGTCGCGCGCAGCGTCGCCGAGGCCGTCACCGGGCAGACGGGCGGCAGCGCCCCGTCCGGGGACGGCCCACTGGCCCGGATACTGGACAGCGCGGCGGACGCCATCCGGATGGACTTCGCCATGGCCAACCGGTGGGTCTTCTACGGCATGGCCATCGCACTCGCCATCGCCTTCCTCTGCTCCTTCCTGCACCCCGGCACCCGCGTCACCGAGCGCCCGCCGGCCCCCGACCCGACGGCGGGCCCCGACACC
>NZ_BHZI01000125.1 GCF_004305975.1 Streptomyces otsuchiensis
GGTGCGGGGGGCGCTGGCCCCCGCGGTGGACGCCCGGCGCGGCTGCCCCGGCGCCCCGCGCCGCCCCCGCCCCGCCGCACCCCGCCGGGCACCCCGCCGCCGACGGCGGTCTCGCCGGCACCGGAACCGGAACCGGAACCGGAACCGGAAGCCGCGCCGAGACCGACACCGACACCGACACCGACCCCGGGCCGCGCGCCGGCAACGGCACCGACCCTCCCCGACCGCTTCACGGAGAGCAGCCCCAGCATGAGCGCCGCGCCCGCGACCGCCGACACCAGTGCCCCTCCCACCGCCACGCTCGTCACCAACATCTCCCACCTCGTCACCAACGACCCCTCCCTGGGTGCCGGACCGCTCGGGCCGATCCGGGACGCGGCCGTCGTCATCGAGGGCGACCGCATCACGTGGATCGGTGAAGCCAGTAGAGCACCCGCTACTGACAGTCACCACGACGCCGGTGGCCGGGCCGCGATCCCGGGCTTCGTCGACCCCCACTCCCACCTGCTGTTCGCCGGCGACCGCACCGAGGAGTTCAACGCACGGATGACCGGCCGGCCCTACACCGCCGGCGGCATCCGCACCACCGTCGCCGCCACCCGCGAGGCCGACGACGAACGGCTCGCCGCCAACCTCACCCGCCATCTGCGGGAGATGCTGCGGCAGGGCACCACCACCGTCGAGACCAAGTCCGGGTACGGGCTGACCGTCGAGGACGAGGCGCGCGCCCTGCGGGTGGCCGCCGCGCAGGTCGAGGAGGTCACCTACCTGGGGGCGCACGTCGTCGCCCCCGAGTTCGCCGACGACCCGGCCGGCTACGTCGAGCTGGTGACCGGCCCGATGCTGGACGCCTGCGCGCCGCACGCCCGCTGGATCGACGTCTTCTGCGAGCGGGGCGCGTTCGACGGTGACCAGGCCCGCGCCGTGCTCACGGCAGGGCGGGAACGTGGCCTGGTGCCCCGGGTGCACGCCAACCAGCTGGGCGCCGGACCCGGCGTGCGGCTCGCCGTCGAGCTGGCCGCAGCCTCCGCCGACCACTGCACCCACCTCACCGACGAGGACGTCGACGCGCTGGCGCAGGCCGCGAACGCGCCGGAGCCGACGGTCGCGACGCTGCTGCCGGGCTGCGAGTTCTCCACTCGCGCCGTCTACCCCGACGCCCGCCGTCTGCTGGACGCCGGCGCCACCGTCGCCCTCTCCACCGACTGCAACCCCGGCTCGTCCTTCACCAGCTCGATGCCGTTCTGCGTCGCGGTGGCGGTCCGCGAGATGGGCATGACACCCGACGAGGCGACGTGGGCGGCCACCGCCGGGGCGGCTGCCGCGCTGCGCCGTGACGACATCGGGACGCTGCGGGTCGGTGCCCGCGCCGACCTGGTTCTGCTCGACGCGCCCTCGCACGTGCACCTGGCGTACCGGCCCGGGGTGCCGCTGGTCAGCGATGTCTGGCAGTCGGGGCGGCATGTCTGGTCGAGCGGTCCGCGCTGAAGGAACAGCCCCGGTCGCACCCGGGCCCCGTCCCCGGACCGGGGCGCCCCGCTCAGCCGGGTGTGCCCGTGCCCGCCCAGACGAGAGCCTTCTCCAACTCGTCGGCGGGCAGCGCCGTGCCGGCCGCCGCCACGCGGGGGCGCAGGTCCGGTTCGAGAGTGAGCGCCCGGAAGTAGAGGCCGAACGACACCTCGTGGGCCGGCCGGTGCACCACCTCGACCCGGTCGCCCGCGGTGACCTCGCCCGGTTCGATGACCCGGAAGTAGCCACCGGGCGCCGCGTCGCGGGTGAACCGCTTGACCCAGCCGCTCTCCTCCAGCCAGCCGGCGAAGGTGCGGCACGGGATGCGGGGGCTGGTGGCCTCCAGGACCAGATCCGGACCCACCCGCCACCGCTCGCCGATCAGGGTGCCCGTCACATCGACACCTGAGGTGGTGAGGTTCTCGCCGAAGACGCCGCCGGGAAGCGGCCGTCCGAGGGCCTCCTCCCACCGGTCGAGGTCCTCGCGGGCGAAGGCGTAGACGGCCTGGTCGTCGCCGCCGTGGTGGCGGGGGTCACCGATGTCGTCGCCTGCCAGACCGCTGCCGCCCACACCCTTGGGGCCGGGCGCCGTCACGGCCACCGGACCCTCGACGGGCCGCTTGTCGATCGCGGTCCCCCGAGGGGAACTGGTGTAGGGCCTGAGGCGGTTCGCGCCGATGTTGACGGAGACGACCCGGGGAGCGGCGGCCGTACCGGCCGAGGGCTGGGAGTCCATGGAGCGAGCCTAGCGGCGGGCGTCCGGCGCGTCCTCGGAGAATCGCGGGCCGGCCGGACCGGCGCGCGTCCCGGACCGCTCCCGTAGGCGGGCGGTTGTGCGCGGTCGGCGCCCCGACGCCGCGGTGAGCTGTTTCCGGGCATGGCTGAGGCCCGGTGCGCTGAGCGCGTTCTTCACCGCTCCCGCCGGGCGTTCCGAGCGGTGGAGAACGGGTTCAGACGGACACCGGGCCCGGCCGTCCCCCGGACGGGCCCGGACCGGGGCGCTGGGCGCCCACGGGCCACGGCCTGTCGTGGAGGCTTCCTGCTTACTCCTCGACCATCAGACCCCGGCGCAGTCGGCCGAGGGTTCTGCCGAGCAGGCGCGAGACGTGCATCTGGGAGATGCCCAGCTCCTCGCCGATCTCGCTCTGGGTCATGTTGGCGACGAACCGCAGGGAGAGGATCTGGCGGTCACGCGGGGGGAGTTCGGCGATCAGCGGCTTGAGGGACTCGACGTACTCGATGCCCTCCAGGCCGTGGTCCTCGTAGCCGATGCGGTCGGCGAGCGCGCCCTCCGCCTCGTCCTCCTCCGGCTGCGCGTCCAGCGAGCTGGCGGTGTAGGCGTTGGACGCCGCCATGCCCTCGATGATCTCCTCGTGGCTGAGCTGGAGTCGCTCGGCCAGCTCGGCCACCGTCGGGGAGCGGTCGAGCTGCTGGGCGAGCTCGTCGCCGGCCTTGGCCAGGTCGAGACGCAGCTCCTGCAGACGGCGGGGGACCCGCACCGACCAGGAGGTGTCGCGGAAGAAGCGCTTGATCTCGCCGACGATGGTCGGCATCGCGAAGGTGGGGAACTCCACACCGCGATTCGGGTCGAAGCGGTCGATCGCCTTGATCAGGCCGATCGTGCCGACCTGGACGATGTCCTCCATCGGCTCGCTGCGAGAGCGGAACCGGGAGGCGGCGAACTTCACCAGAGCCAGGTTCAGCTCGATGAGGGTGTTCCGCACGTAGGAGTACTCGGCGGTGCCCTCCTCGACGGTGCGCAGCCGCTCGAAGAGGTTCTTGGAGAGAGCCCGGGCGTCCATGGGGGCGACCTGGTCGTACGGGATCTCCGGGAGCTGGTCCATCACGGACGCCAGGGCGTCCTGTTCCGTGCCCGCGGGGGCCGCGGGCACGCGGACGCCGTCGGCCGCCTCGGTGACCGCGGTGGAGGCGGTCTCCTCGGCGTGCGGGGCGGGTGACAGTGACATGGTCAGTCCTCCGTTTTGTTAGGCGTCAGGCTGCCAAAGCCGTGGTCTGCACTGATGGTGCGGCGCCTCCAGAGCCGACTCGTTGCGATCATGTCTCCTCTACGCCTATCGGGCCAGCACCGGAAATGGCAAGTCCGATATGGCCGATTAGGTTTCTATGTCCTTGTTGACCAGGTGTCCTGGTGAGATTTCAGCGGCTAATGTTCGAACCTACCGAGTACCCGGTATCGACTTAAAGGGGTGTGCATGGAGCGCGGCCTGCCAGACAGCGTGCAGCGGCGAAACGCCGCGGTAGAGGTGCGTCGTCCTGGTTCCGGAGTCGTGGTCGCCATCTCGGGCGAACTCGACCATCACTCGGCCGACCTGCTCCGTGAATCGCTGGACTCGTGCCTGGCGGAGGGTTGTGGCCGGATCGTTATCGACTGTTCGGGCCTGGAGTTCTGCGACTCGACCGGCCTGAACGTCCTCCTCGGCGCCCGCCTCTCGGCCGAGGACGCCGGCGGTGTCGTCGCGCTGGCGGCGATGCGCCCCGCGGTGGCCCGGGTCTTCGAGGTCACCGGAGCCGATTCGGTCTTCCCCGTCCACGACACCGTGGACGAGGCGCTGGCGGACATTCCCGGCGAGTGAGCGGCTCGGCAGGTCCGGGACTCGCTTCGCAGGATTCGCCGAAGCTGATACGTGTTCCTCCCGGACAACAGGGCAGGAGACCAGTCACACATCGGACAAGCCGGGGGGCATCCCGGTCCGGTACGGGACCAGTGACCCCGGTGATCGGTGAGGTGAGGAGCGCATGAGTGCGGCCCAGTCGGTTCCTTCAGGGACCGGACCAGAGCCACCCAGCCATCTGGCCGAGGTGACCCACCAGGTTCGGAGGCTGAGGCTGCTCGGCGTCAGCGGGACCGTCGCCCGTGCCCGCGGTTTCACCCGCCAGGCCCTCTGCGACTGGGGGTGGCTTCCCGCGGAGAGCAGAGAGATCGAGGTGGCGTCGGAGGACGTGCTGCTGGTGGTCTCCGAGCTGGTGACCAACGCCTGCCTGCACGCCAAAGGCCCCGAGGAACTCCGCATCGGCTGTCGCCCCGACCGCCTGCGGCTGGAGGTCACCGACCCCGACGCCGGCACCCCCACGCCCCGTGACGGCCGTGCGCCCGGACGCCCCGGCGGCCACGGCATCTTCATAGTCCAGCGGCTCAGCCTGGACTGGGGCGTCATCAGCCACCCCGACGGTTCGGGCAAGACGGTCTGGGCGGACATGGCCGCTCCCCCCGGCCTCTAGACCCCGGCGGCACGCGGAAAACCGCGCGGAACACCGCCTCGCCCGCCGGGCGGTTCCACCGGACAGCCGAAGGCCCGACGCGGCCCAGGGCACCGGACAGGGGGCCCAGACGACGCCCCGGCCGTGGACGACCCCGGCCGGCCTCACGACGACACGACGGGCCGGGCGACGGCACCACCGGCCCCGTGCAACCCCTCCGCACCGGACCACGCGCCGGTCTCCACGCCCGCGGCGTGGCCGGAGTGCGCCACCACGCGTGGGCGCGCCGCCCGGCGTCTACCATCGGCCCATGACCCGAGTACTGCTCGCCGAGGACGACGCATCCATCTCGGAGCCACTGGCCCGGGCACTACGACGCGAGGGATACGAGGTCGAGGTCCGCGAGGACGGCCCCAACGCGCTCCGTGCCGGACTCCGCGGCGACGTCGACCTGGTCGTACTCGATCTGGGGCTCCCCGGAATGGACGGCCTGGAGGTGTGCCGGCGGCTGCGCGCCGACGGCCTGACACTGCCCGTCCTGGTGCTGACCGCACGCGCCGACGAGGTGGACACCGTGGTCGGCCTCGACGCCGGGGCCGACGACTACGTCACCAAGCCGTTCCGCCTCGCCGAACTGCTCGCCCGCGTCCGGGCCCTGCTGCGGCGCGGCACCACCGAGCAGGCGCCCGCGCCCGTGGTGCACGGCATCCGGATCGACGTGGAGTCCCACCGCGCCTGGATGGGTGAGGAGGAACTGCACCTCACCGCCAAGGAGTTCGACCTGCTGCGGGTCCTGGTACGGGACGCGGGCCGGGTCGTCACCCGTGAGCAGCTGATGCGGGAGGTCTGGGACATCACCTGGTGGTCCTCGACCAAGACCCTGGACATGCACATCTCCTGGCTCCGCAAGAAGCTCGGCGACGACGCGGGCAACCCGCGGTACATCGCCACCGTGCGAGGGGTCGGCTTCCGGTTCGAGAAGAAGTAGCGGGGCCGCCAGCCGATGCGCCGACGCCTGATCACATCCACGCTCTCGGTGGTCCTAGTGGTGATCTCCGTCTTCGGGATCTCCCTGGTCATCGTCGAGACCCGCGCCATCGAGGCGAGCGCCCGCGACCGGCTCCAGTCCGAGGCCGCGCGGCTCGTCGCGGTCGTGGAGGGCCGGCTGGTCGCCGGTGAGACCGTCACCGCGGAGTCGATGCGCACCTCGGCGCCCGCCGACCGCCATGTCGTGATCGAGGTCGTCGGCGGGGAACCCATCGCGCTGGGAGAGGAACCGGACGGCGAGGTCGTGTCCGCCTCCGAGACCGGCGCCCAGGGCGAGACCGTGACGGTCTCCCAGCCCCGCTCCGCGGTCACCCGCGAGGTCGGCAGAACGCTGATCGTCATCCTCACCGTCTCCCTGCTGGCCGTCGCCGCCGCCGTGCTGCTCGCCGTGCGCCAGGCCCACCGGGTCGCGGCCCCGCTGACCGACCTCGCCGAGGCCGCCGAACGGCTGGGCTCCGGCGACCCCCGCCCACGGCACCGCCGGTACGGAGTCACCGAACTCGACCGGGTCGCGGACGTCCTGGACAACAGCGCCGAACGCATCGCCCGCATGATCACCGCCGAACGCCGCCTCGCCGCCGACGCCTCCCACCAGCTCCGCACACCGCTGACCGCGCTGTCCATGCGGCTGGAGGAGATCATCGAGACGGAGGACCAGGACACCGTCAAGGAAGAGGCGGCCATCGCGCTGGCGCAGGTCGAGCGGCTCACCGACGTGGTGCAGCGGCTCCTGACCAACTCGCGCGACCCGCGCCTCGGCTCGGCCGTCAGCTTCGACCTCGACGAAGTGGTGCTCCAGCAGATCGAGGAGTGGCGGCCGGCCTACCGCGCCGCCGGACGGGTCATCGTGCACTCCGGACGGCAGGGGCTGCGCGCCGTCGGCACCCCGGGGGCCGTCGCACAGGTCCTGGCCACACTCGTGGAGAACGCCCTGATGCACGGCGCCGGCACCGTGGCGCTGCGCACCCGGACCGCCGGGAACCAGGCCGTCGTGGAGGTCACCGACGCCGGGCGCGGAGTCCCGCAGTCCCTCGGGAGCCGTGTCTTCGAACGGTCGGTCAGCGGACAGAACTCCACGGGGCTGGGGCTCGCCGTGGCGCGCGACCTGGCCGAGGCGGACGGCGGCCGGCTGGAGCTGCTGCAACGCCAGCCGCCGGTCTTCGCGCTCTTCCTGCTGCGGGAGGCGGCCACCGGGGGCCGCGCCGCGCACCAGGGCCGGCCGGCGCCGGGGGCACCGGCTCCCGGCTCGTCGGCGCCGCCTGGCGCGTCGCCGCCCGGCTCGTCGGCGCCGCCTGGCGCGTCGCCGCCCGGCTCGTCGGCGTCTGGCACGTCGGGCCCTGGCTCGTCCGCCCCTGGCACGTCGGGCCCCCGGGAAACCGGGGGCGCCGGGTAGCGGTCAGGCGCCGACGGCCGAGCGCGACGAGGACGGCTCGGCCTCCGCCGCGACGGCCGACGAACGCACGCCGCGGAAGACCCAGGTGCGGTAGGACCAGAAGCGGAACAGCGAGGCGATGCCGAGCCCCACCACGTTCTTCGCCACGTTGTCCGCCAGCGGTGAGGTGAACCCCAGGCCGTAGTGGGAGAGGGCGAGCGCGCCGTTCTCGATCACCATCCCGGCACAGGAGAACAGCACGAACAGCCCGGCCTCCCGCCGCCGGTGCGTCTTGTCGGCGTGCCGGTACGTCCAGTACCGGTTGCCGAGGTAGTTGGTGCAGATGGCGGCGGAGGTGGCCAGCACCCCCGATCGCAGCGGGCCGATCCCCGCGCCCTGGGCGCACAGGTTGAAGACGACGACGTTGACCAGGAACCCGAGCGCGCCGACCGTGCCGAACTTGGCCGCCTCGCGGACCAGCCGGCGCAGCCGGATCGGCAGCGGGAGCCTGTCGGACATGATGTTCATGCTAGGGGTTCGGCTGCCGTTCCTCCCGGCCTCGCGGCATCCGGGTGGCACGGTCCCGCCCGGGCCCCGCCGGGTTCCGCCTCCCGGTTCGGTCCGGGGGAGCGGGGCCGGCACGTTCACCGCGACGGCCCGGCCACCGTGCCACGCGGCGGTCGCCGCGTCCGGCGGAGCGACCGCCTCAGTGGTGGCGCCGACCGGGCGGATACCCTGGACCGGTGACATTTCCCGTAGTCGGCATGGTCGGCGGCGGTCAGCTCGCCCGCATGACACATGAGGCGGGCATCCCGCTCGGCATCAGATTCAGGCTCCTCAGCGACACCCCCCAGGACTCCGCCGCCCAGGTCGTGAACGACGTCGTCCTCGGCGACTACCGCGACCTGGAGACGCTGCGCGCGTTCAGCCGGGGGTGCGACGTGATCACCTTCGACCACGAGCACGTCCCCGTGGAGCACCTGCGCGCCCTGGAAGCGGACGGCGTCGCCGTCCGTCCCGGCCCGGACGCCCTGGTCCACGCCCAGGACAAGGGGGTGATGCGCGAGCGGCTGACCGCTCTCGGCATCCCCTGCCCGCGCCACCGCGTCGTGGCGGACCCGGCCGACGTACGCGCCTTCGCGGAGGACGACCCGGGCGCCGGCGGTTTCCCCGTCGTGCTCAAGACAGTCCGCGGCGGGTACGACGGCAAGGGCGTGTGGGTGGTGAGCTCGGAGGCGGAGGCCGCCGAGCCCTTCCGGGCCGGCGTGCCGGTCCTGGCGGAGGAGAAGGTCGCCTTCACCCGCGAACTCGCGGCCAACGTGGTCCGCTCGCCGCACGGTCAGGCGGTCGCCTACCCGGTGGTGGAGTCGGTACAGGTCAGCGGGGTCTGCGACACCGTGATCGCACCCGCCCCCGGCCTCTCCCCGGAGGCCGCGGCCCACGCCCAGCACCTCGCGCTGACCGTCGCCCACGAACTGGGCGTCGTCGGCCACCTCGCGGTCGAGCTCTTCGAGACCGAGGACGGCCGGGTCCTGGTCAACGAACTGGCGATGCGCCCCCACAACTCCGGGCACTGGACCCAGGACGGCGCCGTCACCTCCCAGTTCGCCAACCACCTGCGGGCCGTACTCGACCTCCCGCTGGGCGACCCGCGGCCCCGCGCCCCGTGGACCGTGATGGCCAACGTGCTCGGCGGCGACTACCCCGACATGTACCAGGGCTACCTGCACTGCCTGGCCCGCGACCCCGGGCTGCGCATCCACATGTACGGCAAGGACGTGAAGCCCGGACGCAAGGTCGGCCACGTCAACACCTACGGCACCGACCTGGCGGACGTGCGTGAGCGCGCCCGGCACGCCGCCGACTACCTCAGAGGGACGATCACCGAGTGAGCACCAAGCACCGCCCCGCCGCGACCGTCGGCATCGTCATGGGCTCCGACAGCGACTGGCCGGTCATGGAGGCCGCCGCCACCGCCCTGGACGAGTTCGAGATCGGCTACGAGGTCGATGTCGTCTCCGCCCACCGGATGCCGAAGGAGATGATCGCCTACGGCGAGGAGGCCGCCGGACGCGGCATCCGCGTGATCATCGCGGGCGCGGGCGGTGCCGCCCACCTCCCGGGGATGCTCGCCTCGGTGACACCGCTGCCGGTGATCGGCGTCCCCGTCCCGCTCAAGCACCTGGACGGCATGGACTCCCTGCTCTCCATCGTGCAGATGCCCGCCGGGGTGCCGGTGGCCACCGTCTCGGTCGGCGGCGCCCGCAACGCCGGACTTCTGGCCGTACGCATCCTCTCGGCCCACGAGCCGGAGCTGCGGGAGCGGATGACGGACTTCCAGGAACGGCTGAACGAGCAGGCGACCGAGAAGGGCCGCCGGCTGCGAGGCCGGGTCGAGAACCCGGTCCGCTTCGGATTCGCCGCCGGGACCGGCGCCTGATGGCCGGCCCGGAGCACGCGGCGCCACTGACCCCGGTCGGCGCCGCCGCGGACGACCCCGGCCTGCTGGCCCGCGCCCTGGAACTGCTCGCCGAGCACCCGGTGGCCGACGGCCACAACGACCTGCCGTGGGCGCTGCGCGAGCAGGTCCGCTACGACCTGGACCGCCGCGACATCGCCGGCGACCAGAGCGCCCACCTGCACACCGACCTGCCCCGGCTGCGTGCCGGCGGCGTCGGCGCGCAGTTCTGGTCGGTCTACGTGCGCACCGACCTCACCGGCGACGCCGCGGTCAGCGCCTGTCTGGAGCAGATCGACGTCGTACGGATGCTGCTGGAGCGCTACCCCGACGACCTGGCGGCCGCCACCACCGCCGCCGACATGGAATCCGCGCGGCGCGACGGCCGGATCGCCTCCCTGATGGGAGCCGAGGGCGGCCACTCCATCAACAACTCGATGGGAACGCTCCGCGGCCTGTACGCACTCGGTGTGCGCTACATGACCCTGACCCACAACGACACCATCGACTGGGCCGACTCCGCGACCGACGAGCCCCGCCACGACGGCCTCAGCGCCTTCGGCGAGGAGGTCGTGCGGGAGATGAACCGGCTCGGCATGCTGGTCGACCTCTCACACGTCGCGGCGACCACCATGCGCGACGCGCTACGCGTCTCCGAGGCGCCGGTGATCTTCTCCCACTCCTCCGCGCGGGCCGTCTGTGACCACCCGCGGAACATCCCCGACGACGTGCTGGAGGCGCTGCCCCGCAACGGCGGGGTGGCGATGGCGACCTTCGTGCCGAAGTTCGTGCTGCCGGAGGCCGTGGAGTGGACCCGGCGGGTCGACGAGGCCGTGACCGCGGCGGGACTGCACCCGCTGGACAGCTCGGACGCGGCCAACCGCTTCCGCGAGGCGTACCTGCGTGACCATCCGCGACCGGTGGCCACCCCCGCGACGGTGGCCGACCACCTCGACCACATGCGGGAGGTCGCGGGCATCGACCACATCGGCGTCGGTGGAGACTTCGACGGCACCCCGTTCCTGCCCGACGGCCTGGACAGCGTGGCCGGGTACCCGAACCTGGTCGCCGAGCTGCTGGGACGCGCCTGGTCGGCCGAGGACCTGGCCAAGCTCACCTGGCGCAACGCGGTCCGGGTCCTCGGTGACGCCGAGGACACCGCGGCCGAGCTGCGGCGCCGCCGCGTTCCGTCGCTGGCCACCCTGGATGCGGACGGGCCCGGCTGACCTGCCGCCGCTCGGGTGGCCGAACCGCTGACCGGCCGACCGGCTGACCGGCTGACGGGCCGAACCGCCGACCGGCCGATACACCGATCCGCTGACCTTCCGCCGATCCGTCGGCGGTGCGTCTCACGGCGCGACGACGAGGCCCTCGGTACGCCCTCCACGGGGCGCGCCGAGGGCATCTTTATGTCTGCTTTCGTCTCCTTATGTTCGGGTGGCGTCGTGGTGGAAGCATGGGTAGATGGTCCCGAAAGGCGCATAGAGCTCACTCTGGTCAAAATCACCCGCTCGATAGGGTGTTGGCGGTGGCTGGTGACCGACGTCACGTGTGGTCCGCGCGCGTCCCGCCGGGGTGAGACCGGTGACGCGCGGCGATTCCCAACTCGGCCCGTGTGTCGTCGCCTTGCGAAAAGCGGCATTGCGGGGCCGGTGGCACAGCGGATGCGCTCCAGTGCGTTCGGTGAGGCGGCGGGCTCCGGGTGATACCCGGACGACCCCGGGGTGCGTCCGCTTTCTTGTGCGTTCGAATGCGCATTGTTTACGGTTCTGCTCGCGCCGCACCTCGCGGTGTGACCTTGCCGGACGCCGAGTCCTGTCACCGGCAAAGGGATCTCGTAGTACTTCCGCACGACAGGAGCGGGGGACCCATTCTTGTGCCGGCCACCCACCGGCTAGGGGTGAAGCCGCCTGCGGAATTCCACGTGAGAGACGCGGAATTCCCCTGCGGCCGGGCACTTTCCGGCCCGAACCCGACAGCTCACCTCGTAGGCGTCGGAGAGGAGCACCGCCATGCCCGGACGCGGACGTCACCGTCACCAGCGCCCCAGCCGTATCGCCCGTATCTCCCTCATGCTCACCGCCGGCGGCGCCGGTGTGGCCCTGCCGCTGATCGCGGCCGGTGGCGCAGCCGCCACCCCGGCGGCCCCGGCCGTCAGCGCCGCGCCCTCCGCCTTCGCGGGGGTCGAGACCGCCCAGCTGAACGCCGTGCAGGTCGCCGCCAAGGCCGCTTCCGCCTCGGCGGAGAGCACCGACTACACGGTCGTCAGCGGCGACACCCTGTCCAAGATCGCCGACGCC
The DNA here is from genome assembly GCF_004305975.1 of Streptomyces otsuchiensis. Lineage (GTDB taxonomy): Bacteria > Actinomycetota > Actinomycetes > Streptomycetales > Streptomycetaceae > Streptomyces > Streptomyces otsuchiensis. The sequence goes on from NZ_BHZI01000125.1 coordinate 11,906, forward strand.
CACGATGTCGACGGCGGCTGGCTCACCGTGTACGACGCCAACCGCGATGTCATCGGCGGCAACCCCAACCTGATCTTCCCGGGACAGGAGCTGTCCCTGGACGGCGAGGCCGCCGAGGCCACGCCGCAGACCGAGTCCAAGACCGAGGCCGAGCCCCGCGCGGAGCGCAGCGCCGAGCGCGTCGCCCCCGTCCAGGAGGAGCCCGAGCCCGCCCCGGCCGAAGAGGCACCGGTCGAGGAGGCGCCCGTCGAGGAGGCTCCCGCCGCCGGTGCCGTCGCGCCCGTGGACGCCGCCCCGACCACCCCCTACCGCGCCTCCGGCGCCATGTGGGGCAGCGGTTACCACACCGGTGTCGACTTCTCCGCGCCCTCCGGTGCCACCGTGAAGTCCATCGCGGGCGGCACCGTGGTCTCGGCCGGCTGGGGAGGCTCCTACGGCAACGAGGTCGTCATCCAGCACGAGGACGGCCGCTACAGCCAGTACGCCCACCTGTCCTCCATCTCGGTGAGCAACGGCCAGTCCGTCGGCGCCGGCGACCAGATCGGCAACGTCGGCACCACCGGCAACAGCACCGGCCCGCACCTGCACTTCGAGGTCCGCACCGGCCCGTCCTACGGTTCCGACATCGACCCGCTGGGCTACCTGCGCGGTCTCGGCGTCTCCATCTGAGACCCGCCGAACCCGAACTGAGGCACCCCTGGCCCCGGTTCACCGGTCACCGGTGAACCGGGCGGCCAAGCCCGGGAGCTGAGCCGCCGGGCATCCGGCCGGCGGGAAAGGGGACCACCCCCCGTGGTGGTCCCCTTTCCCGTTTCCCTCTTTCCCGGCTCCGCGCCGCCGGGCGCCGGATTCCCCCCTCGGTCCGCCACCGATATTCCTCGCCGGTTTCGCGGCCGGCGGCGGCAGGCCGGCTGCTGAATTCGACGAGGACGCCGGCCTCCCCGGCCGGGACCAAGGTCCCGGTCTTTGGTCCCGAATTCCCCGCCGCGGCTATTCCGGTAGTCAGGCCGCCGGCGTGCCGGCTGCCGCACCCCCCGCCGCCGCGCCCCGCTGCCCCATCCCCCGTATCTGTCGCATCCGTGCCCTGTCCCCGCCGGCCGTGGCGGCGCGCCCGGGTCAGTCGCCGGCGCGCTGGTACCGGCGGACCGCCAGCGGCGCGAACACGGCGATGATGAGCACCGGCCAGGCGACGGCCAGCAGCAGTGCGTGCTCCCCGGCCCATGAGTCGCCGGCTACCCCGGGGTTGCCGAACAGCTCTCTGATCGCCGCCGCCGTCGCCGACAGCGGGTTCCACTCCGAGACCGCCCCCAGCCAGCCGGGCATCAGCTCCGGTGCCACGAAGACGTTGGATATCGCCGTGAACGGGAAGGCCAGCGGGAAGATGATCACCCCCACGGTGTCCGGGTTCGGTACCACCAACCCGATCCAGATGCCCACCCAGGTGATGGCCACCCGCAGCAGCAGCACCAGGGAGAGCGCCAGCAGGGCGTTGCCCACGCCCCGGTGCCAGCCCCACCCGACCAGCAGCCCCGTCGCCACCAGGGCCGTCGTCTCCAGCAGAGCCCGCAGCAGATCGGCGGCACTGCGTCCGGTCAGCAGCGCCGACCGCGCCACCGGCATGGCCCGGAACCGGTCCACCACGCCACGGCCCACGTCCGTCGCCACCGCGGTGGCGGTGGCTCCCATGCCGTAGAGCATGGTCATCACGAAGACGCCCGGCACCAGGAACTCGCGGTAGCCGCCGCCGTCCGGCACCGCCATCCCGCCGCCGAAGACATAGCCGAAGACCAGGACGAAGACGATCGGCAGCGAGAAGTAGAGGGCGATCTCCTCCGGCGCCCGGACGACATGGGTCATGTTCCGTCTGGTGAGGGTCCAGCCGTCCCCGGCCGCCCACCGCAGCCGGGCCAGCGGGGTCGTCGGTGGCCGCAGTGGCAGGACCGGTACCGCGGCGGGCGGCCGGAGGCCGGCGTCGTCCGCCCGTCCTGCCCGCTGAACCGGGCCGGGGGAGCTGTGGGTGGTCATGCCGCCTCCGTCGTGGTCCGGGTGGCGTCGCCGTGCTCGGCGGTGAGATGCAGGAACGCCTCGTCGAGCGTCGGGCCCCTGGTGCCGATGTCGGTCAGTGCGACGTGGGCGTCGTGCAGCGCCCGGGCCAGTCCGGTCAGTGCGCTGACTCGGTCCACCGTCGGCGCACTGATTCGACGGGTGTCGGTGTCCACCTCGGCCGGCCCGCCGGTGACCGCGCGCACGATCGAGGCGGCCCGGTCGAGATCGTCCGTGTCCCTGAGGACCACCTCCACCCGGTCCGCGCCCATCACCGACTTCAGCTGGTCCGGGGTGCCCTCGGAGACGACCCGCCCGCGGTTCAGTACGGAGATCCGATCGGCGAGCTGGTCGGCCTCCTCCAGGTACTGGGTGGTGAGCAGCACCGTGGTGCCGAGGCCGACCAGGGAACGGATGGTCGCCCAGACCTGGTTGCGGCTCCGCGGGTCGAGACCCGTCGTGGGCTCGTCGAGGAAGAGCAGCTCGGGGGTGAGGACGAGGCCCGCCGCCAGGTCGAGCCGGCGGCGCATCCCGCCGGAGTACTGGCCGGCCGACCGGTCCGCCGCCTCCGTCAGCCCGAACTGTTCCAGCAGCTCCTCGGCCCGGCGGGCCGCGCCGCGGCGGCCCAGCTTGAAGAGCCGGCCGAACAGGACGAGGTTCTGCCGACCGCTCAGCGTCTCGTCCACCGCAGCGTACTGGCCCGTCAGACCGATCCGGGCCCGCACCTTCTCCGGCTCGGCGCGCACGTCGAGGCCGCAGACCTCGGCCCGCCCGGCGTCCGCCCGGGAGAGGGTGGTCAGTACGCGCACCGCGGTGGTCTTGCCCGCGCCGTTCGGGCCCAACAGGCCGTGCACCGTGCCGCGTTCGACGGTGAGATCCAGCCCGTCCAGGGCGGCGAAGCGCCCGTACAGCTTGCGCACCCCCTCGGCGCGGATGGTGTACCGCCCCCCGGCGGTCACTTCTCCGGCCGGCTGCCGCCTCTCGGCGGAGACACTCGCCCTCATCCCGCTCATCCCGCACCCCTCCCGCTCATCCCGCACCCCTCCTGTTCGGGCCCGCCGGGCAGGCCGACGGCCCGGCGGACCCGGCATCCCGGACCGCGACGAAAAACCGTGTACGACGTACACTCGGTGTACACCATACACGGTTCTAGGATGGGCGCCATGGCTTCCGCCGAATCTCCCCGCCGCGATCCCGCGCTGATCCTCGACCTCTTCTGGGGCACCACCCCGCCGCCCCGCAGGGGGCCGCGCGGCGGCCTCACCGTCGCGCGTGTGGTGGCGGCGGCCGTGGAGATCGCCGACGCGGAAGGGCTGGAGGCGGTGTCGATGCGCCGCGTCGCCGAGGCGCTGGGGGTGACGACCATGTCCCTCTACCGGTACGTCCCCGGCAAGGACGAGCTGTGCGAGCTGATGCTCGACCACGCGGCCGTCCCGCCCGGTACCGACGACTGGCCCGTTGCGTGGCGCCCCCGGCTGGAGCGGTACGCGCATGAGCTGCACGGGACCTACCTGGCACATTCGTGGATGCTCGACGTCCCCGTCTCGGGCCCGCCGATCGGGCCCAACTCCCTCGGCTGGATGGAGGTCGCGCTGGAGACGCTGGACCGCACCGGACTGGGGGAGGCGGACATCTTCCGCGCCCTCACCGTCCTCACCGGTTACATCCGCTATGACGCCGGTATCGTCCACGCACTGACGCGCGCCGAGCCGCGGACCGGCGTCGCCCCGGAGGAGTGGGGCCATGTCTACGGGCAGATGCTGGGCCGGGTCATCGACGACGGGCGGTTCCCGACGCTCGCACGGATCGCCGGGTCGGACGTGTTCGCCCAGCAGGCTTCCGTGGAGGAGGACTTCGCCTGGGGCCTGGAGTTCATTCTCGACGGGGTCGCCGCGATGGTCGCCGAGCGTGGCGCGGTCGGCCGCGACCGCGCCACGCCGGGCGAGGAGGCGTAGCGGCCGGCAGCCGGGGCGGGCTGAGGTGGAAGCACGACGGCCGCGAGCCGCACGGGGTCCGGCCCCGTGCGACTCGCGGCCGCTGTTCGTGCTGTCGTGCTGTTCGTACTGCGCGCTGTCGCGTGGTCGCGCGACGGGGTGTGATCAGGGCAGGTTGCGCGCCATCACGATGCGCTGGATCTGGTTGGTGCCCTCATAGATCTGGGTGATCTTCGCGTCACGCATCATCCGCTCCACCGGGTAGTCCCGGGTGTAGCCGTAGCCGCCGAGCAGCTGCACGGCGTCGGTGGTGACCTCCATCGCCGCGTCCGAGGCGTAGCACTTGGCCGCCGCGCCGAAGAAGGTCAGGTCGGCGTCCACCCGCTGCGACTTCGCCGCCGCGGCGTAGGTCAGCTGCCGGGCCGCCTCGATCTTCATCGCCATGTCGGCGAGCATGAACTGCACGCCCTGGAAGTCACCGATCGGCTTCCCGAACTGCTTGCGCTCCTGGACATACCCCTTGGCGTAGTCCAGGGCGCCCTGGGCGATGCCCAGCGCCTGCGCGGCGATGGTGATCCGCGTGTGGTCCAGCGTCTTCATCGCCGTGGCGAAGCCCGTGCCCTCCGCGCCGATCATGCGGTCGGCGGGGATGCGGACGTTGTCGAAGTAGACCTCGCGGGTCGGGGAACCCTTGATGCCCAGCTTCTTCTCCGGCGCGCCGAAGGAGACGCCCTCGTCGTTCTTCTCGACGACGAACGCCGAGATGCCCTTGCTGCGCTTCTCCGGGTCGGTGACCGCGAGGACGGTGTAGTAGTCGGAGACGCCCGCGTTGGTGATCCAGCGCTTCACCCCGTTCAGTACGTAGTCGTCGCCGTCGCGCACCGCGCGGGTCTTCATGCCGCCGGCGTCCGAGCCCGCGTCCGGCTCGGAGAGGCAGTAGGAGAACATCACCTCGCCCCGCGCCAGTGGCGAGAGGTACTTCGCCTGGAGTTCCTTGGAGCCGGAGAGCTGCACCGGCAGCGACCCCAGCTTGTTGACGGCGGGGATCAGCGAGGACGACGCGCAGACCCGCGCGAGCTCCTCGATCACGATCACGGTCGCCAGCGCGTCCGCGCCGGCCCCGCCGAACTCCTCCGGCACATGGACGGCGTGCAGGTCGTTGGAGACCAGGGCGTCCAGCGCCTCCTGGGGGAAGCGGCCCTCCTCGTCCACGGCGGCCGCGTGCGGGGCGATCTTCGCCTCGGCGAGCGCGCGGACCGACTCGCGGAGCATGTCGTGCTCCTCCGCCGGGCGGTACAGGTCGAAATCGGCGGCTCCAGCCACGGTTCTCACCACTCCCTGAGGCGTTCTGCTAATGACCGTTAAGTAACTTGATTCTAGGAGGCCGGACCCCCGGCCCGATAGGTGAGCTTGCCGACAGCTTCGCGCGTCCCGCCTCCGAACC
>NZ_BHZI01000126.1 GCF_004305975.1 Streptomyces otsuchiensis
CCCAGGCGCCCGACTTCAAGGCCCCCTTCGCCTGCGGACAGCAGTGGACCTACAGCCACCACTCGGCGGAGGTCCGCCGCGCGCTGGACTTCGTCCGCTCCGACGGCGGCGCGACAGCCGGCGCGCCCGTCCTCGCCTCAGCGGCCGGCACCGCCACCCGCCACTCCCAGCCGAGCGGTGCGGGCAACTACATCGTCATCGACCACGGCGGCGGCTGGACCACCTACTACTTCCATCTCCAGGACTTCTCGGTCCCCTCCGGCACCTGGGTCGAACAGGGCCGGCAGATCGGCACCACCGGATCCACCGGGAACTCCTCCGGCGCCCACATCCACTACGAGCAGCTGCTCAACGGCGTCGGCCAGAACATCGTCATCAACGGTTCCGGCCTGCCGTACCCCGCCCGCTACCACACCAACCACCTGACCAGCGACAACGGTTGCGGCGGCGGGGGTGACCCCGGCCTGTACTACGTCGACACCTTCGCCCAGACCGAGGGCTACGCCGGCCCCGACACCTCCAGCCCGCAGGGCCTGCTGTACCAGGGCACCCACTACGTCTTCTGCAAGGTGTGGGGCGCCCGCTACGACGGCGTCTACGGCCACAACCACTGGTGGCTGAGGACCGACCTGGACCAGACCTACCCCGGTGCCAACGGACGCGGCGCCTACGTCCCGGCCTACTTCCTCAGCCGCTGGGGCAACGACGAGGCCAGGGACAACAGCGGACGTGTGATCCCCGACTGCTGACCGGCCGCCCCGCACACACCTCGGCCACCACGCGCCGGTCCCCGCCCGCACCACCGCGCGGACGGGGACCGGCAACGGCGGGAGCGCCCTCCCGCGTCAGCCCAGCAGACCCACGTCGTAGAAGAACTGCCAGCGCTCGGGATCACCCGGCAGCGTCAGATGGAAACCCTCCAGCAGGAAGACCGTCACCAGGTTCACCACGATCACCAGCCCGGCCACGACCAGCGCGAACCAGCCGAACCGCAGCCCGGCCCCGCGCACCGGCAGCCGCTCGCCGTCCACCCGGTGCGCCACCGTCATCGCGCAGCCGACCGCCACCACCGACAGCTGGAACAGGATCAGCGCCCACACGTACAGGTGCAGCCCCAGCACCGCGCTTCCGTACCCCTCGTCCCCCGGCAGGATGTGCAGCATCGTCTGCCGCCAGGCGACCAGCGATCCGGCCACACAGGCGACCAGCACCAGGCCCCAGCCGGTCATGTAGTCCCGGCTCGACAGCCCGCCCGACAGGCCCCGGCGCACGATGTACGCGGCGCCCAGCACGGCCAGGACCATGAAGGTCCGCTGGAGCATGGCCAGCGGGCAGGGCTGCTCCCCCGTCGTGAACTGGTGGTGGAGCCCCACCGCCAGCACCCCGCTCCAGCCCGTCACGAAAAGGCAGGCGAACCAGTACTGCCCTCGTTCCAGCCCCGAGGGGCGCTCCCCGGTCTGCGCCAACCGGTCCGGTACCAGCACCGCCATCAGAAGCTCAGCCCCAGGGAGAGATCGCCACCGACGTGGAACGCGAAGAGCCCGAGCGCGGCCAGCAGCAGTACCCACCAGCCGGCCACCAGACCGCCCCGCGGCCGCTCACGGACCATCGCGTACCAGGTGAAGAACATCCCGGCGAAGATCAGAGTGTCCATGATCGGAAGCTAACCGCCGCCGCACCCGCCGAAGCGCACCTGGCCATTTCGCCCCGACCCACCACCCGTTCGGCCCAAACCCGGGCCCGGCCCGGCCCCGGCGCGGGCGCTCACCGACGGCGCGGCTCGGCCACCATCAGATCGACCTCAACCCACGGATTGGCCAGGAGCGGACCCGCACGGCCCACACTCTCGGCTCGGGCACGGATGCTCTGCGCCCGCTCCGCCGCGCCATCATGACGCCCCTCCAGCGCCTCGAAACGCAAGTGCTTGCGACGTGCGGTGAACCCGCAAGCCGTCTCCGTCTCGATCCGCTTCTGGATGGCCTGCGGCAGGACGTGCGCGGTGACGTCTGAGAAGTGCAGCAGGATCCACAGATCGAAGCACGGGTTGGTGAGTGCCACCCGAATGTTCTCGCCCCTGGCTAGTGCCAGTGCCTCATGAAGACGAGCGTGCGGCGGACTCTCCACATCGATCACGCACCAGACCTCGTCGTAGCCGCTCCGCCGGTCGGCCGGGCTGGTCGGTGCCCGCTTCCGATGGGCGATGGCGTCACGGACCAGTCCCAGCGGCTCGCCGCAGCCGTCGCCAATCGCTATCTGCACCGGGTGGTATCGCAGCTCCGCGCGCAGGCCGAGGAAGTACTGCCGCCCTGCACACTCGTCCTCGCAGTAGACCAGGACCCTCCGCTTCTCAGGCGACCTTCTCCCGGCCCGCCCCAGTTCCTTCGGACGCCTGCCCATCCCCGCTCCCACCCCTGAGTGCCGACACGATCGATTCGAGAATCCGCTCGTCGAAGAACGGCACCGCGCCGTACCGGCCCACCAGGTAGCGCTTCTCCTTGTTCTCCGACGAGTCCCTGACCTGGAAGTCGGACAGCGGGAACAGCGTCGTCGCGCCATCCGCGCCCTTCTCGGTCAGCCACACCTGATCCCGCCCCAGTTCGGTGCGCGTGTTGTGCCCCAGGAGCGAAGGCTCGTGGGTGCTGAAGACCAGTTGCGCCCCGTTGACGTTGGTCTCAGGCGACTGGAACAGCCCGACCAGCGCGTCCGTGAGGTTCGGGTGCAGACGGGCATCGAGCTCGTCGACGCAGAGCAGAGTCCCGTGGGCCAACGTGAAGAACACCGGGCCGAGGAGCCCGGCCCACGTCCGTGTACCGCTCGACTCCTCGGCCAGGCCGAGGGTGAAGGCGCCCTCGTCGGTCCGGTGCTCCATGCGGACGCGGTCCGTCGGGTCCTGCTCGATCGCGACGAATCGCTCTCCCATGGCCTCGCGGATTGCCCGCTCCAACCGCTCGTGCTCGGCTTCACGTTCTGGTTCGGCATCCACCACGGCGATCTCGCCGATACCGAAGTCCGCGTAGCGCAGCAGTTGCATGATCGGCTCGCCGGCTCCCGCCCCCGCGAGGTAGTGGTCGGCGGTGAAGCGGAGCCTGGAGGCGAGGTCGTAGTCGGTCGCGGAGCGGAAAGAGCTACGGAACCACTGGTAGATCTCGCCCAGCAGCGCGTGGTTCTGCGCCGCCGCGACGGAGAGGAACAGGCTGTTCGGCCGAATCAGCTTGGCGATCGTCCGCACCCCGCCGGTCAGGTTGCGCCCGAACTCGGGCCGGCCTCCGGCTGCTCGCTCGAACAGCTTGCGACGCCGCCCTTCGGGATAGCCGTAGAGCCATTCCTCGGTGAATTCCCGATCGTCACAGCTGAATCCGTACTCGTACCGCACCCCGTCGATGACGATGTCGACGACGTACGTACTCGGCGCGCCACTGTCGCGGTCGAGAGCGAAGGGACGGCGCGGTACGCCTCCGGCAGGCGCCCATCGCGCGAAGGAGTGCGCCACGGCGGAACGCATCCACACCATCGCGTGGATCACGTTGGACTTGCCCGAGGCGTTGGGCCCGAAGACACCGGCAACCGCGACGGTCCTGTGGTCACTGCGGGGAACGACCCGTTCGACCCGGGTCTCCCGGTGCTGCTCGGCGATCAACGACAGCTCCTGCTCCTGGCGCAGCGACGCGTGGTTCGTCACTCGGAAGCGAAGCAGCATGGGGGCTCCTCAGCGTACGGTCATGACATTTTCACTGCTCCTGGCGTCAGAAAACGACGTTAGCCGATTCCTGGCTGTATGTCTGTGGCTCTCACTCTGTCGGGTGAGAGAGATGCCGCCGCTGTTCCCATCGGACGAATGCGACACTGGAAGCTTGGCCCGGTTCGGGTCGACGTCCGGAGCGGAGGAGAGCGTGTGAACGGGCCACTGATCGTGCAGAGCGACAAGACGCTGCTGCTGGAGGTCGACCACGAGCGGGCGGCCGACTGCCGCCGCGCCATCGCGCCCTTCGCCGAGCTGGAGCGGGCGCCGGAGCACATCCACACCTACCGGCTGACGCCCCTGGGTCTGTGGAACGCGCGCGCCGCCGGGCACGACGCCGAGCAGGTGGTGGACGCCCTCATCAGCTACTCCCGCTACCCCGTGCCGCAGGCACTCCTGGTGGACGTCGCGGAGACCATGTCCCGGTACGGGCGGCTGACCCTCAGCAAGCACCCCGCCCACGGCCTGGTGCTCCAGACCACCGACCGGCCGGTGCTGGAGGAGATCCTGCGTTCGAAGAAGGTGAAGCCGCTGGTCGGTGAGCGGGTGGACCCCGACACCGTGGCGGTGCACCCCTCCGAGCGCGGACAGATCAAACAGACCCTCCTCAAGCTGGGCTGGCCGGCGCAGGACCTCGCGGGCTACGTCGACGGCGAGGCCCACCCGATCGAGCTGCGCGAGGACGGCTGGCAGCTGCGGCCCTACCAGCAGCAGGCGGTCGAGGGGTTCTGGCACGGCGGCTCCGGCGTCGTCGTGCTGCCGTGCGGCGCGGGCAAGACCCTGGTGGGCGCGGGCGCCATGGCGACCGCCAAGTCCACCACCCTGATCCTGGTCACCAACACGGTCTCTGCCCGGCAGTGGAAGGCGGAGCTGGTGCGCCGCACCTCGCTGACCGAGGAAGAGATCGGCGAGTACAGCGGCACCCGCAAGGAGATTCGGCCCGTCACCATCGCCACCTACCAGGTGCTGACCACTCGCCGGAAGGGCGTCTACCCGCACCTGGAGCTGTTCGACTCCCGCGACTGGGGCCTGGTCGTCTACGACGAGGTCCACCTGCTTCCGGCGCCCGTCTTCAAGTTCACCGCCGACCTCCAGGCCCGCCGCCGTCTCGGCCTCACCGCGACCCTGGTGCGCGAGGACGGCCGGGAGTCCGACGTCTTCTCCCTCATCGGCCCCAAGCGGTTCGACGCGCCGTGGAAGGAGATCGAGGCACAGGGCTACATCGCACCGGCCGACTGCGTCGAGGTCCGGGTCGACCTCACCGACTCCGAGCGCCTCGCCTACGCCACCGCCGAGTCCGACGAGAAGTACCGCTTCTGCGCGACGACCGACTCCAAGCGGCGCGTCACCGAACGGCTGGTCCGCCTCCACGCCGGGGAACAGACCCTGGTCATCGGCCAGTACATCGACCAGCTGGACGAGCTGGGCGAGCAACTCGACGCGCCCGTGATCAAGGGCGAGACCAGCAACGCGCAGCGGGAGAAGCTGTTCGAGGCGTTCCGCACCGGCGAGGTCCCGGTCCTGGTGGTCTCCAAGGTCGCCAACTTCTCCGTGGACCTGCCCGAGGCGACCGTCGCCATCCAGGTCTCCGGAACCTTCGGCTCCCGGCAGGAGGAGGCCCAGCGCCTCGGCCGGGTGCTCCGGCCGAAGGCCGACGGACACGAGGCCCGGTTCTACTCGGTCGTCGCGCGCGACACCGTCGACCAGGACTTCGCCGCCCACCGCCAGCGCTTCCTCGCGGAGCAGGGCTACGCCTACCGCATCATGGACGCCTCCGACCTGGACGAGGCGGCGGAGCCGGAGGCGGAGGGGTGACCGCGACGCGGGCGGTTCGTCCGTCCGCGTCGATGTGCCCGTCGGCGCCGGCATGACCGCCCGCCCCGGCATGACCGCCCGCCCCGGCATGACCGCCCACGCCGACGTATCCGCCCGCGCGCCGGCGTCCCGTCAGCCGTCGTCCGTGCGCTCGGCGGCCAGCAGGACCCGGTCGACGACATCGGCCACGAAGGCGGCATCGGCGGGCAGCGCCTGAATCGCAGTCCGGGTGAACACCGCCCCGGTGAGCAGCGCCAGGGAGGGCTCGACCGCGCCCGGGGCGAGGTGAGCGCGCAGGACCGACTCCAGCGAGCGGGTGCCCTCGGCGTTCACCTGCCGGCGTAGCTCGTCGACCGCGGGGTCACTGTCGGCACGCTCCAGGATGCCGCCGATGACGCGGGCCAGATGCCCCTGGGACAGGTCCTCGGCGAAGTCCGAGAGGCCGGCGATCAGGTCCGCCCTGAGGTCACCGGTCGGCTCCGGGTGACCCGCCGCACCGCAGATCTGCCCGACCGAGGCACGGATCAGGTCCAGGCGAGTGGGCCAGTGCGTGTAGATCGTGGCCTTCGCGTAGCCCGAACGACGGGCGACCTCGGCATGGGTCACCGCCGCCCATCCTTCGGCGAGGTGGATCTCGGTGGCCGCGTCCACGACATCGCGGCGGGTCCGCACCACCCGCGGGTCCAGCTCGTCACCCGTCCCCTGCGCATCCACGCCCCCACACTACCCAGCCCCGTACTCAAACCTACTCGGTGTAATGTATTGAACGGTCTGTTCAGTAGTGGACGATCAGGCTAGGATGAGAGGCCCCGGCCGAGGCGGCCGGCGAAGGAGGAGTGCCATGCCCGTGTCCGTCGATCCCCCTGTGTCGCCCTCGGCAGCACGCCACCCGGGCAGGCGGCCCCGCCGCGCGGGCGTCGCGCTCTGGGTCGCCCAGGCCGCCCTCGCCGTACTCCTGGTCGGTGGTGGCATCTTCAAGCTCGTCACCCCGGTCCAGGAGCTGGCCGACAGCTTCGCCTGGGCAGCCGAGGTACCGGCCGCCCTGCTCTGCACCAGCGCGGTCCTCGACCTCCTGGGCGGCCTCGGCATCCTCCTGCCGTCCCTCACCCGCATCGCCCCACGCGTGACCGTGCTCGCCGCACTGGGGTGCGCGGCGCTGATGGCATCGGCGGCGGTTTTCCACCTCTCGCGGGGGGAGGCTGCCGACACCCCGATGAACATCGCCCTGGCCGCGGTCGCCCTCTTCGTCGCGTGGGGCCGCCACTCCATAGCCCCGATCACCCCGAGGCGCTGACGGCCAGGCAGGGCGGGGAGCAGCGGCCCGGGACAACCACAGCGCGCGGAGCGGAACGTGACAGGACTGTCACCGTCAGCCTCTACAGTCACACGGCGAACCTGCGTAGGTTCGACAAGTCGCCTGAAGAGTGGAGTGAGTTGTGAGCAGTGTTCGCCGGGTCCGTCGCACGACGACCGCCCTGTCCGCCGTGGTGTGTGCCGCACTGGTCCTCGGCGCCTGCGGAGCCGGCGACGACGGCACCGACACTGCAGACGACACCCCGCCCGGCGTCGACCAGAGCGAGCCCGCCGACGACACCGATGGGGACGCGGACGATCAGGACGAGCCGGAGCCCGAAGACGAAGAGGACGACGACCGCCCCGAGATCGACCTCGGCAACGACTTCGAGAACATCTACGAAGACGACGCCACCGGCGACGACGTCAAGGACGCCATCCTCCGCGACAGCCGCGGCTACTTCGACGCCGTCGACGCCGCGATCATCCACCAGAACGTGGAGCACCCGGCGCTCAGCTACTACATCACCGGCGACGCGTTCACGCGAACGATCGACGTACTTGACCGGGTAATCGATGGAAACCGAGTTCCGACGGGAAGCGCTCGCATCTTCAACCGCGAGGTGACCACGTTCGATAGCGAGTCAGCGGCTGTCAGCTTCTGCCGCGATTTCTCGGCAGTTGCGAACGTCGACAAGGACACCGGAGAGGTCGGGTCGCCGATGGATGAGGATGCGAAGGCAACCCACTACACAACGCGCCTCGAACTGAGCGATCAAGGTGTCTGGCAGACCGTTGACTACCAGGTCGTCGGCGAAGCAAGTGAGTGCGCATGAAGCGACGTCCGGTACTTCTCTGTGTCACGGTAGCGATTCTGCTGGCTGCGGGGGCGGGCACAGCAGTAGCCGAAGATCGCGATGGAGCGGAAAGAGAAACTGAGCAGAAGCCGGAGTCCGGGGGCGGTGCTGACGGCCGGGAGATCAACGCACAGGCGCGGATCACGTTCACCGTGACCGGTGGGGGCGGTGGGTCCGGTGCGTTGCAGAGTTCCACGCCATGGACCCCGCCCGCGTGTTATTACGCTCCGACACACACGCCGGAGGAGTTCGAGCAGTACTGGGCCGAGTTCTACGCCGGCAAGACAAGCCCACCGTGGCCCGAACACGACCTGAACGATATGAAGGACGCCCACGAGGCGACCTACGGGCCAGACGCTGACGAGTTCCCCGACTACAACAAGGATCTCCAGGGCGAGGGCATGTTCTGGACCCGGGTGATCAACCGCGAACACCCGGACCGCACTGGACAAATGGCGTGCGCGGCCCGCATCTTCTGGGTGGACTTCACCGACCCGCCGCCACCCGGCCCCGGGGTGGTGGACTCCACGCTGCTCGCCGAACTGGCCTGGGAACGAACCCGCGTACCGGACACCGAGGTGTCACTGAACCCGGCCGACGCCCCGCAGAAGGTCAACCTCCCCACCTGGGTGTGGCTGGACGACGCCGCGTTCGAACCAGTCTCCGTGCGCGCCGAACTCGACGGCTACGGCCTGTGGGCCGAAACGACCGCGACCCCGGCCCGGCTCACCCTGCGCCCCGGCACAGACGACGCCACAACCCACCCACCCAGCAGCATCTGCGAGGCAAGCGCCGGCACCATCGGCACACCCTGGACACCCGGCGCCAGCGGCACCCCACCCTGCGGCATCACCTACACCCGCGCCACCACCAACAGCGGCACCTACCCACTCTCAGCATCCCTGACCTGGGACATCACCTGGACCGACTCCCTCGGCGACTCAGGCACCCTCCCCGACGGCGACTTCTCCACCACCCTCGACATCACCGTCGAAGAAGTCCAGACAATCGTCCGCTGACAACCCTCGACGGCAGAACCGAAGCCGAGTCAGAGCCGACTGTGACATAGCTGTCACCGTCAGCCCCTACAGTCACAGGGCGGGCTTGCGTAGGTTCGGTAAGTCATCTGAAGAGTGGAGTGAGTTGTGAGCAGTGTTCGCCGGGTCCGTCGCACGACGACCGCCCTGTCCGCCGTGGTGTGTGCCGCACTGGTCCTCGGCGCCTGCGGAAGCGGCGACGACGGCACCGACACTGCAGACGACACCCCGCCCGGCGTCGACCAGAGCGAGCCCGCCGACGACACCGATGGGGACGCGGACGATCAGGACGAGCCGGAGCCCGAAGACGAAGAGGACGACGACCGCCCCGAGATCGACCTCGGCGACGACTTCGAGAACATCTACGAAGACGACGCCACCGGCGACGACGTCAAGGACGCCATCCTCCGCGACAGCCGCGGCTACTTCGACGCCGTCGACGCCGCGATCAACCAGCAGGACACCGCCTATCCGGCGCTGACCTACTACATCGCCGACGAGGCGCTCATCAGCTCCATCAACCTGGTCGAGAGCCTGGTCGAGTCAGGAACCGCCCAGATCGGCCAGGCCAGAATCTTCGACCGCGAGGTCACCCTCTTCGAAGACGGCGCCGCAGGAGTCTTCTTCTGCCGGGACTACTCCCAGGTGACAGACATCGATCATGCGACGGGGGAGGTCAAGTCCCCGGCGGACGAGAGTGCGAAGCCGGACCTCTACACCACCCGTCTCGAAACCGACAGCGACGGGGTTTGGCAGACCGTGGAGTACGCGCTCGTCGGAGAGGCGCCCGAATGCGACTGAGCGGAAAAGCGGGTATCACCACCCTGTCGGCGGTTCTTGTCGTTTCCTTCTTTCTGTCGAGCGTGGCCGAAGCCAACGGCAGGCGCGAGAACGACCCCACCCGGCAGGACCCGGTGGAGACGGACGCCGGTCACGAGGCGGGGGAGCTCAACTCGCAGGCGCGGATTACCTTCACCGTCACCAGCGGTGGCGGTGGGTCCGGTGCGTTGAAGAGTTCCACGCCGTGGACACCACCGGCGTGTTACTACGCTCCGACGCACACCCCCGCCGAAATGGCCGCGCACTGGGATGACTTCTACGCGAACACGAACCGTGACACCTGGGCCGACGACATGCGGGAGAGCTTCGACAGCAGCCACGAGGCCCGGTTCGGGGAGGATGGCGAGTTCCCCGACTACAACAAGGATCTCCAGGACGAGGGCATGTTCTGGACCCGGGTGATCAACCGCGAACACCCCGACCATCAGGGTCAGATGGCGTGCGCGGCCCGCACGTTCTGGGTGGACTTCACTGACCCGCCGCCACCCGGCCCCGGGGTGGTGGACTCCACGCTGCTCGCCGAACTGGCCTGGGAACGAACCCGCGTGCCGGACACCGAGGTGTCACTGAACCCGGCCGATGTCCCGCAGAAGGTCAACTTCCCGACCTGGGTGTGGCTGGACGACGCCGCGTTCGAACCGGTCTCCGTGCGCGCCGAACTCGACGGCTACGGCCTGTGGGCCG
This sequence comes from Streptomyces otsuchiensis, assembly GCF_004305975.1. Lineage (GTDB taxonomy): Bacteria > Actinomycetota > Actinomycetes > Streptomycetales > Streptomycetaceae > Streptomyces > Streptomyces otsuchiensis. Next base: position 10,266 of record NZ_BHZI01000126.1, read on the forward strand.
AGACGACCGCGACCCCGGCCCGGCTCACCCTGCGCCCCGGCACGGCGGACGCCACAACCCACCCGTCCAGCGGCGTCTGCGAGGCGAGCGCCGGCACCATCGGCACACCCTGGACACCCGGCGCCAGCGGCACCCCACCCTGCGGCATCACCTACACCCGCGCCACCACCAACAGCGGCACCTACCCACTCTCAGCATCCCTGACCTGGGACATCACCTGGACCGACTCCCTCGGCGACTCCGGAACCCTCCCCGACGGCGACTTCTCCACCACCCTCGACATCACCGTCGAGGAAGTCCAGACCATCGTCCGCTGACAACCCTCGACGGCAGAACCGAAGCCGGGACGAGAAGGCAGCCCGCCATCGGGGGTGGCGCGGCGACGACGCGCATCACGCGCACCAGAGGTGGGCGGGAAGTCCTGTCCCACACGCCGGGCTGTGGACGACCGCGCTCGTGCGGGGGACCGCCCCGGGAGACGGGAGGGTCGGCCCCCGCAGGGCTCGGCGTCACCTCAGCTGCTTCTCCGGAAGCAGCGGCAGGCGCAGCTCGTCGTCCTTGAGCAGGTGCGGCTCGTCCCGCTGGAGCGGCGTGCCCTCGGTGACCTGCCCGAGCAGTTCGCCCGTCTCCACCATCTGCTGGGCCGCCGCCGTCGCCACGCCCGCGAAGGTCTGGCCCGGCGCCGTGCCTCCGTCGGCGGCGGACGCCACCGCGGGCGTCAGCAGGACGGCGGCACACGCCGCCACGGCGGCACGGGCGGCCTGTCGCATTCCGGTCATCGTGAACCAGCTCCTCACGTCATCGCCCGGCCCGCTCCGCGCGGCCCCGGCAAGGTACGGCACCGGACAGTCCGCCCGCGCCTCACCCGTACAACGAGGCACACGCCAACACAGCGCGCCCACCCACTCGGACGACTGAATCCGGGCTCCGCTCCCCACCGCGCCCGGCGCACGTCCTGCCGGTTGTAGGGCCTGGTGCGAACTGCGCCGCGCGCGGTCCCTGCTCCTCGTCGCCGCGACTCGCTCCTGAGACGCCGTCGCCATCACCTGGCCCGGCGGCGCGAGCCGCGTCCGGACGCCTCTGCCGCACGCGCACGGACGGAGTTGACGCTCCTCATCCGTCGCGCCGGCTCCCTCGGGCAGCCGGGACGCGGCGGACCGCGTGGCCCGTACGTCCGTCACGCTCGGCGTCGACGCGGCCGAGGAGGACGACGTCGGCGACGACGCCGGAGAGGACGCGGGCGGTGTGGAGGGCGCCGCCGAGGCGTCCCCGTTCCTGGCGCCGCTCGTCGCGCGACGGAGCGTGCGACCCGGACACCGTCCCGGAGGTCAGTGCACCGAGGGCGGTGGCGCCGTGGGCGGCGGGGTGTCCGGCGGGGGTGAAGGTGGTGGTAGCCATGGCTCCACTGTCCGCCCGTGCCCCTGTCCTCCGCATCGGTCTCCGGTTGGAACGCGGGTACCGTCCGTCTCGGACTCAGGTACCGGTCCGCCCCTCCGGGGAGCACCCCCGTCCCCGGCACGGGGGGGCGGGGAACGCGGGACCGGGGGACGGTCCGAGCCCGCACGACACGCGGACCCCCCGACCAGCAGGGTGTGCGGGGGGCGATGATGCCGGCATGACGATCACCGAGGCCGGGCTGAACCGGGCCACGCTCGCCCGCCAGTCGCTCCTGGAACGGGAGGAGTCGCCCGTCCCGGAGGCCGTCCGCCGCGCAGTGGCGCTCCAGGCGCAGCACCCCGCCTCCCCCTACGTGGCGCTGTGGAACCGCGTCTCCGGCTTCGACGCCTCGGAGCTGGACACCGCCTTCGCGGACGGCGTCGTCGTCAAGGCGACGTTGATGCGGATCACCCTGCACGCGGTCCACGCCCGCGACTATCCCGCCTTCCGGTCGGCGGTGCAGCCGACGCTGCGGGCGGCCCGGCTGGACGGCCGGTTCCGGGCGACGGGGATGAGCCCCGAGGAGATCGACGCGCTCGTCCCCGAGCTGATGCGGTTCGCCGGGACGCCGCGCACCACCGCCGAGATCGACGCCTGGCTGCGTACGCGCCCCGGCGTTCCGGCGGATCCGGCGGTCTGGCGGGCGCTGCGGGCGATCACCACGCTGGTGCACCGGCCCAGTGGTGGCCCGTGGGCGTTCGAGCACCGTCCCGTCTACCGGGCGGCCGAGATGCCCCCGCCGCTGGACCGGGAGGCGGCGGACGCCGCGCTGCCGGCCCTGGTCCACCGCTACCTGACGGCGTTCGGCCCGGCCACGGTGGCGGACGTCGCCCAGTTCTCGCTGGTGCCGCGCGCCCGGATCCGCGACGCTCTGGCGGCGCTGACGGCGACGGACGCACAGAACGCACCGGACGCACCGCACGCACCGCACGCACCGGCGGACGCGGGCCGCGCACCGGCCCCGCCGGGCGGCGGTGTGGAGCGGCTGCCGGGCCCTGCCGGGGAGACGCTGTACGACGTGCCGGGCGCACCACGTCCGCCGGGGGACGTGCCCGCGCCGCCCCGGCTGCTGGGGATGTGGGACAGCGTCCTGCTGGCCTACGCCGACCGTTCCCGCGTGATCCCCGCCGAGTACCGGACGCTGGTGACCCGCGTCAACGGGGACATGCTGCCGACGCTGCTGGTGGACGGCCGGGTCGCCGGGGTGTGGCGTGCGACAGCCGCGGGGGTCGAGGCGACCGCGTTCCGTCCGCTGCCCGCCGGAGTGTGGCGGGCGCTGTCCGCCGAGGCCGAGGGGCTGGTGGCGCTGCTGGCCGGCCGGGACCCGGAGGTGTACCGCAGGCACCACCACTGGTGGGCGAAGTTCGGCGACGCGGCGGCGGAGGTGCGGCTGCTGGCCGGGCCGGGCGGCTGAGCGGAACCGCCCGGGCCTGCCGCGCCGTGAAACCGGTTTGCGTGCGGAGCGGCGCCGCTCTAGGCTTCCGCGCCTTGCTGCCTTCCGCGCCGGGTGCGCCGGGGAGGCGTCGGCCGCACGGCAACCGGCCGGCATTCACGACTCGTTCCAGCGTTCAACGCCGCCGGGGAGGCACCGGGCGGCGGCGCTGCCGTGTGACCGCCCGGAGGCCGTAGCCGATGTCCGCCGTCCCTGAACCGCACTCCCCCGCCGCACCAACGGACCCCACCCCGCCCGCCGCGCCGGAGCCCGCCGCACCTGCGCCCGCCTCACCTGCACCTGCACTGCGCGCCGAGCGCGACCATCTCGCCGCCTCCCGTGCCGCGCTCCGCGCGATGCGCGACGACGCCGAGGCGCTGGACATCACCGACGTCACGGCGAACTGGGTCAACGCCGAGGTGCTGCGCGGCGACATCGAGCAGCGCGTCAAGTCGCTGGCCGACCTCGCGGGCACCCCACTGTTCTTCGGGCGGCTGGACTATCTGCGGTCGCTGGACGCCGACGGCGAGAGCGGCACCCGGTTCTACATCGGGCGGCGTCACGTCCATGACGCCGACGGCGATCCGATGGTCATCGACTGGCGTGCCCCCGTCTCGCAGCCGTTCTACCGGGCCTCGCCCACCGACCCGCAGGGGGTGGAGCTGCGCCGCCGGTTCGGTTACGACGGCGGCGACCTGACCGCGTACGAGGACGAGCACCTGTCGCATCTCACCGACGACGAGCGGGCCCGCGGGGCGGGCACGGCGTCGGGCTCGGCTCTGCTGCAACGGGAGATCGAACGTCCCCGCGTCGGGCCGATGCGGGACATCGTGGCGACGATCCAGCCGGAGCAGGACGAGATCGTCCGCTCCCCGCTCGGGGAGACGCTGTGCGTGCAGGGTGCGCCGGGCACCGGGAAGACGGCGGTGGGTCTGCACCGGGTGGCGTTCCTGCTGTACGCGCACCGGGAGCGGCTGGCCCGCAGCGGAACCCTGGTGGTGGGCCCGAACAGTTCGTTCCTGCGGTACATCGAGCAGGTGCTGCCGGCGCTGGGCGAGATGGAGGTCCGGCAGTCGACGGTCGCGGACCTGGTGGCGCATGTGGAGGTGCGCGGCGTGGACCCGACGCCGGCCGCGCGACTGAAGGGCGACGCGCGGATGGCGCGGGTGCTGCGCCGCGCGGTGCGGTCGGGGGTGCGGATGCCCGCCGAGTCGCTGGTGCTGGTGCGTGGCTCGCGGACGTGGCGGATTCCGGCGTACGAGATCGAGGAGCTGGTGCGGGAGCTGCTGGATCGCGACATCCGCTACGGCGCGGCCCGGGAGGCGTTGCCGCAGCGGATCGCGCACGCGGTGCTGGTGCGGATGGAGCGGTCCGGGGAGGCCCCGGACGACCGGGTGCAGGCGGCGGTGGCGCGCAGCGGTCCGGTGAAGGCGGTGGTCAAGGAGGTCTGGCCGCCGGTGGACGCGGCCAAGGTGGTGCTGCGGCTGCTGTCGGACGCGGAGTTCCTGGCGGAGCAGGCCGCGGGGGTGCTGAGCGAGGAGGAGCAGAAGACGCTGCTCTGGGAGCGTCCCGCGCGCGGTGTGAAGTCGGCGAAGTGGTCTGCGGCCGACGCCGTACTGATCGACGAGGCGCGTGACGTCATCGAGCGGACCCCGTCACTGGGCCATGTGGTGCTGGACGAGGCGCAGGATCTCTCGCCCATGCAGTACCGGGCGGTGGGACGGCGCTGCTCCACGGGATCGGCGACGGTCCTGGGGGATCTGGCGCAGGGCACCACCCCGTGGGCGACCGACACCTGGGCGCAGGCGCTGACCCATCTGGGCAAGCCGGAGGCGGTGGTCAGCGAGCTGACGGAGGGGTTCCGTGTGCCGCGTCAGGTGATCGCCTACGCGTCGCGGCTGCTCCCCGCCATCGCGCCGGAGCTGTCGGAGGCGACCTCGGTGCGGGAGTCGGCCGGGGCGCTGGAGATCCGGCCGGTGGGGGCGCCGGAGGAGCTGGCCGGGGCGGCTGTCGCTGCCTGCCGGGAGGCGTTGGGGCACGAGGGGTCGGTCGGGCTGATCGCGGCCGACGCGCGGTTGCCGGAGCTGGCACGGGCGCTGACCGCGGCGGGCCTGCCGTATCTGTCGCCGGGCGAGGAGACCAGTGCGGGGATGCGGCTGACGCTGGTGCCCACGTCACTGGCCAAGGGCCTGGAGTACGACTACGTGGTGGTCGACGAACCGGCCGCGATCGTGAGCGGCGAGCCGGACGAACGGACGGGGCTGCGGCGGCTGTACGTGGCGCTGACGCGCGCGGTGTCCGGGCTGGCGGTGGCACACCACGCGCCGCTCCCGGCCCAGCTGTCGACGGCGGCCGTCGACGTCCGCACCCGGTAGTGGCGGGGCTGCCGTTGACCGGCGGCCGTTGACGGCAGCACCGGCCCGGTGCCCTCCGCGCCCGGCGCGCGGCAGGCCCGGTGCGCGGCAGGCGCGGCCCCCTCCGGCCCCTCCAACCGTCTCCGTCGGTTCAGGCGTGCGCGGGCCGGTCCAGGGCGGTGCCGTCGTGCGCGGGCCGGTCGAGGGCGTCGCGCCAGGCGCGTACCGCGTCGGCGTCCACCGGGCCGGCCCAGCCCGCCGGGCGGGCGGCGCCGCCGATGTGGAAGGCGTCGAGCCCGGCGGCGCGCAGCTGCGGGAGGTGGTCCAGCCGCAGGCCGCCGCCGACCATGATGCGCGGCAGGTATCCCGGCTCGTCGGCGCCGGTGCGGGCGGCCTCGGTGCGCAGCACCTCCAGGCCGCCGTCCACGCCGTTCGGGGAGCCGGCGGTGAGGTAGGTGTCGAGGCCGGGTGTGCCGTCGAGCTGCTTGCGCAGCGCGGAGCGGTCGGCGGTGCTGTCGATGGCGCGGTGGAAGGTCCAGGCGGCGGGGCCAGTGGCCTCGGTGAGGGCGGTGACGGCGGCGAGGTCGGCCAGGCCGCTCTCGTCGAGGAAGCCGAGGACGTAGGCGTCGGCGCCCGCGGCCCGCAGTTCCCGCGCGGTGGCGCAGAGCTGGTCCAGCTGGGGGGTGTCCCCGGCGGCGAAGCCGTCCTGGAGGCGCAGCATGACGCGCAGCGGCAGGTCGACCGCGTCGCGGACGGCGGTGAACGTGGCGATGGCGGGGCTGAGGCCGTCGGCGTCCATGTCGGCGACCAGTTCGAGGCGGTCCGCCCCGCCGGTCTCCGCAGCGACGGCGTCCTCGGCGGTGAGGGCGATCACCTCAAGAAGTGGTCTAGACATGTAGCAGAGGGTGTCACAGCTCCTCCGCGCTTGAAAAGACGCCCTCGGGTGACTCGGGCGAGAATGGCGTTATGTCCTCACTCCTGACGCGCTTTCCGCCGCTGCTGGACGACGCGCCGGGCGCCGGGGAACTCGGCGCCGCCCTGCTGGACCGCTGGTCGGAACCGCACCGCGTGTACCACTCGCTCTCCCACCTCCGGGCGGTCCTGGGCCGTCTGGACGAACTGTCCGGCCACGCCGCCGATCCGGCGGCGGTGGAGCTGGCGGCCTGGTTCCACGACGCGGTGTACGAGCCGGGGTCCGGCGACAACGAGGAACGCAGCGCCCTGCTGGCCGAGCGGGCCTTGCCGGACCTGGGCTGTCCGGCGCGCCGGGTCGCCACGACCGCGCGCCTGGTGCGGCTGACGGCCGGCCACGACCCCGGCCCGGGCGACCGTGACGGCGAGGCGCTGTGCGACGCGGATCTGGCGGTCCTGGGCGGGGCGCCCGAGGAGTACGCGCACTACACGGCCGCCGTGCGGCTCGAGTACGCGGCCATGCCCGCGGAGGCGTTCGGGGCCGGCCGCGCCGAGGTGCTGCGGCGGCTGCTGGCACAGCCCGGCCTGTTCCGCACACCGCACGGGCGGCGGCACTGGGAGGCGAACGCCCGCTACAACCTGCGGGCGGAGCTGGAGCTGCTCACCGCCTGAGCCGCCGCCGGCAGCGTGTGGCACCCCGGCACCCCGGCACCCCGGCACCCCGGCACGCGATAC
>NZ_BHZI01000127.1 GCF_004305975.1 Streptomyces otsuchiensis
GCCCACCCCGGGCGGCTGGCCTACCGGGCCACCGAGGGCGCCGGCGAGGTCCAGACCCCACTCCTCGGCCCCGCCGCCGACGGCCTGGCGCTCGGTGAGCGGGTGTGGTTCCGGCACGCCAAGGCGGGAGAGCTGGCGGAACGCGTCAACTCCTTCCACCTGGTCGAGGGCGACCGGATCGTCGAGGAGGTCCCGACCTACCGGGGCGAGGGGCACGCCTTCCTCTGACGGCCGGCCGCGGCGGCCGGGCGTGTCCGCCGTCCGGGCATCCATGCCGTCCGGGCATCCGCCGTCCGGGGGTCCGCCGGACGTGGCGACCGTCCGGCCCGCTCGGCCCACCCGTGAGGCGGTGACGGTGCGCACCCGTCCGGACGCGTAGAGTCCGCGATGTCCGGTGGCCGGCCAGCGAGGAGCACGGGAGCGCCGCGTGAGTGTGCACACCTACACCGATGAGCGGACCACCGCCGAGCAGACGCTGTGGCGGCGGCTGTCCGCGCGCGACTCCCTCGTCCGGCGGCTCGACTGGCCCCTGCTGCTCGCGGCACTGGGTCTGACCGCCATCGGAGCCGCCCTCGTCTACTCCGCGACCCGGGGGCGCGCCGATCTCACCGGCGGCGACCCGTACTTCTTCCTGCTGCGGCACGCCACCAACATCACCATCGGACTGGTCCTCGCCGCGTTCGTCGTCTGGATCGGCAACACCCGCATCCGGGACGCCGCGCCGCTGCTGTACGTACTCTCCGTGGTCCTCACCGCCCTGGTCCTCACCCCGGTGGGCTCGACGGTCAACGGCTCCCAGCGCTGGATCGAGGTCGGCGGCGGATTCGCCTTCCAGCCCTCGGAGCTGGTGAAGGTCGCCGTGATCCTCGCGATGGCCGCCCTGTTCGCCGCCCGCGCGGAGGCGGACGACCGGCTCACCCCGACCGGCAGGACGGTCGTACAGGCGCTGCTGATCGCGGGCATCCCCACCGTCTTCATCCTGCTCACCCCCGACCTCGGCCAGACCATGGGCATGGCGGTGATCGCCCTCGGCGTCCTGACGGCATCCGGCGCCCACCGCGGCTGGATCCTCGGCCTGCTCGGCACCGGCCTGGCCGGAGCGCTCCTCGTCTGGCAGGGCGGCCTGCTCGACGAGTACCAGCTCAACCGCATCGCGGCCTTCGCCAACCCCGCGCTCGACCCGGCGGGCGTCGGTTACAACACCAACCAGGCGCGCATCGCCATCGGCGCCGGCGGCCTCACCGGCACCGGGCTCTTCGAGGGGCCCCAGACCACCGGCCAGTTCGTCCCCGAGCAGCACACCGACTTCATCTTCACGGTGGCCGGCGAGGAACTGGGCTTCGTCGGCGCCGGCCTGATCGTCGCGCTGCTCGGCGTGGTGCTGTGGCGGGCCCTGCGCATCGCGCGCGACGCCGGCGACCTCTACGGCACGGTCGTCGCGGCCGGCATCGTCTCCTGGCTGGCCTTCCAGTCGTTCGAGAACATGGGGATGTCGCTGGGCATCATGCCGGTGACCGGACTGCCGCTGCCGTTCCTCTCCTACGGCGGATCGTCGATGTTCGCGGTCTGGGTCGCGGTGGGGCTGTTGCAGTCCATCCACCTGCGCTCCCGCCTGCTCGCCCGCAGCTGACCGGTGACCCGCGGTGCCCGACGCCGCAGCTGACCGGAGCACGGCCGTGACCGATGGTGACCGGTCTCCGGCCGCACGGGGCGGCGACGGGCGACGGCGAGGGGGAGCCGCGGCGTCCCGGAAGGCGGGGCCGGGCCGCCCGTGGGCGCCGTCACACCGCTTGTCCCCCGCGCCGGTGATTCGCTGGTGATTCCGCCCACACCCCCACCCGCTGGAGGCGCGTGCGCGCGGTTTGCGACTTACAGTCGATGAATCCCATCACGGAGGTCCCCCCGCTCATGAAGCTCACCGTTGTCGGCTGTTCGGGGTCGTTCCCGTCCGCGGACTCGGCCTGCTCCAGCTACCTGATCGAGGCCGAGGGCTACCGACTGCTGCTGGATCTGGGCAACGGCGCCCTCGGCGAGCTGCAGAAGTACTCCGGGCTGTACGACATCGACGCCGTGGTCATCAGCCATCTCCACCCCGACCACTTCATCGACATGTGCGGCTACTTCGTCGCCCGCTACTACCGCCACGAAGGCGGCCGCTGCCCCCCGATCCCGGTCTACGGCCCTCCCGGCACCGAGGAACGACTGGTCACGGCCTACGCCGACACCCCCACCGAGAAGTCGATGAGCGAGGTCTTCGACTTCCGCGCGCTGGTCGACGGCGACGAGTTCACCCTCGGCCCGCTCGCGCTGCGCACCGCGCTGATGCGGCATCCGGTCGAGGCGTACGGCTTCCGCATCGCGCACCGGGACACCGTGATCACCTATTCCGGTGACAGCGGCCCCTGCCACGCGCTGGAGGAACTGGCCCGCGACAGCGACCTGTTCCTGTGCGAGGCGTCCTTCGTCGACGGGCGGGAGAACCTCCCGGACGTCCACATGACCGGCCGTGAGGCGGGCGAGTGCGCCTCCGCCGCTTCCGCCGGCCGCCTGGTGCTCACCCACGTGCCGCCGTGGACCGACGCCTCGCTCAACCTCCGTCACGCCCGTGACGTCTTCGACGGCCCGGTGGAGCTGGCGCGTCCGGGCGCCGTGTACCACCCGCAGCCCGCCGGGGCCCTGCCCCGGCGCTGAGGCCCGGCGCCGGGGCCCGGCTCTGACGCCCGGCGCGGAGGCCCGGTGCCACCGACGGTGCGGCGGCGGGCCGGGAGTGCGCCGGGCGGCGGCCGCCGGCCCCGACGGGACCGGCCGGTCCGGGCGCCCACGGCCAGCCGCTAGGCTCCCCTGCATGTCTCGTATCGATGGCCGTACCCCCGAACAGCTCCGTCCCGTGACGATCGAGCGTGCCTGGAGCAAGCACGCCGAGGGCTCCGTCCTGGTCTCGTTCGGCGACACCAAGGTGCTGTGCACCGCGTCCTTCACCGAAGGGGTGCCGCGCTGGCGCCGGGGGAGCGGACAGGGCTGGGTCACCGGCGAGTACGCGATGCTCCCCCGGGCGACCAACACCCGCGGCGACCGCGAGTCCGTCCGCGGCAAGATCGGCGGCCGCACCCATGAGATCTCCCGCCTCATCGGCCGTTCGCTGCGCGCCGTGGTGGACTGCTCCGCACTCGGCGAGAACACCGTCGTCCTCGACTGCGACGTGCTCCAGGCCGACGGCGGCACCCGCACCGCCGCCATCACCGGCGCGTACGTCGCCCTCGCCGACGCCGTCACCTGGGCGCGCGGCAAGAAGCTGGTGAAGGCCGGTGCCCGCCCGCTCAACGGTGGTGTCTCCGCCGTCAGCGTCGGCATCGTCGGTGGGGTACCGATGCTCGACCTCTGCTACGAGGAGGACGTGCGCGCCGAGACCGACATGAACGTCGTCTGCACCGAGGACGGCCGGTTCGTGGAGGTGCAGGGCACCGCCGAGGGCGCGCCGTTCGACCGCCGTGAGCTGAACGCCCTGCTCGACCTCGCCGCTGCGGGCTGCGGTGAACTCGCCGTCGCCCAGCGCGCGGCCCTGGAGCAGGCGGACTGATCGAGGGTCGGCGGGGCCGCTCGCCCACCGGGCGGGCGGTCGCCGCCGCTCCGATGTCACCCTCAGGAGTGATTCGCGCGTGATCCGGCCTCGAACGGGCAACCGCCGGGGGTTTGACGGGAGTCCTTACTGACGAAGGCTCATTCGGACAACGTCATCGGCACCCGCCCTCGACCGGGGGCGTCCAGGGGCCGGGCATCACGGTAGGAGGGGCGGAGAGCATGCTGCGGAACACGGGGTGGGGCGCTCGAACGGGCGGCGCCGCGGTCACCTTACTCGCGACGATCGCTCTCCTCGGCTGCGAGGTGAAGGAGCGGGCCGTGGACTGCGCCAAGCTGGCCATCGCGGTCTCCCGCGCCTATGACGAACTGGAACGCACCGCCCTCACCTCCGCGCTCGACCAGGAGCCGGACCAACTCACCGACGCCATCCGCAGCGACGCCCAGAAGGTCCGCGACCGCGCCGGGAACGTCGACGTCCGTCAGGCAGCGGACTCCGTGCTGGAGGCCGTCCGCAGCACCGAACGCGCGATAGCCGCCGGGGAGCGGCCCGATCTCTCCGCACTCGGCGACGCCACCGGTGAACTGACCCGCGCCTGCACCCCGGTCTGAGCCGCCCCGACCCCCGGCCGGGATAATCGCCGGCATGCAGCAACTCGTACTCGCCACCCGCAACGCCCACAAGGTCACCGAACTGCGCGCCATCCTCGCGGACGCCGGGATCACCGCCGAACTGATCGGCGCCGACGCCTTTCCCGAGGTCCCGGACGTCAAGGAGACCGGGACCACCTTCGCCGAGAACGCCCTCCTCAAGGCCCACGCCCTGGCCCGCGCCACCGGGCTGCCGGCCATCGCCGACGACTCCGGCCTGTGCGTGGACGTCATGGGCGGCGCCCCCGGCATCTTCTCCGCCCGCTGGGCCGGCCGCCACGGCGACGACCAGGCCAACCTCGACCTGCTGCTCGCCCAGCTCAACGAGATCGACGACCCCCACCGCGCGGCTCATTTCGCCTGCGCCGCCGCCTTCGCCCTTCCCGACGGCACGGAGCGGGTGGTCGAGGGCCGGCTGAACGGCACCCTCCGCCGCGCTGCCTCCGGCAGCCACGGCTTCGGCTACGACCCCATCCTCCAGCCCGACGGCCAGAGCCGGACCTGCTCGGAGCTGACCCCCGACGAGAAGAACGCCATCAGCCACCGTGGGCGTGCTTTCCGCGAACTCGCCCCGGTGATCGCCCCGTTGCTTTGACGTCCCGGCCCGGGATCACGCCTGGTAGGTGGCCGCGTCGTCGACGTCGCCGGTCGCCGTGAGGTAGGCCGAGACCACGACGTTCGCCGAGTAGGAGCGTCGGTCGGGATCGAACGTCCCACCACAGGTGATGAGGCGCAGCTCGGCGCGTCGTGCGTCGTGCGCACCGTAGACGGCGTCGGGATCGAAGTCGTCCCGGTCGATCACCTCGACGGCCTCCACGGTGAACGTCGCGGTGGAACCGTCGGAGCGGACGACGGTGACCTCGCCGCCGGGCTCCATGCTGCTCAGGTTGTAGAACACCGCCCGGTCGGTCTCGGTGTCCACGTGTCCCACCAGCAGGGCCGCGCCCTCCGCGCCGGGGGAGGGCCCGCCCCGGTACCAGCCGGCGATGTCGGGCGCCTCGTACGGCGGCGGCTCGACACCGCCGTCGGCATCCACCCCGCGCGGAATGATGTCCGCCCGCACCCCTATCGAGGCGATCTCCACCCGCAGCGGGGTGGCCGAGCCGCCGAGCGGCTCAAGCGGCGGCGGGAGCAGCCGGCCGTCGCTCAACTGGCCGCGCGTGCCGTCGGCGAGGACGCCGTGCGAGCCCTCACCGCCGGTCAGGTCCTTGCCCCAGACCCACAGCGCGAGCAGCAGCACGGTCCAGGCGAGGACTGAGGTCAGCCGCCCGGCCCCCGTCGAACGGGCCTCAGCGGCCATCGGCGCCACCGCCGCGCCGACGCCGTGCGGCGAGCACGGCCGCGCCGGCCAGGAGCCCGCCGGCGAGCAGCGTCACTCCGAAGGGCGCCACGGTCTCCGAGGCGCTCTCGGGCGCGGCCGGTCCGGCCACCACCTCATTGCCGGCGGCGCCGCCACCGCCGGCGTGCACGGGAGCGGTGGGCTTGGGCGGGTGCTTGGTGTGCTCCCCGTGGGCGACGACGACCACGCGGGCGCTGCCGGCCTTCGGCTTGCCGTCGCAGGAGACGTCCACCGGGTAGACCCCCGGTTCGATGCTGGAGCTGATCCGGCCCTCGCCGAACAGCCCGTGCCCGTCGTGGCCGAGCGGCACCTCGGCCACGAACGCCTCCGAGTGGGCGGTCGCCTTCTTGTGCGACTCGCACCCCTTGACGCGTACCTCGACGTCGTCACCGGGCTTCGGGGAGACGGGTGTGACGCGCACGTCCACGTGGTGGTGCCGGTCGGGTTCGGGTGGCGTGGCGACGGCCTGGCCGGCGGTTCCCGCCGTCAGGGCGGTGACGGCGGCGGCGCAGAGAGCGAACTGCAAAGGGCGGGCGATACCCATGACGGAACCTCCGGGTCGGTACTTCCGAAGGTCGCCCGCTCCGGCGCGCTCCGCATCCGCTGCGCCGCCCGGTTACGCCGTTCGGCGCGACCGGTCCCCGGACCGGCAGGCATCACCCGGCGGACGTCCGACGGCCCGCTCCGCGGTCACGCCCGCCCGCCGCCGGTCGCACGCCCCGCCCGGCGCCGCCGCGTCCCGTCGCCGCGTCCCGCCACCGTGTGCGCCCGGCGTCAGACCCGGTCGACCAGGTCCGCGATGGAGTCGGCGATCGTCGAGGGGCGGAACGGGTGCCGGTCGACCTCCTCGGGCTGGGTCACGCCCGTGAGCACCAGGAACGTCTCCATCCCCGCCTCCAGCCCGGCCAGCACGTCGGTGTCCATCCGGTCACCGATCATCGCGCTCGTCTCGGAGTGCGCGCCGATGGCGTTGAGGCCGGCGCGCATCATCAGCGGGTTCGGCTTGCCGACGAAGTACGGCTCACGGCCGGTCGCCTTGGTGATCAGAGCCGCCACCGACCCTGTGGCGGGCAGCGCGCCCTCGGTGGACGGACCCGTCTCGTCCGGGTTGGTCGCGATGAACCGGGCGCCGTCGTTGATCAGCCGGATCGCCTTGGTCAGCGCCTCGAAGCTGTAGGTCCGGGTCTCACCGAGCACCACGTAGTCCGGGGCGGTGTCGGTCAGGATGTACCCGACGTCGTGCATGGCCGTGGTGAGCCCGGCCTCGCCGATGACGTAGGCGGTGCCGCCGGGCCGCTGGTCGTCCAGGAACTGCGCGGTGGCCAGGGCCGAGGTCCAGATGTTCCCGACCGGCACCTCCAGCCCCATCCGGTTCAGCCGGGCGTGCAGGTCACGCGGGGTGTAGATCGAGTTGTTGGTGAGGACCAGGAACGGCTTGCCGGACTCCCGCAGCCGGGCGATGAACCGGTCCGCGCCGGGGATCGGGACACCCTCGTGGATGAGGACTCCGTCCATGTCGGTCAGCCAGGACTCGATCGGCTTGCGCTCTGCCACGTCAAGGACTCCTGCCGTACGCGTCGGGAACTGTGGGCGGCTCCGTCGCCGCGGATATCGGCCGAGTGCGGCGCGTAGCGCGCGCCGCCGCCGATGACCACAGCGTATTGCAGCGGGCGGAGGTCCTCACCGGCGCCCGCACGTGCGCGGGCGCCGCCTACGCTGGGCCGTTCGACGACGCGAGGGAGGACGAGCGTGCGACAGGACGACGTACTGGAGATCCTGGGCCTGGTCCGGGCGGCCGGGGCGGAGGTCTGGGTCGGCGGCGGATGGGGTGTCGACGCCCTCGTCGGACGGCAGACCCGTCCCCACGCGGATCTGGACCTCCTGCACCGCGGTGAGCAGGAGCCGGCGCTGCTGGCCGCGCTCGCGGAGGCCGGCTTCGCGGAGACCCTGGACTGGCGGCCGGCGCGGTTCGTCGTCGCCGACGGCCGGGGCCGGGAGATCGACCTGCATCCGCTGGCCGTGGCCGCGGACGGCTCGGCGACCCAGGAGTCGCTGGAGCCGGGCACGCCCTACCGCTACCCGGCGTCGTGCTTCGTCACCGGCACCATCGGGGGCACGGCGGTCGGCTGTCTCTCCGTGGAGCAGCAGATCCTCTTCCACCAGGGGTACGAGCCGGCCGAGCGGGACCGTCTGGACATGGCGGTCCTCCGTGAAGCCTTCGGGGTGGACACCCCGCTCTGACGCGGCCCGGCGCCCCGCTCGCCCCGGTGGCCCCGGCCGGTCCGGCCGGCGGGGCCCGGCGACATCGGTCAGATCTTCAGGTCGCGGATCAGCTTGGCCACGTGCCCGGTGGCGCGGACGTTGTAGAAGGCGTGCTCGATCCGTCCTTCCTCGTCCACGACGAAGGTGGAGCGGATCACTCCGTTGACCTTCTTGCCGTACATCGTCTTCTCGCCGAAGGCGCCCCAGGTGGCGAGGGTCTCCTTCTCCGGGTCACCGACCAGCGTGACCTTGAGGCTCTCCTGGTCCCGGAACTTCGCCAGCTTCTCCGGCTTGTCGGGCGAGACACCGATGACGTCGTAGCCGGCGCCGGTCAGCAGCTCCAGGTTGTCGGTGAAGTCACACGCCTGCTTGGTGCAGCCGGGGGTGAGGGCGGCGGGGTAGAAGTAGACGATGACCTTCCGGCCCGCGTGGTCGGCCAGGGACACCGGCTTGCCGTCGGCGTCGGGCAGGGTGAACGCGGGGGCGGTGTCTCCGGGCTGCAGCCGGTCCGTCATGGCGGGCTCCTCGTCGATGCTGGTGGGGGACGGGGCGTCACGGGCCGACACCCCGTGCGGTGCACCCGCCCGAGCTTAGAACAGCGCCGTTCGGGGGTCGCGCGGCGCGGGAGGGGGACCGAGCTGACAGACTGTCCGCAAGAGAAACCGATCACGGAGGCAATGCGGTGTCGGAAGCCAAGAAGGCAGCCCCGGGTTCCGCGGAGATCGCGGCCCGGATCGAGCGGCAGCGCGAGCAGCTGGCCGCGACCCTGGACGAGATCGCCGTCCGGATTCACCCCAGCACTCTCGTCGAGGACGCCCGGGCGCGTGCCGTCTCGGTCGTCGACCGGACCGCCGGCCGCGCGTTCGTGGCGGTCAACCGGTCGGTCAGCGACGTACGGGGCCGGCTCGTCGGTGACAACGGCGCACCCCGGCTGGAGCGGGTCGTCCCGCTGGCGCTGGTCGTGGTCGGCGTCGCCGGACTGCTGGTGGTGTCCTCCCGCCGTCGGCGCCGCTGACGCCACGGCCCGAACCCACGGGTACCGAGCCCACGGGTACCGAGCCCACGGGCACCGAGCCCATGGCCCGAGCCCACGGGGCCGCCCCAACGACGGGCTCGCTGTCGGACATTCGTCCGGACGGCGGGCCCGCTCTCATGCCTGGGCCGGGGTACCTCCACGGCGGTACCCCGGCGGTGGCGAGCGCAGGGGAGGCCGAACGGTGGCCGGGCGTCCTGAGATACGGTCGTCCCCGTGAGCAGCAGCCAACCGACCCACGACAAGCTCCCCATCCGGATGATGCACGACCGCGTGCTGGTGCGGACCGACACCGGTCAGGGTGAGCGCCGCTCGTCCGGCGGCATCGTCATCCCCGCCACGGCCGCCGTCGGCCGGCGCCTGGAGTGGGCGGAGGTGGTGGCCGTCGGCCAGAACGTGCGGGCCGTCGAGCCGGGGGACCGGGTGCTCTACGACCCGGAGGACCGCGCCGAGGTCGAGGTCCGTGGTGTCGCCTACCTGCTGATGCGCGAGCGCGACCTGCACGCCGTGGCGGCCGAACGGCTGGAGGGCTCCGAGGACTCCACCGGCCTCTACCTCTAGCGACCGCCGTTCCCGCCCGCTTGCCGGAGCCGGGTGGCGGCTCCCTTCCCCTGTGCGCACCGTGCGGCATGAACGGCCGGACGTGCCCGGAGACGGGCGGACCGTGTCCCACGCGCCGTCAGTTGCCGGCCCCTTCCCCGGGCTGCTCCGGCTCGACCAGGTCCTCCGGCGGGTCCGGGACGTCGGCCGGCGGCTCCGGCTCGGCCGGTTCCGGCTGACCCGGTTCGTCGGGGTCGTCCGGGGGTGACGACGGGGTGTCGCCCGGCTCCTCCGGCGCGGTTCCCGGGCCGCTGCTGGGCGCGCCGCTCGGGGTGCCGGACGACGGGGTCGCGTCGGGGCTGCCGCTCGGCCCGTCGGTGATCCCGCCCGTCCGGAGGTCGAAGTCCTGGACCGGGGTGCCCTCCAGGGCGGCAGCCGTGTACTGCGCCCAGATGCGGGCCGGGACCCCGCCGCCGTTGACCCGCTCCATGCCCAGCGCCCCGTACATCGGCGTCTGCGTCCCGGTCTCGGGGTCCTGCCCCATCAGGGCCACCACGGTCGCGAGGTCGGGCGTGTAGCCCGCGAACCAGGCTGCCTTGTCCTGTTCGGCGGTCCCGGTCTTCCCGGCCGCCGGGCGGCCGACCTCGGACGCCGCGGAGCCGGTGCCGCCGTCGACCACGCCGAGCAGCACCTCGGTGGTGGCGTCGGCCGCCTCGCGGGAGAGCGCCCGCTGCGGCTCGGCCGCCGGCACCTCGACGGCCTCGTCGCCCACGGTGACCTCGGTGACCAGGACCAGGGGACGGCGCTCGCCGTGCGAGGCGAGCGTGGCGTAGGCGTGCGCGAGGTCCAGCGGGCTGGGGGTGGAGGTGCCCAGCGAGATGGAACCCGCGGCCTCCTCCAGACCCGGGGTGGACTCGGGCAGGCCCAGGGCGATCGCGGTGTCGCGCACCACCTCGGGGCCGACGTCCACCCCCATCTGGGCGAAGACGGCGTTGACGGACCGGTCCATGGCCTCGCTGACCGTCAGGGTGCCGTAGTCGGTGTCCTGTTCGTTCTCCGGGGACCAGCCGGTGCCGCTGCCGTCGGGGGAGATCACCTCCCGTCCGCTGGCGCCGCTGTAGGTGGTGCCGGGGCCGATCCGGTCCCCGGAGCCGTTGGTCGAGCGGTTCTCCAGCGCGGCGGCGTAGACGAACGGCTTGAACGTGGAGGCCGCCTGGTAGTCGCGGCGGGTGGCCGCGGAGATGAACTGCTCGGTGTAGTCGGAGCCGCCGTAGAGCGCCACCACCGCACCGGTGCCGATGTCCACCGAGGCCGCGCCGGCCCGCACGGCCGCGTCCTGCGACCGTTCCTCGTCCAGCAGCGCCGTCAGCTGGTCGTCGACGGCGGCGCCGAGTGCCTCCTGCCGGGCGGGGTCGAGGGTGGTGGTGACGCGGACCCCGCCGGTGGCCAGCCGCTGTTCGTCGAGGATTCCCCGCGCGGCCAGATGCTGGTTGACGGCCTCGACCAGGTAGCCGCGCTGTCCGGAGAGCGCCGACTGGGGCCGGTGCTCGACCGGTTCGGGGAAGGCCATGGTCTCGCGCTCACCGGACGGCAGCCACCCCTCGGAGACCATGCCGTCCAGGACGTAGTTCCAGCGGGAGAGCGCCCGCGCGCGATGCTGCGGGCCGGCCTCCACGTCGTAGGCGCTGGGCGCGTTCAGCAGCGTCGCCAGATAGGCGCTCTCGGCGGTGCCGAGCTGGTCGACGTCCTTGTCGTAGTACGCCTGGGCCGCGGCCTGGATCCCGTAGGCGCTGCGGCCGAAGTAGCTGGTGTTGAGGTAGCCCTCCAGGATCTCGTCCTTGCTCACCTCGCGGTCCAGCTTCACCGCGATGACGAACTCCTTGGCCTTGCGCGTGACGGTCTGCCGCTGGTCCAGGTAGTAGTTCTTCACGTACTGCTGGGTGATGGTGGACCCGGACTGGCGTCCCTCGCCGCGCAGCATGTTCCAGCCGGCGCGGATCATCGCCTTGGGGTCGACGGCCGACGTCGAGTAGAAGTCCCGGTCCTCGGCGGCCAGCACGGCCTCCCTGGCCTGGTCCGGCACGCGGGAGAGCGGGACGCTCTCCCGGTTGACGTCGCCGGTGCGGGCGATCACCGATCCGTCGGCGTAGAGGTAGACGTTGCCCTGGGCGGCCGCGTCCGACTTCGGCTCCGGGATCTCCACCAGCAGGTACCCGGCGACCAGCAGTCCGGCCAGCAGCACGGTGAAGGCCGCCAGGGTGGTGAGGGTGGTGCGCCAGCCGGGGATCAGCCTGCGCCACCCCCGGCGGCGCCCCGGTGGCCTGTCGGGCCGTGGGGACCAGCGCCGGGGCTGCCCGGCGGTGTCGTTCGGCCCGCTCTGGTCACTCATGCCGCTCCGGACTCCTCGCCCCTCGCCCACCGGCCCGGCCATCGCCCGAAGATGGACAATATGTCTTATAAGGGCTCAGATTCTTGCACTGAGGGTGCCCGGTGCTGGAGCGACGCGCCCGGGTGCCACCCGTGCGGCGCCCGGCCGGCGGTGCGGCGTGATGCGGCCCGCCGGGTACGCGGGGCCGGGGTGCGGGGCCGGGCCGGGCGGGGGAGTGATCCGGTCCGGATCAGGACGGATCAGGTACGGGTCAGGTCTGGATGTCGCGCGCGGGTGCCAGGGCCGCCAGGTCGACGGCCGCCGCCATCGCCTCGTAGCCCGCGTCCGAGGGATGCAGACCGTCCCCCGAGTCGTACGACGGCAGCAGGCGCGCGGTGCGGTCCGGGTCGCGGAGCGCTAGGTCGAGGTCGACCACGGTGTCGAAGACGTCGCCGTCCCGGATCGCCTCGTTGACGCGTTCGCGCACGCCGTCCCGCCCGGCGTCCCAGCCGCTGTGCCCCTCGAACGGCGGAAGTGTCGACCCGGCCACCACCAGACCGGCGTCCCTGGCGTCCGCCGTGAGCTGTCTGAGCCCGGCGATCAGCGCGGCGGAGTCGCCGCCGTCCGGGTCGCGGATGATGTCGTTGATGCCCAGCTGAACGATCACCGCCCGTACACCCGTGTGGGGGATGACATCCGTGTGCAGGCGGCGCAGCCCGCGGTCGCCGTTGAACGGCCGGTCCGGGGCCGCGTCCCGCAGCAGCTGGTTGCCGCTGATCCCCGCGTTGAGGACGGTGTAGCGGGGAGCGGCGGTCCGCTCCCGGAAGCGCAGCGCCAGCTGGTCGGTCCAGCGGCGGTTCGCACCGGGGGTGGAGGTGATGCCGTCGGTGAGGGAGTCGCCGAGGACGGCGACCGCTCCGTCCGCGTTCTGGCTGAGCAGCTGTACGGCGGTGACGTACCGCCAGTCGGTGATCTCCCGCGTGTAGGCGGAGCCGGAGATGTCGGAGGACCGGTCCCCGTCCGCCACGTAGCTGGTCTGGCGCGCCCTGCGGTGGTACGTGACCGGGCCGCCGGACTCCGGCGCGTACACGGTGACCAGCAGGTCGGAGCCGGCCGGCACCTCCAGTCGGGCGGCGTCGCTCAGCGCGTCGCCGCCGGCCGGGATCGCGACCTCCTGCTCACCACCGAAGGAGAGCCGGCGCATCGTCTCGGGCACCGCGTCGGGGCCGCCACCCGCCGCGAGGGCGACGGTGGCGTGCGACACGCGTAGCGTCGAGTCGCCGTACCGGTTGGACAGCGAGATCCGCACCGCCGTGCCGCCGCCGGTGGGGCGCAGCACGTTGCGGACCGCCTGCCCCGGCATGCCGTCCGGGTGGTCCGGCTGGGCGCCGGTGGGCGCCGCCGTCCACGCGCTCAGCCACACGCCCCCGGACGCCGGCTGCACCTGGTCGGGGGCGCTCAGCGCGCCCGTCGCGGCCTGGCCACGTGGGCTCAGGCTGTCGGCGATCAGCACTCCCACCACCAGAGCGGTGGCTATCAGCGTCGCCAGAAGTCCATGTCCGCGCACTCTGCTCAGCAACCGACCGTTCCCCTCTGCCGGCCCGAACCCCGGGTCACGCCTGTCCACTGGTCACATCCTCCCATTCCGGCGCCGCGGCGCATGTCGTGGTTTCCGGGTCCACCACCGGCGCACGCCCTATTCGGCCACCCGCGGCCGGTCGCCCCGACAGTGCACAATGCGGAGCAACAGAACTGGTGGAGCGGACGAGTGACACGAGAGAACAGGCGACGGGGGAGGTCCGGGTGACCGGCACGGAGGACACCGACGGTTCGGAATCGGCGGAAAACGCGGGGCGCGCGACGCCCACGGAGACGACCGGCGGTGCTACCGGCGCCCCGCCGGGCGCCACCGACCCGGGGCCACCGGGAAGCGGCCCGGCCCCCGAGCCCGGCCCGCGACGGCCCGGCGGCGGCGCCACCTTCACCGCGGCCGACATCGAGAAGCAGCGCGGCCTGCGCACCATGAAGGCGGTGGCCACCGGCCTGCTGGTGTTCGTGGCCGTGGTCTACGCGCTCGCGACCTGGGCGGAGTCGGCCGGAGCGGGCGCCTGGGCCGGCTACGTCGCCTCGGCGGCCGAGGCCGGGATGGTCGGCGCACTCGCCGACTGGTTCGCCGTCACCGCGCTGTTCCGTCATCCGCTCGGCATTCCCATCCCGCATACCGCGATCATCCCCACCAAGAAGGACCAGCTCGGCCAGTCCCTCGGCGACTTCGTCGGTGAGAACTTCCTCTCCGAGCAGGTCGTTCGCGACAAGCTCGGCTCGGTGCGGCTCTCACACCGGCTCGGCAGCTGGCTGGCCCGTCCGGAGAACGCGGACCGGGTGACCGCCGAACTCGCCACGGCTCTGCGCGGCGGACTCGGCGTCCTGCGGGACGCCGACATCCAGACGATCATAGGAGAGGCCGTCACCAGGCGGGCGGGTATCACCGAGATCTCCCCGGCCCTCGGGCGGTTGCTGGAGCGCACCGTCGCCGACGGCGGCCACCGCGCGATGGTCGACCTCGGCTGCGCCAAGGCCCACGACTGGCTGATCGAGCACCGCGAGTCGGTGATGACCGCGATCGAGGGCGGTGCTCCGGGCTGGACACCGCGCTTCGTCGACCGGCGCGTGGGGGAGCGGGTCTACCGCGAACTGCTGCGCTTCACCACCGAGATGCGCGACCAGCCCGACCACCCCGCCCGCGCCGCGCTGGACCGCTTCCTGGCGGACCTCGCCGACCAGCTCCAGCACGACCCGGCGACCCGGGAGCGGGTGGAGCGGCTCAAGGCGGAGCTGGTGCGCCGGCCCGAGGTGCAGGACCTCATCGCCTCCACCTGGGCCTCGCTGCGCGCGATGCTGCTGACCGCCGCCGAGGACGAGCGCAGCGCGCTGCGGATCCGCGCCCGGGCCGGGGTGCTGTCGGCCGGTCAGCGGCTGGAGACCGACGAACGGCTGCGCGCCAAGCTGGACGGCTGGGTCTCCGACGCCGCCGTCTACGTCGTCAACGGCTACCGGGGCGAGATCACCTCCCTGATCACCGACACCGTCGCCGCCTGGGACGCGGAGCACACCTCACGCAAGATCGAACTCCACATCGGCCGCGACCTCCAGTTCATCCGGCTCAACGGCACGATCATCGGCGCGCTGGCCGGTCTGGTGATCCATGCCGTGACCCGGGCACTGGGCGGGTAGGTGGGTGGAGCCGCCCGGTATCATGGCGGGTCCGGCGGCCGTTGCTGAATTGGTATAAGCGCAACACTTAGGATGTTGTGGGCGAAAGCCCATGTGGGTTCGAGTCCCACCGGCCGCACTCGCACCGCTCCGCTCCCGTGCCGGTCCCTCGCGGACCGGCACGCGTGCGTCCGGAGCCGTCCCCGCGCCGGGCGCGTGCGGCAGCCTCCGCCCCGCCTCGTGTTTCCGGTTCCCGCTCCCACCGCCACGCCCGGAGCGCCGCCCCCGCGCCCGCCGCCGGTGGCGATAGCGTGGGCGGCCGGCAGGTCCCTAACGTCCTGGGAGGACTGACACGATGGCAACCACGCGCACCGCCACGACCAACTGGCAGGGTTCGCTGATGGACGGCTCCGGCACGGTCTCGCTGGACTCCTCGGGAGTCGGCAGCTTCGACGTGAACTGGCCCTCCCGCGCCGAGCAGCCCAGCGGCCGCACCAGCCCGGAGGAGCTGATCGCGGGGGCCCACTCCGCGTGCTACTCCATGGCCCTGTCCCACGGCCTGGCCGGAGCCGGTACCCCGCCCGAGTCGGTGGAGACCAGCGCCGACGTGACCTTCCAGCCCGGCGAGGGCATCACCGGCATCCTGCTGAAGGTCCGGGCGCGTGTGCCGGGTCTCGCGGCGGACGACTTCCAGACGGCCGCCGAGGACGCCAAGAAGAACTGCCCGGTCAGCCAGGCGCTCGCCGGGGTCACCATCACCCTGCAGGCCGAACTGCTCTCCTGAACCGCCGTTCCCTCCGCACCACCGGGCCGGGCGACACGCACGACGTCGCCCGGCCCGACGCGTCCGGGCCCGACGCGTCCGGGCCCGACGTGTCCCCGCCCGACGCGTCCCGAGCCGGCCGCTGCCGGGCCGTCAGGGCCCCGGCAGCGGCCAGCTCGGGCCGTCCGGGGAGTCCAGCCACAGCCGCTGCCGCGTGCCCGTCACGCTGACGCCGAACCGTTCGGGGCCCGGCCGCCCGGCCGCCGCGAACACGCGGTGCGCCTCCTCCAGGAGGCCCCAGACGGCGCGCGGCCCCGCCTCGGCGACGGTGCCGTCCGGGTGACGCCGCGCCGTCGAACCGTCCGCCGCGCGCACCGAGACCGAACGCGGCGAGAACGCGGCGTCCACCCGCCACTCCAGATCAGGTTCCACCACACTGACCAGGAACCTGAAGTCGATGTCGCTCACCGCCTCCACCGGCAGCCGCGACTCCCGCCGGGCGGCGTCGTCCGGCTCGGCCGGGGCCGCCACCTCCGGACGGGGGCCGGCGTGACGCAGCGGCATGAAGTAGGCGGCACCGAGGAACCGCCCCGACGCGCGGTCCGGCCCCTCGGGCACGACCCGGACCAGGCCGTGCCCCAGCGGCGCCACGATCGTCCCGGACCGGTCGAGCTGACGCAGCCACGGCAACGGCACCCGGTCCACCCGGCAGGTCGCGATGATCCGGTCGTACGGCGCGCGTTCGGGCCAGCCGCCGGCGCCGTCGGCGGTCACGACCAGTGGCCGGTAACCCGCCTCCGCCAGCCGAGCCCGCGCCGCCGCCGTGATCTCGGGCGTGACGTCCATGCTGGTGACCCGGCTCTCGCCGAGCCGGTGCGCCAGCAGCGCCGCGTTGTAGCCCGTGCCGGTGCCGATCTCCAGCACGTCGCAGCCGTCGGTCACCTCCAGCGCGTCCAGCATCGACGCCATCAGCGACGGCTGGGAGCTGGAGGAGACCGGTTCGCCCGCGTGACGCCGGGTCACCAGCGCCTGGTCGCGGTGGACTCCACGCAGCCACGCGTCCTCCCGGTTGTCGCAGCCGATCCGCAGCCCCGAGACGTCGTAGTAGTGGGGAACGAACAGGTGCCGGGGAACCTCCTCGAACGCCGCGCGCCAGTGCGGGTCGTCGAGCGCGCCGGCCCCGGCCAGCGCGGCGGTCAGCTCCGCGCGCAGCCGCGCGGCCCGGCGGTCGGTCTCCTCGCTGCGGTTCATGGTCCTCCTCGGCTGCGGGGTGTCTGCGGTCGCACCCGAACCGTCCCACGGCGGACGCGCCGCGCGTGGCAGCCGGGCGGGCGGGGAG
>NZ_BHZI01000128.1 GCF_004305975.1 Streptomyces otsuchiensis
CCCCGGGCCCCCTCCACCGACACGACCACACCACGACACCACGACCCGACCGCCGTACCGAGCGCCGAGAGGAGCAGCCCCGATGCGCGTCATCTCCCGGCTCCCCCACCTTCGGCGCGGTGCGCCCGGTGTCCGGCCCGAGGGGCCCGGCCGGCTCATGCGGTCCCCGGACGCTCCGGCGGCTCCCGGTGCCCGCTGTCCCGGGATGTGCCGCCGCTGTCCCGGTACGCGCTGTACCGGGACGTCCGGCCACCCGGCCGCCGGAGACGGCGCGCGGCGCTAGACGCCCGCGCCGGCCCGGCCGTGCCACCCCCGGACGTCCCCTTCCGCCACCGGGCGCCGTCGCCCGTCCCCCGCCGTCCCACTCCCTCGAACCGGAGCCCGTCATGTCCCTCCGTCCCCGCGCTCTCGCCGCCTCGGCCGCCCTCCTGGCCAGCACGCTGCTCCTGACCTCCTGCGCCGGGTCAGCCGGCGCGCCCGGCGACTCCCAGGACGGTTCCGGTCGGCAGACCGTGACCTTCATGGGCTTCTTCGGCACCTTCCAGGACTCCTTCACCAAGACCGTGATCGAGCCCTTCGAGGACGCCAACCCCGACATCGAGATCGAGTACGTGCCGATCCAGAACTCCGCCGAGGTGCTGGCGAAGCTGCGGGCGAGCCAGCAGCGCCCCACGGCGGACGTCGCCCTGATGGACAGCTCCGTCGCTCCGACCGCCAACGCGGAGGGGCTCTTCGCGAAGCTGGACCCGGCCCTGGTGCCGAACCTCTCCGAGCTGGTCGACGCCGCCCGTCTGGAGGAGGGCTACGGTCCCGGACTGACGCTGGACAGCCTCGCGATCCTCTACAACAGCGACCGCGTGGACGAGGCCCCGACCAGCTGGGACGACCTGTGGGACGAGCGCTTCCGCGGCCGCCTCGCGCTGCCCATCGCCGACACCCGCGGCGTCGCCCTGATCATCGCGTTGCAGCACATCCTCGGCGTGGACTACCAGGAGGACATCGACCCGGCGATCGACCGCCTCCGGGAGCTGGCTCCGAGCGTGCAGACCTGGCAGCCCTCGCCCGACGTGTACACCTCCGTCCAGTCCGGCGAGGTGGACGTGGCCGTCGGCTGGAACGCGCGCGGCCAGTTCTACCAGGACTCCTCCGGGGGCGTGGTGCGGCCGGTGCTGCCCGAGGAGGGCACGGTCCAGCAGATCAACTCGATCAATCTGGTGAACGACTCCCCCAACGCCGAGGCCGCGCAGAAGTTCATCGACTACGCCATCGGCGCCCAGGCGCAGAAGGCGTTCGGCGACGACGCCTACTACGCGCCGGTCAACGAGAACGCCGAGCTGGAGCCCGAGACCGCCGAGCGCACCACCGCCTCCGAGGAGCAGCAGCGCCTGCAGATCCCGGTCGACTGGAGCTGGCTCACCAGCCGCTACACGGACTGGGTCGACCGCATCAAGCGGGAGGTCATCGGTGACTGACCCCGGCATCGCGGCGCGCGAGGGCCACCTCGTCCTCGACGGTCTGGTCAAGACCTACCCCGGCCGGCACGGCGCCGCCGTGCGCGGGGTGAGCCTGTCGGTGGAGCGCGGCTCCATGCTGGCCGTCCTCGGCCCGTCGGGCTGTGGGAAGTCCACCACGCTGCGGATGGTCGCCGGGCTGGTCGCGCCTTCCGCCGGGCGTGTCCTGGTCGACGGCCGCGACGTCACGGACACCCCCGCGCACCGGCGCGACATGGGTGTGGTCTTCCAGTCCTACGCCCTCTTCCCCCATCTCGATGTCGCCGGCAACGTCTCCTTCGGGCTGGAGATGCGCAAGGTGCCCCGCGCCGAACGCGCCCGCCGGGTGACCCAGGCGCTGGAACTGGTGCGCCTGGACCACCTGGCGGGCCGCCGCGTCGCGCGGTTGTCCGGTGGGCAGCAGCAGCGCGTCGCTCTCGCCCGCGCCCTGGTGGTGCGGCCCACCGTGCTGCTGCTGGACGAGCCGCTGTCCAACCTGGACGCCCAGCTGCGCACCACCATGCGTGAGGAGATCCGCCGGATCCAGCGGGAGACCGGGATCACGACGGTCTTCGTCACCCACGACCAGCACGAGGCGCTGTCGATGGCGGACAGCGTCGCCGTCATGCACGAGGGCCGCCTGGAACAGCTCGGCAGCCCGCAGGAGGTGTACGAGCGGCCCGCGGGCCACTTCGTCGCCGAGTTCGTCGGCCGCGCCAACCTCCTGCCCGGCACCGTGGCCCGCGTCGCGGGCAACGAGGCCGAGGTCGAGGTGCCCGGGCTGGGCACGGTCACGGCGACCGGCCACGCGCCCGCCCCCGGCGACCGGGGCTCCGTGATGGTGCGCCCCCACCGGATCTCTCTCGACGCCGAGGCGCCCGCGGGCAGCGGCGCCGCGCGGGGCACCGTGCTGTCCGCCGGCTACACCGGTGAGACGGTCGCCTACCGGGTGCGCGTGGGGGCGGACGGGCCGGAGCTGGACGCCGAGCACCCCAGCGGCGCGCACCGGCCGCACGCCCCGGGCACCGAGGTGGAGATCTCCTGGGACGGCGCCGCGCGGCTCGTCCCCGCGCCGACCCCCGCGCCGGAGACGGCGAAGCCCGGGGACGGTGCGACGTGACAGCCGGCGGCACCGGCACCGGCACCGGCACCGGGTCGGATCGTGCGGCACCGGCGGCGGCACCGGCCGTCGCCCCGCGAAGCGGTCCGGCGGCCCCGGGCCGCTGGACTCCCGCCCGGACGGCCACCGCGCTGCTGCTGCCCGGCCTGGTGGCGCTGCTGCTCACCTACGCGATGCCGCTGGTCTGGGTGGCGCGGATGGCGTTCAACGAACCGCTGCCGGGTGGCGCGATCCGCCAGACGCTGACTCTCGGCACCTTCACCGACGTCCTGGGCGACGCCCACTACTGGCGGGTGATCTGGCGGACCGTGGAACTCGGCACGCTGGTCACCGTCTTCACCCTGCTGCTGTCCTACCCGCTGGCCCTGTTCCTGGCGCGCACCACCAGCCGGTGGCGGGGGCTGCTGGTGGCGCTCGCCGTCACCCCGCTGCTGATCTCCTCCGTCGCCCGCACCTTCGGCTGGATGGCGATCCTCGGCAGCCAGGGCGTGGTCAACAAGACGCTGATGTCGGTGGGGCTGATCGACACCCCGCTCCAGCTCGCCAACAACATGACCGGCGTGGTGATCGCCTCCACCGAGATCTACATGCCCTTCGCCATCCTCGTGATGATCAGCGGCTTCGGCAGGCTCGACCCCGAGCTGGAACGCGCCGCGGCCTCCCTCGGCGCCGGCCGGCTCGCGGTGCTGCGGCGGGTGGTGCTGCCGCTGACCCTGCCCGGTGTGCTCACCGCCGGGCTGCTGGTCTTCGTGCTGAGCCTCAGCGGCTACGTCACGCCCCGGCTGATCGGCGGCGGCCGGGTGTTCGTGCTGGCCACCGAGATCTACGACGAGGCGATCACGGCGCTCAACTGGCCGGTGGCGGCCGTGCTGTCGATGTTGCTGCTCGTGCTGTTCGGGCTGGTGGTCGTGGTCTACACCCGGCTGCAACGGCTGGTCGAACGCCGGGTCCTGGGAGAAGGGGGCACCGCGTCATGAGAGCCGGACCCGCCGGGCGGCTGGCGTGGGGGACGCTGATCACCGTCCTCTACCTGTTCCTGCTGGCCCCGATCATCATCGTGTTCGTGGTCTCCTTCGACGACGCCACGTTCCTGCGGTTCCCGCCCGAGGGGCTCACTCTCGACGCCTACCGCCAGGTGTTCGACAACGCCGACTTCCGCTCGGCGCTCCAGGTCAGCGCCGTCACCGCCTCGATCACCGCCGGGCTGGCGCTGCTGGCCGGGGTGCCGGCCGCTCTCGCGTTGTCGCGGCTGCGGTTCCGGGGGCGGGAGGCGATGGAGTCAGCGTTCCTGTCACCGCTGCTGGTCCCCAACATCGTGCTGGGGCTGGCGCTGCTGGTGCTGTTCGCGCCCATCCCGCTGACCGACACCTACACGGGCCTGATCCTCGCGCACCTCGGCATCACCATCCCCTACGTGGTGCGGACGGTCTGCGCCTCGCTCGCCGGGGCCGATCCCCGGGCCGAGGAGGCGGCACGCACTCTGGGGGCGAACACCTTCACCGTCGCCCGCCGGATCATCCTGCCCACCATCCTGCCGGGCGTCGTCTCCGGCGGAGTCATCGCGTTCCTGCTGTCGTTCGACGAGACGGTGATCTCGCTGTTCGTCTCCGGGCAGAGCGTCACGCCACTGCCGGTGGCCGTCCTGCAGTACGTGGAGTACCGCAGCGACCCGGCCATCGCCGCCCTGTCGGTGTGTCTGGTGGTGCTCTCCGTCCTGGCCGTCGTCCTCGTCGAACGCAGTCTCGGACTGCGTCGCAGTCTGCGCTCGGGCTGACGGCCCGTCTCCGCTCCCCCACCTGTCCGCAC
Organism: Streptomyces otsuchiensis; assembly: GCF_004305975.1. Lineage (GTDB taxonomy): Bacteria > Actinomycetota > Actinomycetes > Streptomycetales > Streptomycetaceae > Streptomyces > Streptomyces otsuchiensis. The sequence goes on from NZ_BHZI01000128.1 coordinate 4,417, forward strand.
CACCGACCCGGAGGTCGACCGTGTCCACCGCACCCCCCGCACCTTCCTTCGACCCGGCCGCGCTGCACCGCGAGAGCGTGGTCTTCAACGCCCTGGACTGCACGCCGCTCGCCTGGGCGGACGAGACCTACCTCGCCAAGCTCGCCGCCTCGGGCGTCACCGCCTTCAACCACGCCACGGTCATCTCCCAGGGGTACGACGCCGCCGTCTCGTCCATCGTGGGCTGGCAGCGGCGGCTGGCGGAGACCGGCGGCCGCGTCTTCCAGGGGCGCGGGCTGGCCGATGTCCGGCGGGCGAAGGACGAGGGCGGCGTCGCGTGGTTCGTCGGATTCGAGGACAGCAAGCCGATCGGCGATGAGCTGTGGCGGCTGGAGTCGCTCCACCAGCTCGGACTGCGCTTCCTCGGACTGACGTACCAGAACCGCAACTTCGCCGGCGACGGCTCCGGCGAGAGCGCCAACGGCGGGCTCAGCCGCTTCGGCCGCTCGCTGGTGCGCGAGTGCAACCGGCTCGGTGTCGCCCTGGACCTCTCGCACACCGGTGAGCGCTCCACCCTGGAGACCATCGAACTGTCCGGGAAGCCGGTGCTGGTGACCCACGCGGGACTCACCCGTTTCGTGGACAGCCCCCGCAACAAGAGTGATCAGGTCGTCCGCGAACTGGCCGCGCGCGGCGGCGTGTTCGGCCTCGCCGCGAAGGCGGGCTTCCTCAGCCCGGGCGGGCTGCGCGAGCCGGTGGGGCCGGAGGTCTTCGCGGACAACGTCGACCATCTGGTCGAGCTGGTGGGCGTGGACCACGTCATCGTGGGCACCGACGTCGGTGACGAGCGCAAGTACAGCCGCGAGGGCATGGCCCGGGTGCGGCGTCTGTACCCCGAGATCCCGATCATCGACGACGACCTGGATCTCAGCCGTATCCACCCGGTCGGGATGGGCACCCCGGCGGACCTCCCCCGCATCACCGAGGTGCTCGCCGCCCGCGGTTACCGGGCCGAGGACCTGCGCAAGATCCTCGGCGGCAACCTGACCCGGGTCCTCGCCGACATCTGGGACGAGCCCGAGTACGCCCCGGCCGCCGCCCACGGCGGCACCGCGGCGTGAGCACCGGCCTCCCGGCACGCCCACCGCAGGCCGGCGAGCACGGCGGGCCGGGGACAATGCTGGCGGTCGTGGGCGCTGGACCGCGTGGAGCGGCGGTCGTCGCGCGGCTGCTGGCCCACCTGGCCGTCGCACCCGGCGCCCGCGCCGAGATCCATGTGGTCGACCCCCACACCCCCGGAGCCGGCCGGGTGTGGGACCCGGACCAGTCCGGTCTGCTCCTGATGAACACGCTCGCGGCGCACGCCACCGCCCACCCCGACCCGGGCGCCGGCCTGCACGGGCCCGCCGCGCCCGGCCCCACCCTTCGGCAGTGGGCCGCCGAGCACGCTCCCGGCCTCGCCCCGCACGCCTACCCCCCGCGGGCCCTGATGGGTCGCTACCTGGCCTGGTCGCACCGGCGCGCCGTCGCCGATGCCCCGCCCGGTGTGCGCGTCGTGCACCACCGCACCAGGGCCCTGGACGTGGCCCGCACGGCGGAGGGCCGGCTGCGGCTGACCCTGGCGGCGGGGCCACCGCTCACCGTCGACGCCCTGGCGCTCGCCACCGGGCACACCGACCGGCGGCCCTCCCCCGAGGCGGCGCGGCTGGGTGCCCACGCCGAGCGGTGGGGCCTCGTCCACCTGCCGCCCGGCCATGCCCAGGAGCGCGACACCGCCGGTCTCCCCGCCGGTGGGCATGTCGTGGTCCGCGGCATGGCGATGGGCTTCTTCGACCAGCTGGCGCTGCTGACGGAGGGGCGCGGCGGCCGATTCGTCGCCGCCGACGCCGCCGACGGAGGCACCGAGGTGACGGCCACCGCCGCGCGCCGTGCCAAGGGCACCGGGCCGCTGCGTTACCTGCCCTCCGGCCGCGAGCCCCGGCTGTCGGTCACCTCCGGACGCGGGGTGCCCTACCTCGCGCGAGGCCAGGCCCCCGGCACGATGCCTCCCGGCCACACGCTGTCCGTCCTCGATGCCACGGCTCTCACGCGGCTGACGTCCGCCGCCCCGGGCTCGCTCTCCTTCCGCCGGGCGGTGTGGCCCCTGATCGCGAAGGAGGCCGGACTGGCGTGGTACCGGACGCTGGTCCGGTACCGGCCGGAGCGGGTGGCGATGCCCGCCGACGCCTTCCTGGACCGTTACGCGGCGACCGCCTACGGATCGCCGCCGGAACGGGCGCTGCTGGCCGTGGCGGTGCCGGAGCCCTCGGACCGGTTCGTGCCCGCGCGGATCGACCGGCCACTCGCCGGCCGCGTGTTCGGCGACCCGGCCTCCCTGGACGCGTGGGTGCGGGAGTGGCTGGCCGACGATCTGGCACAGGCGCTGCGTCCGGAGACCAGCCCGCTGAAGGCGGCGGCCGCCGCGGTCGCCGCGGCGAAGGGGCCGGTGCGGCGCATCGCCACCTCGGGGGTCCTGGACGCGGACTCCGCGCGGGACCTGGCGTGGTTCCGCTCGTTCGGCGCGCATCTCGCCAGCGGCCCCCCGGCCTCGCGGATCGCGGAGTTGCTCGCCCTGGCCGAGGCGGGCGTCGTCGAGTTCCCGGGAGCCGGCCCGGTGGTGCTGCCGGCAGGCGGGGAGGAGCGGACACCGACCGGCCAAGGGGCTGAAGACGAAGGGGTGTTCGTCGTGCGCACCGCCTCGCTTCCGGGCCGTGCCATCACAACGCGCGCACTCGTGGACGCCTGGCTTCCCGCCACCGGCCTGGCGCACTCCGCGGACCCGCTGCTGCGCGGGCTTCTCCGCTCCGGGCTCGGCCGGGCGCACCGGGCGGGCCCCGCACAGGACGGTGAGCCGACCGGGGCGCTGGACGTCACGCTGCCGGAGCTGCGGGTGCGGGACGCCTCCGGCCGGCCCGCCGCCGACTTGTTCGCCCTCGGCGTCCCGCTGGAGGGGCTGGAGTGGAACACCGCGATCGGCGCGCGGGCCGGCACCGACGCCCCGCTCTTCCGCCAGGCGGACCAGGTCGCCGTCGGCATGCTCGGCACGCTGCGTCCCGCCGCACCGGGCTGACGTTCCGTCACCGATGGGCCACGACCGCGCCACCGCCTCGAATATTTCACACGATCGCTACACAACGACGACGCTCTCCCCTAAGCTCAAACCTGTCCACCACAGCTAAGATCGCGGCCTCCACCGCAGCCCACGTGAATGGGGGCATCTTGAGCAGGTACGCCATGGCCTCACTCGGTCTCTCCTCGCTCGAAGAGGACATCTACCGCCACTTCCTCCGCCACCCCGGCACTTCGGTGGACGACCTCCATGTACGGCTGCGCTCGGACCGGGTCACGGCCGACCAGGCCTTAGCCCGGCTGTCCGAACTGCGACTGGTCCGGACGACGGGAGGCACGGTCACCGTCACCGAACCGGACCTGGTGGTCAGCCGCCTCGCCGAGGACCAGATGGAGCAACTCCACCAGGCCATGCGGAAACTGACCCACACGCGTCCCATCCTCGAGTCACTGCGACGCGAGGCGCCGCCCGCCGCCACCGCGGGCCCGGCGCTGGGCATCGAGCGCATGGAGGACCTCGCCCTGGTCCGCAACCGCATCGACGACCTGTCGTTCTTCGCCCGGCAGGAGGTCATGTCGGCCGAGCCCTACGACGCGCTCAGCCCGGAGAACATCGCGCACGCCCGCCCCCTCGACCTGCGCTGCCTGCGCCGCGGCGTGGTCATCCGCAACCTGGTGCGCCGAGCAGCGCTCGACGACCCGCCCACACGCGACTACCTCCGCGAACTCACCGCGCACGGCGCACGGATACGCGTCGCCGACGACTTCTCCGAGCTGATCCTGATCTACGACCGGCACACCGCGCTGGTACCGGTCGATCCGCACGACACCGCGCGGGGCGCGCTCTGCGCCCGCGAGGACGGGCTGGTCGGCAACATCATCACCCTCTTCGAGCGGCTCTGGGACGCCGCGCACGACTTCGGTGCGCTGGTCAACACCAAGAAGCCCGAGCCCCACCCGCTCACCCCGGCCCAGCTGGAGGCCCTGCGCAGCATGTGCACGGTGAGCAAGGACGAGACCGGTGCCCGGGAGATGGGGATCTCGCTGCGCACCTACCGACGCCACATCTCCGACCTGCTGCAGCTCCTCGGCGCCGACAACCGCGCCCACGCCGCGCTGCTGGCCAGGGAACGCGGATGGATCTGAGCCGCCGGCGCGTCGGCCGCCCGGGGCGGTGGCGCGTCGGCCGGCACCGGCGGACGCGACCGGGTGCAGGTGCCTCCGACGCCCGGAGGCCGGGCGCGGGGCGGCCTCAGCCGTCGGCGGTGAGCACCCGCCAGTTGAGCAGCGCCGGATCACCCAGGGCGCTGACCACGGCACCTTCGATGTCCGCCGGACCGACCAGCGGGGCCATGATCCGCAGCTGGATCAACACCGGCCCGATGTGCTGCTGTTCGTAGTGCCAGCCGCCGGGCAGGCGGCCCAGCAGCCGCACCACCGCGACTTCGCCGTCCGGCGGCCCGGCGCCACCGTAGACCAGCTCCATGGTTATCTCGCTCATACTCACGTCCTTCTGACCGGGAGCCCGGCCCTCCGGCCGGGCTCCGTCCGGTCCGTCTCGCCGGGACCGAGCGCGGGAACCGGCAGCCGGAACTCCCGGCGCAGCGCCGAACGTGCCGCCAGATAGCCGCACATGCCGTGCACGCTGGGCCCCGGAGGGGTGGAGGCGGAACAGAGATAGACCCCCGGCAGCGGTGTGCGGTAGGGGTCCCACTGGACGGCCGGACGCAGCAGGCTCTGCCGCAGCGTCATCGCGCCGGAACCGATGTCCCCGCCGACGTAGTTGGGGTTGTACCGCTCGTACTCGGCGCCGGAGACGGAGCGTTCGGCCACGATGGTGTCCGTGAAGCCGGGCGCGTACGACTCGATACGCTCCCGGATCAGCCGGGAGGGGTCCCGCCGGTCACCTGCGGGCAGATGCGCGTACGCCCAGACGGGACGACGGCCGTTCCGGGCCCGGCCGGGGTCGGCCACCGCCGGATCGACCACGAGCACGAAGGGGGCTCCGTCGGCCCCGCCGCGGGTGTTCGCGGTCTCCTGCCGGTAGATCTCTTCACGGGTACCCCCGAGATGCACGGTGCCGGCGCGGCCCGTCTCCGGGTTGGCCCAGGGGATGGGGCCGGAGACCAGGAAGTCGGTCTTGCCGGCGGCCGGACCGTAGCGGAACCCGGCCAGCCTGCGGGCGTAGGCGCGCGGCAGCCGGTCACCGGCGATGGTCAGCAGAGCGGCCGGAGCGATGTCGAGCAACACCGCCCGGGCGTCCTCGACTTGGCCGAGGTCGGTGATCTCCTGGCCGGTGTGGCAGACCCCGCCGTGCGCGGTCAGATCCGCCACCAGGGCGTCAGCGATGGTCCGGCTGCCGCCGCGCGGCAGCGGCCAGCCGGGGCCGTGCGCGAGATGGCCCAGGAGCATGGCAACGGCCGCGGCCGGGAGCGAGGGCAGCCGGCCGACGGAGTGCGCCTCGACGCCGGCGAGCAGTGCCGCCGCCTCCTCGCCGGCGAACCCGCCCCGCAGCAGCCGGGCGCCGAGCCGGCTGCCGTGAGCGAGCGTGCGCCCGGCCAGCAGCCGGGCGGCACGCGGCCCGGGAATCCCGCGCTGTCCGGAGAGCAACAGGTCACCCACGGCCTCGCTGTCTTCCAGCAGCGGTTCCATCAGCCGCCGCCAGCGCCGTCCGTCGGGGCCGAGCCGCTCGCAGGTGGTGTCGAGGTCCCGCCAGGCGACGGCGGCACGGCCGCCATCCAGCGGATGGGCGTAGGACGCCTCCGGTGCGATCAGCTCCACTCCCCGGGAGGCCAGGTCGAACTCACGGAAGAAGCGCGACGCCGTGGCCATGGGGTGCACCGCCGAACAGATGTCGTGGACGATCCCGGATTCGAAGAGTTCCGCGCCGCGCAGCCCCCCGCCGAGGGTGCCCGCGGCCTCGAAGACCTCGACCCGCAGCCCCGCCCGCGCGAGAGTGACGGCCGCGGCCAGGCCATTGGGACCGCTGCCCACCACGGCCACATCCATGCTGCTCATGCGGTTTCTCCTCCGCTCGGCTGTTCGCCATTCTTCCGTGTGACGCCGCTGCCGCCGGGCCCCGCCCGGCCGGGCGGGGCCTCCCCGACCACCGCGGTCACTGCCAGCCGTTGGCGTCGGTGCCGTCCTCGCAGTCGTCCTCGCACCGGTCGCCGTCCCCGCCGGGGCCGACCTCGGCGCCCAGCACCACCTCGTTCATGCCCTCCGTGTGGTGACCGGCGACTGCCGACGGAGCCGCACTCAGCGCCAGCACCAGAGCGAACGGCGCCAGCGCGATCGCGGCCACGAAGGCCGCCGGACGGGTCCCGCACTGCTGGAACTCGCCGTGCTGACGCCGGCTCTTCATCGTGAAAAGGTTCCGCATGACAGGCCCTCCGGTCTCTGTCGGGTGAATTCGATTCGAATTCCCCGGTTGCCCCAAGTCCGGTTCCGAATTCCCGGAGTTGCCTCCGCGGGTTTCTTTGCCGGTGTCATGAAGATCCCAGAGAACGGATTTCGGCTGAAGGGGAACCGCTGGCAGTACACTGCACGGCCACTGCAGCATCCTGCACGGCGCGGGACACGCGGAAGCGCCGGTCCGGCACGCCCCGGACCGGCACCCCGCGCCTGCGGCCGCCTCAGCCCACCAGCACCTCGCGGGCCTGCGGTTCCTCCTGGTCGCGGAAGTCCAGCTGCGCCCCCGCCAGCCGGCGGTACAGCTCGTCGTCAGCCATCAGCTGAGCGTGCCGGCCGACCGCCCGCACTCCCCCGTCCTCCAGCACCACGATCCGGTCCGCGTCCACCACACTGGAGATCCGGTGCGCGATGGCGATCACGGCGCAGTGCCGGGAAACCCTGCGGAGTGTCCGCCGGAATACCGCTTCGGCGTCGGAATCGAGATTCGAGGTGGCCTCGTCGAAGAGAAGCACCGCCGGCTTCTGCAGCAGCGCGCGGGCAATGCAGAGCCGCTGGCGCTGTCCGCCGGAGAGTCCGCTGCCCTGGTCGCCCAGTTCGGTCTCCAGACCGTCGGGGAGCCCGGCCACCACGTCGGTGAGCCCGGCGAGCTCGATCGCCTCGGCCACCTCGTGCTCGTCGGCGTCCGGGTTGGCGTACACCAGGTTCTCCCGGACCGTGCCGCGCATCGCGGTGGTGTCCTGCTGCACGTAGCCGACCCGGCCGCGCACCTCGTCCAGCGGAAGGGCCGCGATGTCACGCCCGTCGAGCAGCACGCTGCCGCGCTCGGGCCGGTAGAAGCGCTCCACCAGCTGGAAGAGGGTGGTCTTGCCCGCGCCCGAGGGACCGACCAGCGCGGTCAGCCCACGGGCGGGGACGCTGAAGGAGACGTCCTTGACGTCGGTCCTCTCGCCGTAGCCGAAGCGCACCGAGCGGAACTCCACTGCCGGGGCCTCGACTTCGGCCACGGCGCTGCCCATGGCGGGCTCCACGGCGTCCGCCGGCCCGGTGACCGCCGCCGCGGACGGGGCGGACGGGGAGCCCTCCTCCTGCTCCAGCCCCGCGAGTTCGTCGACTCGCTGGATGGCGGCCCGGCCCTGCTGGAACTGGCCGATGCTGAGGAAGAACAGCACCAGCGGCGAGACCAGGTAGAAGAGGTACATCACGAAGGTGGTGAGGTCGGCCAGGCTCAGCGAACCGGTCGCCACCCGCGCCATCCCGGCGCCGACCACGGCGGCCAAGGAGACCTGCAGACCGACGTTCATGGTCGGCGAGAGCAACGCGTTGTAGGTGGTCGCCCTGATACCGGACTTCCGCGCCTTCTCGGCGAGTTCACCGAGCCGGTGCTGCTCACGGCGCTCGGCACGGGACGCCTTGACCGTGGTCAGCGCACCCAGGACCCGTTGCAGATCCGCGCCGAACTCCCCGGTGTCCACGCGGTGTTCGACCGCGACCACCCGCAGCCGGCGGGCGAGCCAGATGGAGAGCGCGCTGGCGACGCCCAGGCATCCGACGGTGATCAGCAGCAGCCAGACGTCGATCCAGATCATCAGGCCGATACCGCCGGCGACCAGCAGCCCGTTGATGATCAACTGCGCCAGGCTGTGCGAGAGGGCGATCTTCACCAGCGAGGTGTCGGCGACCAGACGGGTGTGCACATCGCCCTGCCGCTCCCGCTGGAAGCGCGCGAGGTCGGCACGGAGCACCCGCCCGGTGAGGAAGGTCCGGGAGTCACGGACGATGTTCTCCCCGGCCCGGCCGATCAGATAGGCCTGGCCGGCGGAGAGCGCGGCGTCCGCGACGAAGAGCGCCGCCAGCAGCGCGATGATCCCGGCGATCGCCTGCCCGAGGCCGGCGGCCTCGATGAGGTCGCCGATCACCAGCGGCTGGAGCAGCGTGGAGACCACGCCGAGGATGCCCAGCAGTACCCCGGCGCCCAGCAGGAGGCGGTGTGACCGGGCGAGTGCCCAGACCGTCTCCCGCCGGCCGGCGCCCTGGCCGGCGGCCGCCACGCTCTGCTCGGTGCTGTGCTCGGTGCTCTGCTCCGTGCTCTGCTCAGTGCTCGGTGCGCTCGACATCGCCAGCCTCCTCCGGACGGGTGTAGCGGGTGATGAACATCGGGGACTCGGCCGTGAACTCGGTGCCCAGCCAGTCGGCCTGCCGCGAGACCGGCACCAGGCCCGCCTCGGCGGCGTAGGCGTCCACCTCCTCGACGGAGGTCATCCGGCTGAGCTCGCTGCCCACCCGGGAGACGCCGTCCTCGAACCAGATGTGCGACGCCTGCCAGAGGTGCTCCTGGGGCAGGCGCGTGGAGTACGTCAGCAGACCGGAGTTGGGCGCCGGGTAGGGGACGAAGAACGAGGTGCGGTTGCGGCCCTCGTGCAGATCGAGAATCCACTGGCGGCTGGCGGTCTCCACCACCAGAGTGCCGCCCGGGGCGAGACGTTCGGCGGCCCGGCTGATCGCTGACTGCTGCTGCGCTGGGTCGAGCAGCATCGAGAGCGTCGCGCAGACGCAGTAGACGAGGCCGTACCGGCGCGAGTCGGTGTAGCTGCGAATGTCGCCGTGCACTCCGGTCACGGCCACCTCGCCTTTCCCCGCCCCGCGTTCGGCGACAAGCGACTCGCGCAGACCGGCCAGCATCTCCGGGGAGGAGTCGACACCGACGACCTCCAGACCCGCCTCACGGGCCAGCGGAATCGCGATGCGGCCGGTGCCGACACCGAACTCCAGCGCCGGCGAACCGTCCTGCGGGTGCCAGGCGGCGAGCTGCCGGGCGGTGAGGTCGGCGTAGGCGTCCTTGCGGAAGATCCGGTCGTAGAAGGCGCCGAACTCCCGTCCGTAGCCGCAGTCCTGGATGCCCGGGCCGGTGATGCCGGTGTCGATCTGGTCGTTCTCCTGAACCGTGGTCATCACGGCTCTCCTCTCCTGACAGTCCTGAAAGTCCTGAAGTCCTCGAAGTGCCGGCGGTGCGATCGAGCCGGCGGTGCGGGGTGGGACCGGTGTGCCGCCCGGTCCTCCGAAGCGCGCGGCTCCTCGGCGGTGCGTCAGGCCGCGGCGGGCTGCCGCTCCTGCGGCGGCGCCACCGACCGGCCGGCCCGGCGACGCGTCGCGGGGCGGGCACCGGGGTGCATCGGGGTGTAGGGGGAGACGAAGATGATCTCCGGCTCCTCCGACTCGTCGTAACCGGCGGCGCGGGCCAGCGTGAACTGGAATCCCTTGACGTCCTGGTTGCCCGAGGCCCGGATCTCCGCACGGAAGTAGGCGACCAGCATCCGGTAGGAGGGCAGATGGACCAGGACCTCGAACCCCTTGTCCAGACTGGGCAGCAGGTCCGAGCCGATGTCGAAGACCGCCTTCTCGGGCCGGCGGCCGGGAAACCAGAGGACCTGGTGCGGCTTACGGCCGACGATGACCTCCAGCGGCTGCCAGTCCGAGGTCTCCCCGCTCTCGTTCAGCGTGCGATAGAGGAAGTGGTAGTCGTGCTGCGCCGGGTTGGGGGCGAAGAAACGCCAGTTGGGGAGGAGTCCGCCACAGAAGTCCTTGCGGGAGACCCGGGCGAACGCGACGCTCGGGTGCTGCGAGCACAGCGTGCCGGCCACCAGCAGGGCGGCTCCGATCCGGGCGGGGGCGCCGGGGCCGGTCAGGGTGCGGCGCAGTACCTGTCCCGCCGTACGGGCGGCCGTTGCGGTGTTCATCGTGCGTCCTCCAGCTTCTCGGCGGAGCCGCCCGGCCGGGCGGTCGCGGGGGCGTTGCGGTCAGTCGGCGCCGGCTGCCCGGCCGGCTCCACCCGGTCGGTGTCAGCGGCCGCGTCGGCGGTCTCGGCGGGGGCCGTCTCGGCGGCGGCGGTCTCGGCCAGGAAGGCGATGATCCGGTTCCCCGCCTCCAGGGCGTGTCGCCCCCGGGTGAGCAGCGAGTCGTGGTCGGCGCCCTCGATGACCTCGCTGCGCACCACCCGGCCGGGGCCGCCGAGATGGGCGTCGGCCATCTCCTTGTGCATCAGCAGGTGGTCGGGGTCGCGGTCCACGGTCTTCTGCGCGGAGATCACCAGCGCGTGCGAGTCCTGGGTCTCCAGCTCACCGGCGAAGTCGCGGAACTCCCGTTCGGTGGACTCCCATTCACGGACTCCCGCGTTCCAGAGCCGGGTGTCGCCGTACTGCGCCATCACGCGCGAACGGTGTGCGGCCGGCAGGTTCTTGACCCAGTCCGGTACCTCCAGCAGGAAGCCGAAGCCGCCGCGGAGACTGCGGGCGAAACTACGCAGCCCCGCGCCGACCTGCTCGGCCGAGTCGCTCTGCTGCTCGGAGCGCTGCAGCTCGGCCGGGTGGGAGCTGTCCAGGTAGACGACGGCGTGCAGCTGCTCGCCGAGCTGTGCGGCGGCGCGGCGGGCGAGTTCACCCCCGAGCGAGTGACCGGCGAGCACCACCCTGCGGCCCTCGGGCACCGCCTCGCGGACCAGGTCGACCAGGTCGTCCACCGACTCCTGCAGCGAGAACGGCCGCTGGGAGCGATGCTTGCTGGCGCCGTACCCGGCGCGGCTGTAGGTCACCACGTCGGCGTCGCTGTCCTGGAGCAGCTTCTCGGTGATCCAGCCGAAGTGCTCGGGGGTGGCGGCCAGTCCGTGGAGGAAGACCACCACCGGGGCGTCGCTCTGCTCCGACACCCGCGGGGTGTAGCTGAGTTCGTTGCCGTGCCGGGTGGTGAGGCTGCGGCTGCCCGGCGCCGGATCGTTCGTGCGCGACCTGCGGCTGGCGGCGACCGCTCCGGCGAACGCGACGGCGGCGGCGACGGCCAGGGCCGCCGCCCCGACCGCCCGGTCGTCCCGGCCTGCGACCGCCGGGTGGGAGCGGGGCGCGCTGGTGTAGGCGACCATCGGGTGCATCGAGACGAAGGAGGTCGCGAAGCGCCCCAGTCCCATCACCGAGCCGTTGGCCAGGTGGAAGGCGGCGGCGCTGCCGATCACCGGCTTGGCGAGCTTGCCGCCGTTGAGGTAGAGCACCGGGAAGAGGCATTCCAGGGCGAGCACCCCGTGCGCCAACGTGCGGGAGGCGCGCGGGTACTTCTGGGTCATCTCCCAGATGTGCCGCTCCCCGTAGGTGCGGGTGCGCATCACGCCGCCCAGGGCGTCACCCGTGCGCCAGTCCTTGCCGAGCAGCTTGACCCAGCCGGAGATCAGATAGGAGAGGTTGTTCTGCATCGCGACGTACCAGAGCAGCGCGTCCTGGGTCCGCTCGTCGCCGGAGAGCCGCGCGAGCCCGGTGGCCGACTGGACCATGGTGGACGCCTGGTCGGCGCCGTCGGTGCCGTGCCGGTAACGGGGGTAGAGCGCGGCGCCGCTGACGCCGAGGAAGAGGTTGGCCGCGCCGCGCCACCTGCCGTTGCCCGGCAGCAGCAGACCGGCCGCGGCGGCCGCCCGGGCGGCCTGCAGCCCGACGGTGACCTCCTTGCGGGCCAGGACGTCCAGCGCACGCCGGGTGATCCGGTTCTTGTGGATGTAGTTGTCCCGGGCGATCTGCCAGTCGTTGAGCCCGCCGGGTTCGATGTGCCTCAACCGGCTGAGGTGTTCAAGACTCCCGGTCAGCGCGGTGACCGCCGAAAGACGCTCGGATATCCCCATCGCCCGCTGACGGGAGAGCGGAATGGGACCGAGAAAGGTGGATGCGAGTTTCTTCCGAAGCGATGCCACGGCGGCCTCCAGGGCGTGCTGAACCAGCGAGGACATAGGGAAACTAAGGGCTCGTAACACGATCTTGTGATGTGGGGCTGGTGGGCGTGACCGCGGTGGCGGTTTGGCCGTTCGTGTTGGTGTGGGTGACAAGCCGTGGATCGTGTCGGATGAACTGTGGGCCCGGATAGAGCCGTTGCTGCCGCTGTGGCCGGAGCGGTCGCCGGGTCCGAGACCGCTGGATGACCGGCTGTGCCTGCAGGGCATCTTGTTCGTGCTCTACAACGACATCCGGTGGCATCACCTGCCGCCTGAACTGGGCTTCGGCTCCGGGCAGACGTGCTGGCGGCGGCTGGGCCGGTGGCAGGAGGCCGGGGTCTTCGACAGGCTGCACCGCCTGCTGCTGGCCGAACTGCACGCCGCAGGAGAGC
>NZ_BHZI01000129.1 GCF_004305975.1 Streptomyces otsuchiensis
CACCCAGCCGGCCCCCGACGGCACCACCGCCGGCGACGAGCCCGCCAAACACGCCGCCCCCGAACTGTGGGACACCGGCGAACTGGACCTCTCCGCCCTCACCGACCCCGACTCGGGCCTCGACGGCTCCAGCTCGCAGTCCGGCGTGGCGGCCCCGCTGACCAGCGAACCCCCGCTGGCCGACACCTCACCCCTCACCTCCGAGCAGCCGCTCTCCGCGCAGCTGCCGCTCACCTCCGAGCCGACCGGTACCGGCCTGCAGGGCGACGCCCGCGGCGGCGCGGAATCCACGGGGGTCACGGGGGTCGAATGAGACAGCTCGCGCGGCTCGCCGCGGCACACTCCGTCGCCACCTCCTACCGGCCCTCACCCGACCGACGCGTGGATGTGCCCCGCGAGACCGTGATCGCCGTCCTCGGCGCCCTCGGCGTGGACGCGACCACGGAGGACTCCGTGCGCGAGGAGCTGGAACTCCACCGCCGCCGCACCGAGACCCGCCTGCTGCCCCCCACCGTCGTCATCGGCGACGGTCCCACCGCCCCCGCCGACCTGCCCCCGGTCCCCGAGGGCACGGTCTTACGCGTACGCACCGAGGACGGCGACGAGCGCGGCTTCGGCCCCGGCCTGCCGCTCGGCAGCCACCTGCTGCGCGCCCACACCGCCGACGGGCGGTCCGCCCACGCGCACCTCCTCGTCACCCCCGACCGGCTCCCCACCCCTCAGCGGCGCGCCCACGGCCTGCTGCTCCAGCTCTACTCGGTGCTCTCCGCCCGCTCCTGGGGCATGGGTGACCTCAGCGACCTGGCCGAGCTGGCCGGCTGGGCGGGCCGCACCGCCGGAGCCGACTTCATCCAGATCAACCCGCTGCACGCCGCGGTGCCCGCCGTCTCGGGCGAGGCCACCGACCCCTCCCCGTACCGCCCCGCGACCCGCCGCTTCTGCGACCCGGTGCACCTGCGCGTCGAGGACGTCCCCGAGTTCCGCTACCTCGACGGTGACGCGGCCGTCCGCGCCACCGCGCTCGTGGTCCGCGCCGGGACCCTGCGCGAGGCCGTCCTCCACCGCTCCGCCCCCATCGACCGGGACGCCGTCTGGGCGCTCAAGCGCGAGGCGCTGGAACTGGTGCGGACCGTACCGCTCACCCCGGGCCGCGCCGCCGAGTACGCCGCCTACCGCGAGAGCCAGGGAGGCGCGCTCGACGACCACGCGCTGTGGTGCGCGCTGACGGAACTGCACGGACCGAACTGGCGCTCCTGGCCGCCCGGCCTGCGCGACCCGGCCTCCGCCGACAGCGCGCGGGCCCGTGCCGAACACCGGCGAACGCACCGACTTCCACGCCTGGCTTTCCTGGCTCGCCGACGGCCAGCTCGCCGCCGCGCAGCAGTCCGCCCGCGCCGCCGGCATGGAGATCGGGCTCGTCCACGACCTGGCCCTCGGCGTGCACCCCGAGGGCTCCGAGGCGTGGTCGCACCAGGACGCGCTGGCCTCCGGGATGTCCATCGGCGCGCCGCCCGACGCGTTCAACGCCCAGGGCCAGGACTGGGGACTGCCGCCGTGGCGTCCCGACGGCCTGGCCGCCTCCGGGTACGCCCCGTACCGGGAGCTGCTGGCCGGTCTGCTGCGCCACGCGGGCGGGCTGCGCGTCGACCATGTGATGAGTCACTTCCGGCTCTGGTGGATCCCCGAGGGGGCGTCGCCGACCGACGGCACCTATGTCACCTACGACTCGCGCGCGATGCTCGGCGCCGTCGCGCTGGCCGCGCACCGGGCGGGCGCCGTCGTGGTCGGCGAGGACCTCGGCACCGTCGAGCCGGGAGTCCGCGAAGAGCTGGCGGGGCGGGGGATGCTGGGCACCTCCGTGCTGTGGTTCGAGCGCGAGTACGACAAGACCGACAGCCCGGCCCTGCCGCCGTGGCGGTGGCGGCAGAGCTGCCTGGCCACCGTCACCACCCACGACCTGCCACCTGCCGCCGCCCGCCTCGGTGACGACGACGTGGCCCTGCGGCTGCGCCTCGGCCTGCTCGACGGCGACCCGCGGGTCGCGCGCGAGCGGGCCCGGGCGGAGACCGCCGACTGGCTGGAGACCTTCCAGCGGCTCGGCCTGCTCACCGCCGACGGCGGCGAGGAGGAGCAGATCACCGCCGCCTACCGCTTCCTGGCCCGCACGCCAGCCCGGCTGCTCGGACTCTGGCTCCCCGACCTCGTCGGCGACCGCCGCCCGCAGAACGTGCCGGGCACCTGGCGGGAGTACCCGAACTGGCGGCTGCCGGTCTCCGGCGCCGACGGCCGGCCCATGTCCCTGGAACAGCTGGTCGCCTCACCCCGCCTGAACGCCCTCACCGCCGCCGTCCGCGCCGAACTGGACGGCGGCGGCTGAGGCAGGGGGCGTGTCGTGGTGCGGCGCGCCGGTTGCCGGACCCCGGGCGCGGGGCCGGGCAGGGCGTTCGTTACTTTAGGACCGTGGTCAACAAGAACAAGAAGCGCACCGTCCGCGCCGGAGCCATCACCCTCGGCACCATGATGATGCTGATGGCGACCTCTCCGGCTGCCCACGCCCTGCGCCGCGACGACGGTGACGACCCGGGTCCCGGCCTGAGCGTCGTCGAGACGCTGGGCTACTTCGTGATCGCGCCGATCGTCCTGTTCGCGGTGATCGCCGGTCTGGTCATGCTGACCGACAAGACGCGCAAGCCGACGTCCTGACCCGTCCGGCACCGTGACGCGGGCGCCGCACGGCGGCGCCCGCTCCGGCGTGCCCGCGTCCGCTCAGCGCCGCGCGCAAGGGCGGGCGGTGGCCGTGGCGGTGCGCGGTGTCCCGACCGGTGTCCCGACCGGCTGCCGACGCGGTCGCCCCGCGTGCGTCACGGCGGGGTCCGGCCCGGGGCGAAGGTGGCGCACACCAGCGTCGTGCCCTCGTTGACGACCCAGTACCAGTAGTCGGCCGGATCCCGCGAGCCCGCCGAGCAGTCCACGTCCCGTTCCTCAGGCAGCGCCGCCCGCGTTCCGGTCACCACCATCACGGTGTTGTACGGGCGGGGGGTTCGCTCCGCGTCGCACGCGAGCCAGCTCCGCAGGTCGGCATCGCGCACGGCGTGGCTGGTGGGCTCCGCGGTGACGTCGCCGGCGAAGCACTGGCCGACGCGGAACTCCCGCTGGAGGCAGAGCGTCACGGGCTCACCTCGGGGCGGGTGGTAGCTCCAGACGCTCAGACCGGGGCCGCGCGGGCAGCCGTCGCCGGCCGTCTCCCCGCTCGCTTCCGGCGCCGCGCCGTCGGTCCCGGGCGGCGCGGACAGCGCGGACGGCACGGAGGAGACGCGGAGGAAGGCCGCCGACGAGGCGCAGTCGACGACGCGGGGGACCGGTACCGGGTCCGGGCCGCGGTGCCGGGCCAGGCAGTCGCCCGCGAGCACGGCCCGGTAGTACTCGGCGGTCGTGTCCGGGAGGGGGGAGACGAAGGCCTCGACGAACGCGTCGGCCCGCTCCGGTCCCTCGCCCACCGATGCCCCCGGCGTGCTCTTCGCCAGCCCGGGTACCACCCAGAGCGCGAAGACCGCCAGGACGATCCCGAGCACGAGCAACTGACCGCCGTGGGTGGACCGCGTCGCGTGCGCACGCCTCGGCCGGGGCGCACGCCTCGGCCGTTCATGGCTGCTCATCGACCGCCCTCGACGTGTGCCGGAGGGTGCACCGCGTGCTCACCGGATTCACCCGACCAGGCTACGGGCGAGATCCGCGACGCGCACCGGGGCGTCATATACCCGTTATCGCGAACTGGTTTTCGAGCCAATTCGTCCGGTCTCGCGTCGGCTTCGCGCCAGCGGTGTGCGGCGGCCGGTGGCCGACAGGCCGTCGGAGGGGACCGTTCCGCGTCCGTCCGGGGTCCGTTCCCCGCCCGAGCCCGAGCCCGACATCGAGCCGGTGCTCAGGAGCCCGCGTCCGGACGACCCCGGGAAACGCCGGGGCCGGGGCGGCCGCAACGGCTGCCCCGGCCCGGTCACTTCTCGCTCAGCCGGCGTCGGCGGCGCGGGCGCGCAGCGCGCGCTCCACACCCGCCCGGCTCTCCGTCACCAGACGGCGCAGCGCCGCCGACGGGGACGAGGACGCCAGCCAGGCGTCGGTCGCCTTCAGCGTGTCCTCCGAGACGTCCAGCGTGGGGTAGAGCCCGATGGCGATCTGCTGGGCCATCTCGTGGCTGCGCGACTCCCACACACCGCTGAGCGCCGCGAAGTACTTGTCGCGGTACTGGGCGAGCAGCTCCCGCTGGTCGGTCTGGACGAAGCCGCCGATCACCGACTCCTGCAGCGCGTTGGGCAGGGTGTCGGACTCCACGACCTTCGCCCACGCCTCGGCCTTGGCCTCGGCGGTCGGCCGGGCGGACAGCGCGGCGGCGGCATGCCGCTCGCCGGCGGCGGTGGCGTCGCGCTTGAGCTCGGCCTCCACCGCGCCGTCGTCGGCCCGGCCGGTGGCGGCGAGGCGCTGGACGAACGCCCAGCGCAGCTCGGTGTCGATGGCCAGCCCCTCGATGGTGGCGCCGCCGTCGAGCAGCGCGTTGAGGAGGTCGAGCTGTTCGCCGGTGCGGGCGGTGGCGGCGAAGGCACGGGCCCAGGCCAGCTGGTGGTCGCTGCCGGCGTCGGCCGCCTGGAGGTGCTCCAGAGCGGCGGCGGTCCAGCGCGTCAGCCCCTCCTCGCGCCACTCGGGCGCGGCGTAGAGGTCGAGCGCCAGCTTGGCCTGCCGCTGGAGCGTCTGGACGACGCCGATGTCGGACTCGCGGCCGATGCCGCGCAGCACCAGCTCCAGGTAGTCGCGGGTGCGCATCTCGCCGTCGCGGGTCATGTCCCAGGCGGAGGCCCAGCACAGGGCGCGCGGCAGCGGCTCGGTGAAGTCGGCGAGGTGGTCGGTGACGACCGCCAGCGACTCGGCGTCGAGGCGGACCTTGGCGTAGGTCAGGTCGTCGTCGTTGAGCAGCACCACGGAGGGGCGGGCCCGGCCGGTCAGCTGCGGCACGTCGGTCAGCTCGCCGTCCACGTCCAGCTCGACGCGTTCGACGCGCTCGAGCTTTCCGTCGCGCAGCTCGTAGAGGCCGACGGCGATGCGGTGCGGGCGGAGCACGGGCTCGCCGCGGGCGCCCTCGGGGAGCGGCGGTGCGGTCTGCCGGATCGCGAAGGCGGTCATGGTGCCGTCCTCGGAGACGGTGATCTCCGGGCGCAGCACGTTGATGCCTGCGGTCTCCAGCCACTTCCTGGACCAGGTGCTCAGGTCGCGGCCGCTGGTCTCCTCCAGGGCGCCGAGCAGGTCGGGGAGGGTGGTGTTGCCCCAGGCGTGGCGCTTGAAGTAGCTCTGCACGCCCTGGAAGAACTCGTCCATGCCGACGTAGGCGACGAGCTGCTTGAGGACGGAGGCGCCCTTGGCGTAGGTGATGCCGTCGAAGTTGACCAAGACATCGTCCAGGTCGCCGATCTCGGCCATGATCGGGTGGGTGGAGGGCAGCTGGTCCTGCCGGTAGGCCCAGGTCTTCATCTGGTTGGCGAAGCTGGTCCAGGCGTGCGGCCAGCGGCTGCCGGGCGCGTACGCCTGGCAGGCGACGGAGGTGTAGGTGGCGAACGACTCGTTGAGCCAGAGGTCGTTCCACCACTCCATGGTGACCAGGTCGCCGAACCACATGTGGGCCAGTTCGTGCAGGATGGTCTCGGCGCGCATCTCGTAGGCGGCGTCGGTGACCTTGGAGCGGAAGACGTACTGGTCGCGGATGGTCACCGCGCCCGCGTTCTCCATCGCGCCCGCGTTGAACTCCGGGACGAAGAGCTGGTCGTACTTCTCGAAGGGGTAGGGGAAGTCGAACTTCTCCTCGAACCAGTCGAATCCCTGCCGGGTGACGGCGAAGATCGCGTCCGCGTCGAGGTGTTCGGCCAGCGAGGGGCGGCAGTAGACGGCCAGCGGAACGGTGCGGCCGTTGCCCTCCCAGGTGCTGTGCACGGCGTGGTACGGGCCGGCGATCAGCGCGGTGATGTAGCCGGAGATGCGGGGGGTGGGCGCGAACTTCCAGAGCGTGCCGCCGGTGCCCTCGGGCTCGGGGGTGGGCGAGTTGGAGATGACCTTCCAGCCCTCGGGAGCGGCGACGGTGAAGGCGAAGGTGGCCTTCAGGTCGGGCTGCTCGAAGGAGGCGAAGACGCGGCGGGCGTCGGGGACCTCGAACTGCGTGTAGAGGTAGGCCTGTTCGTCGACCGGGTCGACGAAGCGGTGCAGCCCCTCACCGGTGTTGGTGTAGGCGCAGTCGGCGACGACCCGCAGGACGTTCTCCCCGGCCGCGACGTCCAGGGCGATCCGCGAGTCGGTGAAGACGGCGGCGGGGTCCAGCGCCTCGCCGTTCAGCTCCACCTCGCGCACCGCCGGGGCCACCAGGTCGATGAAGGTGGTGGCGGCCTCGCGGGCCTCGAAGCGCACCGTGGTCTCGGACCGGAAGGTCCCGCCCTGCTGCGCGCCGCTGAGATCGAGGTCGATCTCGTACGCGTCGACGGTGAGCAGGTTCGCGCGCTGCTGGGCCTCGTCGCGGGTCAGATTCTTGCCAGGCACCTTGGGGTCATCTCCTTGCCTCGTGGCGTTTTGGGTCATCCTTCCACGCGGCTGCCCACCAGCTCAGCCGATATCCGGGTGGGTCCTCGCACAGGTGGTTGACGGGTGGGACGGCCCGGACGGCGGCGGTGCGAACCGGCGGTGCCGGCCGGTGAGGAGGCCGCGCGGTGCGGGCGAGGGCGATACGGGCGAGGGTGGACGCGCCGGAGGGGCGGGCGCGGTGGCGCCCGCCCCTCCGGGTGGCCCCGGGTGGGGCCTGCCGCCGTACCGGCGGGTGGCCGGTACGGCGGCGGGGTGGTGCGGTGGCGCCGCGTGCGGCGCGGTGCGGGTGGTGCGTCAGCCGGTGACGGACAGGATCCGGACGTTGCCGGTGCCGGTCGCGGTGCCGCGCTCGTTGAGGAGGCTGACCTCACCGAAGAACTCGCGGCCCTCCGGGGCGGCGGCCTCGACCGTCACCTCGGCGCTGACGGCCGCGGACTCGCCGTTGCCCAGCTCGATCGCGGTGTCCTCGTCGACCGAGACGGTGCCGAGACCGGGGCTGTAGTAGACGTCCCGGTAGTCGTACTCGGTGGAACCGGCCGGCGAGGACCAGGCGTGGACCTCGACGGTGTAGGTGCCGGGCGCCGGGTTGTTGATCCGGACCCGCTCCTCGGAACCGCCGGTGGCGCCGGCGCCCACCTGGGTGCCGTCACGGTAGACGTACAGGTCGAGGTCGGCGGCGGCGTCGCTGGGCGAGCCGATGACGGCCTCGAAGACCGAGACGTCGTCGCCGATCTCGACGGTGCTGACGATCACCCGCTCGTCGTCGACGAGGCTGGGCCGCTCGGTCTTGGAGGAACCGAGGGCGCCGCCGGCCAGGGTGCCGGAGACGGCGGCGAAGTCGTTGGTGACGTCCCATTCCACCGCGGTCGGCTCACCGGTGGTGGCCTCCTCGATGGTCTGCACGGCCGGGTCGAAGGCGGTGCCGAGCGCGGAAGCGGTCAGCGTGTACGGGTTGTTCAGGTGCGGCGAGGTGCGACGGGCGTCGACGGCCAGCTCGTACACACCCGGCATCGGGTTGCTGTACGACCGCAGGTCGGGGCGGCAGTTGTTCCGCGGGTCGTCGAAGTTGTTGTAGCAGGAG
Organism: Streptomyces otsuchiensis; assembly: GCF_004305975.1. Taxonomy (GTDB): domain Bacteria; phylum Actinomycetota; class Actinomycetes; order Streptomycetales; family Streptomycetaceae; genus Streptomyces; species Streptomyces otsuchiensis. Next base: position 7,694 of record NZ_BHZI01000129.1, read on the forward strand.
AACACGGCCTGCTCGTCCATCGGCATGCCCCACGGGCTGATGGTCAGCCAGCGGGTCTGGCTGCCCTCGGCGAGGCCGCCCATGGCGATCTCGAAGGACTTGGCACCCTCGGGAACGCGGACGAAGTGCGAGACCGGCCCGTTGCGCTGCACGGACTTCTCGGTCGTGAAGGAGTAGCCGGGCGCGCCCAGCTCCTCCGGGACGATGACGGTCGCCAGCGCGCGGTGGCTGGAGCCCAGGGTCCGGAAGTCGTGGACGGAGACGATGGCGCTGTGGATGCCGGTGGCACCCGGCTTCGCCTCGACCTTGACGGTGACCGGCTTGTTCAGCGGCATCAGGACGACGGGCAGGCTCTTGAGCTTGAACGTCTTCTGGTGGTTCTGCTCCAGCTTCACCTGGTGCAGCACCGAGTGCTTGGGGCCGGAGGTCCGGGTGATGGTGACGTCGTAGGTCTTCGACTTGCCGACGGCGGGGCCGGTCTCACGGTCGTAGATGCCCTGGCCGCTGTTGGGGGTGGCCAGGAACTCCGACAGCTCGTGGCTGACCGGGGCCTTGACGTCGTAGCTGTAGGGCTCGGTCGGCAGGATGATGTGGTGCCAGGCGGAGACGGTGTCCATCTGACCGGCGCCCTGCTGGTACGCCTGCAGGCCCTTCACCGGCTTGGCGCTGCCGAGCAGCGCGGCGCGCAGCTTCGACGGGGTGACCTTGATGCCCCACTGCTTGCCCGCGGAGAGCAGCAGCGCCGCGGCGCCGGCCACCTGCGGGGCGGACATCGAGGTGCCGTTGAGCATGCCGTAGCCGGCGGGCAGGGTGTAGCCGGCGTCGGGGACACCGGAACCGGGCTGCCAGGTCGGGATGGTGTTGACGGAGGCGCCGGGCGCGACGATGTCGGGCTTGAAGCCGCCGTCCGAACGCGGACCGCGCGAGGAGAACGGGAAGAGCGCGTACGGGTTCTCCACGACGGAGCCGTAGTTGGCCTCCCAGGTCTCCTTGGAGACGCTGGCGCCGACGCTCAGGACCTTGTCGGCGACGGAGGGGTCGCCCACGGTGTTGGCGCCGGGGCCGCTGTTGCCGGCCGAGATGACCAGCTGGACACCGTAGGTGTCGATCAGCTCGGTGTAGAGGCGGGCGCGGGCGTTGTTGCCGTCGTTCAGCGCGGGGAGGCCGCCGATCGACATGTTGACGATGTCCACGCCGCGGTTGACGACCAGGTCGATCATGCCCTCGGTCAGCGCGGTGGCGGTGCAGCCGCCACCGAAGACGCAGGCGCGGGAGGAGACGACCTTGGCGCCGGGGGCGGCGCCGTTCATCTTGCCGCCGAACAGGCCGTTGGCCGCGGTGATGCCCGCGACGTGGGTGCCGTGCGCGCCGGAGACGATGCCGATGTTGACGAAGTCGGCGGTCTGGCCGATCCAGTCACCGCCGTAGGGGTCCATCGGGACGTCCTGGCGGATCTCCACCACGAACGGGATGGCCTCGGCGATCGGGGTGTCGGGGTTGTCCTCGCCGAAGAAGCCGAAGTCGAAGTTCTCCTTGTACGGCTTCATCGGGGTGTCGTTGCCGAAGTCGCCGTCGTTGTCGAGGTCGACGGTGACGGTCCCGGCCTCGGGGTCGTACAGCACGGCCCAGCTGCCGTCGGTGCGGCCGTCCCGGTCGAGGTCGCCGTTCATCTCGCCGCCGAGGGTGGCGGACTCCTGGAAGAGCGCGATCAGGTAGTCACCCGCCGGCGCGGTGTAGTCGCGGCCGTTGAACCGGAAGGAGTCGCCGGAGACCTCGGTCACCATGGGGCGCCAGGTGCGGTCGTTGTCGACGATCGGGTCGGTGGCGGTGACCGAGTCGACGATCTTGCGCTCGCCGGTCGTGGTCTCCTGCAGGGCGGGGTGCATCAGGTCGACACCGGTGTCGATGACACCGATGGTGACGCCCCGCCCGTCCGCGCGCGGGTTCTTCTTGACGAAGTCGACGGCGCCGATCTCGTGCGAGGGGTTGTACGGGTTCTTCGCGGGGGTGTTGGCGTCCGGCCCCGGGTAGGTGGCGTTGGCGGCGGCGGTCTGCGAGCCGGCCGTGTCCACGGTGGGGTCGGGGAGTTCGATCTCCTCGTTCAGGTCGATGGCGAAGACCGAGGAGTTCTTGGCGGCCTTGTCGATGGCCGACTCGGCCGAGCCGGTCGGGAGGGTGGCCCGTACATAGCCGATGCTGTCCTCGAGGAAGCCGACGGAGGCGCCGGTGACGCCCTCGATCTCCTTGACGACGCCGGCGGTCTCACCGGGCTCCGTGGCGATGAGCACGGTGACGTGCTCCTCGCCCGTGGACTTGGCCTCTTCGAGGCGGCTCGCGTCCTCGGCGCCGAACTTGTCGTCAAGCTGCTCCAGCGGCTTGTCCGGCACGGCGAGGGGGCTGTTGTCGGCGGCGAAGGCGGGGGTGACGCCGCCCGCTGCCACGGCGACGACGACACCGGCGGCGAGGGCCGCCCGGGTTATGCGTCTCATGCCCGGTGGGGTGGAGGATATGAACGGGGCTGTTCGGGTCATGGCCATCCTTGTTCGCTATCCGGGTGGGGATGGCCGGTAAGCATACGGAAATGGCACACGAGTGGGGCTAGTTGAGAGAAAGTTGTAAGAATGAGATGACGGTGACTGCGCGTTTCCCGGCCGAAGGGGAGATTTCGGACCGGTGCCCGGGGGAGTGGTCGGCCGGATTCGGACACCGATTCCGTTGATTCCTCAACCAGGCAGCACCATGAGATACCCGGCGGGCGGGCGGGTGGTTGCGGCCAGCAGTGCCGTGCGGATCAGCGAGGCACGCAACTCCGGCTCTGTGCGCACCTGTTGCGGTGTCATCGTCAGCACCGTGACCCCCATCCGTTCCAGCGACTCCTGCCGCTCCCGCTCGGCGCGCTCGCGCGCCAGGTCACGCCGGGCGGTCCGGGTGTCAAGCCGGACCGCCACCGCGTGGTCCGGCCAGTAGGCGTCCACCGTGGCCAACTGCGGCCCGCCCGGCAGCCGCAGCCGCACGTTCCAGCACGGATCGGGCAGCCCGCCCTCAGCCACCAGCGACATCAGCCGGTCCTCGGCTGCGGCGCGTCCGGCCGCCACCATCGCCTCCACCGCTCCCACGACGTGCGGCAGCGACATCAGCCGGGCCCGGCCCAGCTCCCTTACCACGGCCGCCGCGTCGCACCGGCCGCCCGCAACCGCCTCGACCAGGACCGCCCGCACCGTCTCCGGGCCGGCCGGCGGGGCGACCGCGTCCGCCACCGCCCAGGCCACCGGCGCCAGCGCGAACCCGTCCACCCGCACCGCGCGCGGCAGCGTCTGACAGCGCCTCACCCGGACCCTGTCGGCGCTCGCCAGGCGCAGCCGGCGCGGCGCCAGCACATCCACTCGTTCCAGCAGTGCCGGCCGGGGCGCGGAGGCGAAGCCGTACAGCGCCAGCGCGGACATCCCCGTGACGAGGACCCGCTCTGCGGCGGCCGCCGTACCGGCGGTGGCGCAGGCGGAGACAGCGGGGGCGGCACCCGGGGCGGCGCCGGCCGGGGAGGCCGTGTCGCGCCCGCAGGACTCCGCGTAGCGGACGGCGGAGAGCAACAGCTCCTCACCGGACGGGCGGCCGGTGTGGAGGAGGAAGACGCCGGGGGCCGGCTGCTGCCAGGGGCCTCCGGGAGCGCAGCGCTCCTCGGCCTCCTCGGCCGGGACGCCGTGCGCGCGCAACTCCCGCAGGGTCATCACCCGGTGCCACGGGTCCGAGAGCTGCCGGAGCGAGCGGGACGAGAGCGGGGCTTCGTGGTTCATGCCGAGGTGATGCCCAACTCCGGGCCCTCGGTCACCCCTGTTACACGGCTGTCGACGAACCGGGACAACTCGGGGCTCAAGCGGCACGGCCGGGATGCCGATGTACGGACGGGGCCCCGACGCCTCCGGCCCGTCCGCGACGTTGGTAAGCCCGCCGCGACGGAGGGGGCCCGCCGTGGCGACCCGTCATGACGTCTCCTGACGTCTCATGACGGATCGTCACCACGACGGGCCCCGCCCCGCGCACGTCAGACCGTGCCGGCCGCGTCCCGCTCCTGGCACCGCAGCGCACGGGACAGGTCGTCCCGCGCCTCCAGGACCAGTCGGCGCAGCGCGGGCGCCGCGTCCGTGTGCGCGGCCAGCCACCGGTCGGCCGCCTCCAGCGAGGAGCGGCCCTGCGCGTGCGGGAAGAGCCCGCGCACCACGGACATCCCGGTCTCGATCGAACGCTCCCGCCACAGGCCGTCGATGACCTCGAAGTACCGCCGGGCGTAGGGCTCCTGGAGCGCGGACTGCCCCGGCCGGGCGAAACCGTCGATCGTGGCCTCCAGCAGGGCGTTGGAGAGGGTGTCGCCGTCCACCACCGACTCCCAGGCGCGCGCCTTGACAGCGGCGTCGGGCCGGGCGGCCAGCGCCCGGGTGTGGTGCCGGACCCCGGAGGCGGTGTCGTCACGGGCCAGTTCGGCGTCGAGCCGCGCCGCGTCCGCCCGGCCGTGGCCGGCCAGCGGCAGCAGGAAGCTCCAGCGCAGTTCCTGGTCGACGTCGAGACCGGGGATGTCGGCCGCGCCGTCGAGGAGCTGCTCCAGCAGCTGGAGGTCGGCGGCGCCGACCGCCACGCGGGCGAACAGCCGCGCCCACGCCAGCTGGTGGTCGCTGCCGGGCTCCGCGCGGCGCAGCTCGGTGAGGGTGGCCCGGGCCAGTTCCGCGGCGGACGCGTCGTGGTGCTCGGGAGCGGTGTAGTGCTCCAGCGCGCTCAGCGCCCAGGCGTGCACCATCTGGAGCACCCCGATCTCCGTCTCCATGCCGCCGAACCGGCGGACCAGGGTCAGGAAGTCACCGGGCGGCATCAGCGCGTCGCGGGTCAGGCTCCACAGCGCCGACCAGCACAGGGCGCGCGCCAGCGGGTCCTCCAGGTCCCCGAGGTGGTCGCGCAGCGTCGCCAGCGAGCGCTCGTCGAAGCGGACCTTGCAGAAGGTCAGGTCCTCGTCGTTGACCAGGATCAGGTCCGGGCCCTCGGCGCCCGCCAGCTCGGGGACCACGGTGCGGACGCCCGCCACGTCGGTCTCGGTGGCCGCGTACCGGCGCAGGGTCCCGGAGACCGGGTCGCGCCGGTACAGGCCGATGCCGACGCGGTGCGGGCGCAGTTCCTCGCCGCGGGCGGAGGGCAGGGCGTGCTCGGCGACGGCCGGGGGCTCCTGGACCACCGCGAGTTCTGTCAGCCGGCCGTCCCCGTCGTACACCGCCTGCGGGGTGAGGGTGTTGACGCCCGCGCTCTGCAGCCAGGACTTCGCCCAGCCGGCCATGTCCCGGCCCGAGACCTCCTCCAGCACCGACAGCAGGTCCTGCAGCGTGGTGTTGCCGTAGGCGTGGCGCTGGAAGTAGCGGCGGGCGCCCTCCAGGAACGCGTCCCGGCCGACGTAGGCGACCAGCTGCTTGAGCACCGAGGCGCCCTTGGCGTAGGTGATGCCGTCGAAGTTGAGCTTGGCGTCCTGGAGGTCCCGGATGTCGGCGGTGACCGGGTGGGTGGAGGGCATCTGGTCGGCCCGGTAGGCCCACGCCTTGCGGCGGTTGGCGAAGGTGATCCAGCCGCTGCTGAAGCGGGTGGCCTCCACCAGGGAGAACGCGCCCATGAAGTCGGCGAACGACTCCTTGAGCCACAGGTCGTCCCACCACTCCATGGTGACCAGGTCGCCGAACCACATGTGCGCCATCTCGTGGAGCAGGGTGTTGGCCCGGGCCTGGTAGGCGGCGTCGGTGGTGCGGCCCCGGAAGACGTACTCCTCGGTGAAGGTCACACAGCCCGGGTTCTCCATGGCCCCCAGGTTGTACTCCGGCACGAACGCCTGGTCGTACTTGCCGAACGGGTAGGGGAAGCCGAAGTGGTCGTGGAAGAAGTCCAGTCCGCGCTTGGTGGTGTCGAAGATCTCCGCCGCGTCGAAGTGGCGGGCCAGGCCCTTGCGGCAGAGCGCGCCCAGCGGGATCTCCAGCGTGGAGCCGTCCGGGAGCCGGCGCGACCAGTGGTCGCGTTCGTGGTGGTAGGGGCCGGCCAGCACGGCGGTGATGTAGGTGGAGATCGGCTGGGTGGTGGCGAAGGTCCAGGTCGCGCCGGAGCCGTCGGCGAGCTGCTCACGTCCGCTCTCGGCGCCGTTGCTCAGCACCGTCCAGTGCGCGGGGGCGGTCACCCGGAAGTCGAACGGCGCCTTGAGGTCCGGCTGCTCGAAGTTGGCGAACACCCGGCGGGCGTCGGCCGGCTCGTACTGCGTGTAGAGGTAGGTCTCGCCGTCCTCCGGGTCGGTGAAGTGGTGCAGCCCCTCACCGGTCCGGCTGTACGCGCACCGCGCGTCGACGACCAGCTCGTTCTCGGCGGCCAGGCCCGCCAGCAGCAGCCGGGTGCCGTCGAAGGCGCGGTCCGCGTTCAGCGACTCCCCGTTGAGCGTGACGGAGTGGACATGGGGTGCCACCAGGTCGGCGAAGCTGGTGGCACCCGGCTCCGCGCAGGAGAACCGGATGGTGGTCGTCGACCGGAAGGTACGCGGCCCGGAGGCAGGCGCCGGCTCGGTGGCCGAACGCAGGTCGAGTGAGACCTGGTACCCGTGAACGGTCAGCAGACGGGCACGCTCGCGTGCCTCGTCGCGGGTCAGGTTCTCTCCTGGCACGGTCCGACTCCCTCGTCTTGTTCTTCTTGGCTCCGGTACCGCGCCTCCGCCCGGACACACCGGGGCCCCGGGTCTCCGCCACACCGTACGGGCATCGGCCCGCGGCAGGGGGCCGACGGCGCGGCGCGAGGAGCACTCGGGCGGGCGCCCGCCCGGGCGGTGTCAGCATCGCACGGGGCTCCTCGGCGTCGCACGGGGGAATGCCCGCGCCGCCTGCGGCGTTGCCGCCGTACGTTGATCACCCGCAGTGTGTTCCGTCGAGGAGAATCCGCATGTCCGACAGCAACGCTCCCGTCACCGCCGACTTCTGGTTCGACCCGCTGTGCCCCTGGGCCTGGATGACGTCCCGCTGGATGCTGGAGGTCGAGAAGGTCCGGCCCGTCCGGGTCCGCTGGAACGTGATGAGCCTCTCGGTGCTCAACGAGGGACGCGACGACCTGCCCGAGCAGTACCGCGAGATGCTGCGTGCCGGCTGGGGTCCGGTGCGCGTCGCCGTCGCCGTCGACCAGGCGCACGGCCAGGAGGCGCTGGCCTCCTACTACACCGCCATCGGCACCCGCCTCCACCCCGGTGGGGAGAAGGACCTGCCCGCCGCCATCGCCGGTGCCCTCGCCGACGCCGGACTGCCGGCCGCGCTGGCCGAGGCGGCGGAGAGCGAGGAGTACGACGAGGCGCTGCGTGCCTCGCACAGCGCCGGTATCGACCTGGTCGGCCAGGACGTCGGCACCCCGGTGATCGCCGTCCCCGGCGCCGACGGCGAGCGGGTCGCCTTCTTCGGCCCCGTCGTCACCCCCGCGCCCAAGGGCGAGGCGGCCGGAAAGCTCTGGGACGGCACCCTGCTGGTGGCCGGCACCCCCGGCTTCTACGAGCTGAAGCGCACCCGCACCGAGGGCCCCAAGTTCGACTGAACGGCCGCCCGCTGAACGGCCGCACCGCCCGCCGCGCGCGGGCGGGGCGGTGCGGCCGGTGCGGGCCGCAGCGGGCACACAGACGACGGGGCCCGGCGGTCCACCCTCCACGGAGGGCGGGCCACCGGGCCCCGTCGCGGTACGCGGCGCCGTCCCCGGCCCCGCCCGCCCTCAGCGGGCGGCGCGGCCTACGGACGGCACCGGTGTCACGGCGCCAGCAGCAGGGTGTTGGCGCGCTGCTTGGCGGCGGTGTAACGGGCGGACACGTCCTGCCAGTTCACGACGCGCCACATCGCCTCGACGAAGTCGACCTTCTGGTTGCGGTACTGCAGGTAGAAGGCGTGCTCCCAGGCGTCGAACACGAGGATCGGCACGGAGCCCTGACCGACGTTGCCCTGGTGGTCGTAGACCTGCTCGACCACGAGACGGCCGCTGACCGGCTCGAAGGCCAGGACGCCCCAGCCCGAGCCCTGAGTGGTCGCCGAAGCCTTCGACAGCTGCGCCTTGAAGCGCGCGAACGAGCCGAACGACTCGGCGATGGCGTCGGCCAGTTCGCCGGTGCCGTCCTTCTCCAGCGGCTCGCCGCCGCCGTCGCCGGTCATGTTCTGCCAGTAAATCGAGTGCAGGATATGGCCGGAGAGGTGGAACGCGAGGTTCTTCTCCAGGCCGTTAATGTTGCCCCAGCTGTCGTTCGCCCGAGCTTCTTCGAGCTGTTCGAGGGTGTCGTTCGCCCCCTTCACGTAAGCGGCGTGGTGCTTGTCGTGGTGCAGCTCGATGATCTCGCCGCTGATGACCGGCTCGAGTGCCACGTAGTCATAGGGGAGCTCGGGGAGAGAGTAGACAGCCATGTCGGTAACCCTTCGACGGCGTTATTGCGCAGCGTGCCATTAATGCGAATCGCTTGCCGTCGCAGGCTAGCAGTAATGATCTCGGGACGCCGAGCAGCCCCGCTCGGCGCCGCCCCGGAGCCATACGCCCCGTCAGGGCAACCACCGAACCTATGAATCGACGGCCGTTACGTTGTCGCAGGGCTCAGGGGAACTCCGGCCCGGCAGCTGGTCAAATGGTATTCCCGTCCCACCAGCCTGGAGATTCGCATGAGCACAGCCGCTGTCGTCACCCGGCCGGGTGCGGTCCTCGCGGACCTGCTGCCCGCCCGCACCGTTCCCAGCGCGCGCGTCCGCGACGTCGCGCTGATACTCGGCGGCGCCGTCCTCACCGGGGTCGCCGCACAGCTGACCCTGCCGGTGCCCGGTTCCACCGTCCCGGTGACCGGCCAGACCTTCGCCGTCCTGCTCGTCGGCGTCGCCCTGGGCCCGCTGCGCGCCCTGCTCTCCCTGATGCTCTACGCCGCCGTCGGCATGGCCGGGGTGCCCTGGTTCGCCGAGGCCAGCTCCGGCTACGCCATGCCGACCCTCGGCTACGTCCTCGGTTTCCTGCTCGCCGTCGTCGTCGTCGGCGCGCTCGCCCGTCGCGGCGGTGACCGCACCGCGCTGCGCACCGCGGCGACGATGACCGCCGGCAGCCTGTCCATCTACGCCGTCGGCGTCCCCTACCTGGCGCTCGCCACCGGCATGTCCGCCGGGCAGGCCATCGCCGCCGGCCTGGTGCCGTTCCTGATCGGCGACGCCCTCAAGGCCGTGCTCGCCATGGGCGCCCTCCCGGCCGCCTGGAAGCTCATCGGACGCGGCCAGGACTGAACCGCCCCACGGTGGCGGCCCCGCCCGGGGCCGCCACCGGGCTGTCCCGGCCCCGACCGGCCC
>NZ_BHZI01000130.1 GCF_004305975.1 Streptomyces otsuchiensis
GCCCCCGACGAGGCCGCGGCCCGCGCCGCCGCCCGCCGCCTGGGCTACCCGGTCGCCCTCAAAGCGACCGCCCCGCACCTGCGCCACCGGCCCGACCTCGGCGGTATCCGTCTCGGCCTCGCCACCGAGGCCGACCTGAGCCGCGCCTACGCCGAACTGGCCGAGCAGCTCGGCGATCCGGCCGAACTCCGCGCCGTACTCCAGCCGATGGCCGCGCGCGGCGTCGACACCGTGGTGCGCGCCACCGTCGATCCGCTGGTCGGCGCGGTGCTCTCCTTCGGTCTGGCGGGGCCGCCGTCCGAACTCCTCGGCGATGTCGCGCACCGGCTGCTGCCGGTCACCGACAGCGCGGCGCACGAGCTGATCCGTTCCCTCCGCGCGGCGCCCATGCTCTTCGGCTGGCGCGGCGCCGAACCCGTCGACACGGACGCGCTCGCGGAGCTGCTCACCCGGCTCGGCCGGCTGCTCGACGACCACCCCGGCATCGCCGGTGTCGAACTGGAACCGGTGGTCGTCGCGGCGCACGGCGTCAGCGTGCTGGGCGCCACCGTCCGTGCGGCGCCGCCCGCGCCCCGCTCCGGCTACGGGCCGCGCCGCCTGCCCGCGTACTGACGCCGCGCGGTCCGCCCCGCCGCGCCTTCCCCTCCGGCGGTCCCTGCCCCCGCCCGGCCGGGACGCGCCGTGGCCGCTACGGCGGTGGGGGCGTGGGCGGCCCGGTGTCCCTTTAGGATGGTGCGCATGGCGAAGACCGGTACCACCACTCAGGGGCTGCGGGCGGCGATCGAACGCAGTGGCTACTACCCGGCGCTGGTCGCCGACGCCGTCGAAGCCGCCATCGGCCGCGAGCCCGTGGTCTCCTACCTGGTCCACCAGGAGACCACCTTCGACAGCGACGAGGTACGGCGCCACATCACGGTCCTGGTGCTGACCGGCACCCGGTTCATCGTCAGCCACACCGACGAGCAGCCGGCCGACTCCACCGCGCCCGCCTCCTACGCGTCGACCTCCACCGAGTCGGTGCGGCTCTCCCGGATCTCCTCCGTCGTGCTGAGCCGGGTCGTCGCCGACCCCGAGGCCTACCGGCCCGGGACCCCGCCGCACGAGGTCGTGCTCACGGTCGGCTGGGGCGCGCTCTCCCGCATCGACATGGAGCCCGCCAGCTGCGGCGACCCCAACTGTGAGGCGGACCACGGCTACACCGGCTCCACCACGGCCGACGACCTCTCCCTGCGGATCAGCGAGGCGGGCGACGGACCGGAGACCGTCCAGCAGACCCTGCGGTTCGCCCAGTCCCTCTCCGAGGCCACGGCGGTGTCCGCCCGGTGACCTCCCACCCCTCGGCGGCGGAGCTCGGGGCGTTCGACCCGGTACCGCTGGATCCCAGGGATGCCCCCGTACCGGAGTACGGCACCGGGTCGCTGGCCGACCTGCTGCCCGCTGTCACCGCCGGTTTCGGCATGCCCGCCACCACCGGGCTGGTGCTGCCGCCCGCCGACCGGGTCTGCGTCTTCCTGGTGGACGGCATGGGCTGGGAGGCGCTGCGCGACCACCGGGAGCTGGCACCCTTCCTCAGCTCGCTGATGCCCGGTTCGCGCGCGGGCACCGGTACCCCGGTCACCGCCGCCTTTCCCTCCACCACCGCTACCTCGCTCGCCTCGGTGGGCACCGGCCTGCCGCCCGGGGCACACGGCCTCGTCGGCTACAAGGTCCTGGACCCCGACGCCGGTGTCCTGATGAACCAGCTCCGCTGGGACCCGTGGACCGACCCGCACCGCTGGCAGCCCCACTCCACGGTCTTCCAGAGCGCCCACGAGGCAGGCGTGTACGCCGCCCAGGTCTCCGACCCGAAGTTCGAGCGCACCCCGCTTACCCGGATCGCCCTCACCGGCGGTTCCTGGAGCGGCCGTTACGCGCCCGAGGACCGGATGGACCTCGCCGCCCGACGCCTCGGCGAGGCGGACCGCGCACTCGTCTACACCTACTACGCCGAACTCGACGGCTGCGGGCACCGGTACGGCCTCGACTCCCCGGAGTGGCGGGACCAGCTCCGCCGGGTCGACGCGCTGACACAGCGCCTCGCCGAGCAGCTGCCGCCCCGTTCGGCGCTGTATGTGACGGCCGATCACGGCATGGTCGACGTCCCGATGACCGAGGAGGCCCGGTTCGACTTCGACGAGGACTGGGAGCTGAGCGCGGGCGTCGCCCTGCTCGGCGGTGAGGGCCGGGCCCGCCACGTCTACGCGGTGCCGGGCGCCGCCGGTGACGTCCACGCCGTGTGGCGGGAGGTACTGGCCGGTCTCGCCTATGTCGCCCCCCGCGAAGAGGCCATCGCACTGGGCTGGTTCGGCCCGCCCGCCGAGGTCGCGGACCGGGTGCGGGGACGGATCGGCGATGTCGTCGTCGCGATGACCGGGAACGCCGCCGTGGTGGCGACCCGGACCGAACCCAACGAATCCGCGCTGGTCGGTATGCACGGCTCGGTGACACCCGCGGAACAGCTCGTCCCGCTCCTGGAGGTACGTACGTGACGGAGCCGACCCATGGCTGAACTCGCCTTCTTCTCGGGGACGATGGACTGCGGCAAGAGCACGCTCGCGCTGCAGATCCAGCACAACCGCTCGGCGCGGGGCCTGGAGGGGCTGATCTTCACCCGGAACGACCGGGCGGGGGAGGGCCGGCTCTCCTCCCGGCTCGGCCTCGTCACCGAGGCGGTCGAGGCCGACGAGGCGTTCGACTTCCATCTGCATCTGGTGAAGTACCTCACCGGAGGACGCCGCGCGGACTACGTCATCACGGACGAGGCGCAGTTCCTCTCCTCCGAGCAGGTCGACCAGCTGGCCCGCATCGTCGACGACCTCGGCATCGACGTCTTCGCGTTCGGTATCACCACCGACTTCCGGACCCGGCTCTTCCCCGGCTCCCAGCGCCTCATCGAACTCGCCGACCGCATCGAGACGTTGCAGGTCGAGGCGTTGTGCTGGTGCGGCGCCCGCGCCACCCACAACGCCCGGACGGTCGAGGGCCGGATGGTCGTCGAGGGCGCCCAGGTGGTCGTCGGGGACATCGGCCAGAACCCCGACGGCACCGGCAACACCGGCTACGAGGTGCTCTGCCGGCGCCACCACCGGCGCCGGCTGACGGCCGCCGCGGCCGGCGCCGCGACCATCTCGCCCGACACCCTGCCGCTGGACGCCACCGGGGTGCCGGCGCCGCGCCCCTGACGGCGGGTGGGCGTCTCGGCCCGCGCACGCGCCGACGAGGACGGGGGTTCGGCACACGCCGGTGCGTGTGCCGAACCCCCGTCCTCGTCGTGTTTCCCGCTGGGCCTCGCCCGGCCGGTGCCCGGTGGTGGGCCGCGTTCAGCGCCTCTGGAGCAGTGCGAAGGGGGCGCCCTCCGGGTCGGTCGCGCGGATCACCCGGCCGATCGGCGTCTCCTCCGGCTCGATGACCTCGCCGCCCAGCTCGCTCAGCCTGGCCGCCGTGGCGTCCGCGTCGGTGACCGAGAAGTAGACCAGCCAGTACGAGCCGCGGTCCCGGGGCAGACGGCCGTCCACCCCGCGGATGCCGCACACCGGCTGGTCCTCGAAGTACAGGGTCAGCCGGTCGGCACCCGGTACGGTGCGCGCGGTGCGGGCCTGGTAACCGAACACCATCTGGTAGAACTTGCTCGCCCAGGTGGCGTCCGAGGTGATCAGCTCCGTCCACACCGGAGCGCCCGGGGAGTGCCGGAACGGCACCCCGCCGCCCGCCTCGCCCATCTGCCAGATGCCGAAGCCGGCTCCGGCGATGTCCGCGGCGATCGCCGTCCGGCCGTCCTCGGCGGCGTCCAGCGGGCCCACGGCGACGGTTCCGCCGCACTCGCGCACGGTGTTGGCCGTCCGGTCGGCATCGAGTGCCGCGACGTGCGGCAGCCATGCGGCGGGGCTGTCGAGCCGGCGCGCGGTGGCGTTCAGCCCCGCCACGGGGTCGCCGTCCTTGAGTGCCCGAACGTAGGGGCCGAGAGTTCCTGGCCCCGGTTCGTACTCCCAGCCGAAGATTTCGCTGTAGAACCTCTGCGCGGCCGGAAGATCGTGAGCCATCAGACTCACCCAGCAGGGCATCCCCGGGCCCGGCCGGGTCACTGCCTCGGTCATCGTCGCCTCTCCTCATCAAACCTGAGCGGTCCCGCGCTGTCGCCGTCCGCGCAAGCAGGGACACTCAGTGTCGTACCTGCCCCTTGTGACCCGCCGCAAACGGAGACAGGGCAGAACCGGCATCTCGTCCCCGCCCCGAGGGCGACAATGGGCCCATGACTGTCATCATCTCCGCGGCCGACCTCATCAGCGCGCTGGACACGCGGCGCCCGCCCGTGCTGCTCGACGTGCGCTGGCAGCTCGGCGGCCCGCCCGGCCGGCCGGAATACGCGAAGGGTCATCTGCCCGGCGCCGTGTACGTCGACCTCGACACCGAGCTCGCCGCGCCGGCCGGCGCCGGAGGACGCCATCCGCTGCCCGAGCCGGGGGAGTTCGGCGCCGCCATGCGGCGCGCCGGGGTCCGTGCCGACACCCCTGTCGTCGTCTACGACGGCGGGCAGGGCTGGGGCGCGGCCCGTGCCTGGTGGCTGCTGCGCTGGGCCGGGCACGGGGACGTCCGGGTCCTCGACGGTGGGCTCGCCGCCTGGACCGGCGAGCTGACCGGTCAGGTGCCGGAACCGGCCGCCGGTGACTTCACCCCCACGCCCGGCGCCATGCCCACTCTCGACGCCGACGCGGCCGCCGCGCTCGCCCGCAGCGGTGTGCTGCTCGACGCCCGAGCCGGGGAGCGCTACCGAGGCGAGGTCGAACCCATCGATCCGGTCGGTGGCCACATCCCCGGGGCGCGCTCCGCCCCCACTGTCGACAACGTCGGCGCCGACGGCCGGTTCCGCCCGCGAACGGAACTCCTCGCGCATTACTCCGCGCTGGGCGTCGCCCCCGGCACGGAGGTCGGTGTCTACTGCGGCTCCGGGGTCTCCGGCGCCCACGAGGTGCTGGCGCTGGCGAACGCCGGGGTTGAGGCCGCGCTCTACCCCGGTTCCTGGAGCGAATGGACCGCCGACCCCCAGCGTCCCGTGGCAACCGGCGCCGAACCCGGCTGACCTCCGCAACCGCTGCTCGCCGGGGGTTGACGAGAGGGCGGGGAGCACATCGCTCCCCGCCCTCCGTCAACCCCTCGCGTCCACCGCCCGGGCGGCGGACGTCACTCCTGTTTCTTGCGCCGGGTCCCGAAGACGATCTCGTCCCAGCTGGGCACCGCCGCGCGGCGGCCGGGCCGGACGCCGTCCGCCTCCGCCTGCCGGTCGGTGTTCCCGGTCAGACGGTCCCGATGGCCCGCCACCGCCCGCGGCATCAGCACATCCGCGTACGCCGACCCCGCGCCGGCCGCGGCCGACCGCTCTGCGGCCGGTACGTCCTCGACGCACTCCTCACCGCTGACCACCTCGGCTGCCGGTGCCTCCACCGGCGGCGTCAGATCGCCCCGGAAGCTGGGGACCGCCTCCAGGAGGCTGGTGAGCGAGTCGGGCTCGGACGGCCCGCTCAATCCGTCACCGGGAGCGCGGCTGGTCGAGACCCTCGGCCGCTGCCCTTCGCCCTCGCGGGGCAGCCGGGCGATCCGCGGCACGAACGGGGTGCTCGGCTCGGGGGCGTCACCGGTGTCACCCAGCAGCGTCCGCGCCTCGTCGTCCACCGCCTGGACCAGGCGCCGGGGCGGGTCGAACATCCAGCTCGCGGAGTGGGTCTCGGTCGCGACCCGGTAGACCAGCAGCACCTCCCAGGTGCCGTCGTCCCGGCGCCAGGAGTCCCAGCGCACCGAGTCCTTGGACGCGCCGCGCGCCATCAGCCGTTCGGCGACCGCGTCACCGAGCTGCGGGCCCGCGGACTCACCCGGACGACGTACCGGCGTCTTGCGGGCACGCTCGGCCATGAAGGCGCGTTCGGCGAGGACCGGACCCTCGAAGCGGCGCACCCGGTCCACCGCGATGCCGGCGAAGTCGGCGACTTCCTCGGCCGTGGCGCCGGCCCTTATGCGGGCCTGGATGTCGCGGGGCCGCAGATGGCTCTCGACCTCGATCTGCCCCAGCCGGGCGCGGTCGTTGCGCACCGCGGCGCGCAGGCGCTCGTCGATCGGGAGCGTGTATTCCGTGTTGTCGGCAGCCTTCAGCACCAGTCGTGTGCCGTCGTTGCTGACGGCCACGACACGCAGTTCGGGCACGTGAACCTCCCGGGTGGTGCCTGCCGACGTCTCGTGCGTCGCTGCCCCAGTTGGGCGAATGTTTCCTGCCCGGGTGCAGCCTGCCACAACCTTGCCGACCTGCCCGGCGAGTCGGGCCGGGACCCCAGTCCACCGCTGTGGCACGGTGGCCGCGTTCCCACATGCGGTGACCGGCGCGGATGAGGTACCGCGGCCGGTCTACGGGGGCTGTAGCCAGGAGTTGACACACTACTCCATTCGGGCCACGGGGGCCCGGAAGTAACGACCTGAACTTCTCCACTCGTAAGAGACGCGGGGCGCGGGAAGCGCTTCCCGGGCGTGTCGCGGCGTGTCGTGGTGCGTCGTGGTGCGTCGTGCCTGTCTTGGTCGAGTTCCGGGCCGACGTCACCACGCGCAGTGGCCCGGGCGGGTCCCGGGGAGCGGTGGTGGGAGGATGGCGACATGTCGCACCACCCGACCGACCCGGCGCCCTACGACGCGCTGCTGCTGCTCTCCTTCGGCGGGCCCGAGGGCCCCGACGACGTCGTGCCGTTCCTGGAGAACGTCACCCGTGGGCGCGGCATCCCGCGCGAGCGGCTGGAGGAAGTGGGCCAGCACTACTACCTCTTCGGCGGCGTGAGCCCCATCAACGAGCAGAACCGCCGCCTTCTCGACGGCCTCCGTGAGGACTTCGCCGCGCACGGCCTGGAACTGCCGGTGTACTGGGGCAACCGCAACTGGCCGCCCTACGTCACCGACACGCTCCGGGAGATGACCGAGGCCGGGCACCGCCGTGTCCTGACGCTCGCCACCTCGGCCTACTCCTCCTACTCCGGCTGCCGCCAGTACCGCGAGGACCTCGGCGCCGCCCGGGAGACACTGCTGGCCGAAGGGCTGAACCCACCGCGGACCGACAAGCTCCGGGTCTACTTCAACCACCCCGGATTCCTCCGCACCATGACCGACGGCGTCCTCGACGCGCTGGCCCGGCTGCCCGAGGACGTCCGCGACGGCGCCCACCTCGCGTTCTGCACCCACTCCATCCCCGTCTCCGCGGCCGACACCTCCGGCCCGCCCGCGAGCCACGGGCCCGGCGGCGCCTATGTCGCCCAGCACCTGGACGCCGCCCGGCAGATCGCGGACGCCGTCACCGACGCCACCGGCACCGCCCACCCCTGGGAGCTGGTCTACCAGTCGCGCAGCGGCCCGCCGCACATCCCCTGGCTGGAGCCGGACATCTGCGACCACCTGCGCGCCCTGCACGGCGACGGCGCCCCGGCCGTCGTCATGGCGCCGGTCGGCTTCGTCTCCGACCACATGGAGGTCCGCTACGACCTCGACACCGAGGCGATGGACGTCGCCGCCGAACTCGGGCTGCCGGCGGTCCGGTCGGCCACCGTCGGCGCCGACCCGCGCTTCCTCGCCGCCGTCCGCGACCTGGTGCTGGAGCGCGCCGCCGGTGAACGGGGGGCCCGGCCGGAGCGCTGCGCGCTCGGTGACCTCGGCCCCTCCCACGACGTGTGTCCCGTGGGCTGCTGCCCCGGCCGGACGCCCCGCCCCACCGCCGCCGGAGCCGACAGCCCCTGATCGGCGCCGGCCGGCCACGAACCCGCCCGTACCGCACCCCGCCACCCGGCCGGCAGCGCCGCCGGACCCGGCGGACGGGGCAGCGCGGGCAACGCACCGAGGACCGAAGAGGAGCATCGTGTCCGAAGCCGTCACCGCTCAACTGCTCGAACTCGCCCGGGAGGCAGGCGCCCGCGCCGGCCGGCTGCTGCGCGACGGCCGGCCCGCCGACCTCGGCGTCGCCGCTACCAAGTCCAGCCCCATCGACGTGGTCACCGAGATGGACCTCGCCGCGGAGAAGCTCATCACCGAGTTCCTCGCCGAGCACCGCCCCGACGACGCCGTCCTCGGCGAAGAAGGCGGCACCACCGAGGGCACCAGCGGGGTCCGCTGGGTCGTCGACCCGCTGGACGGGACCGTGAACTACCTTTACGGGCTGCCCAACTGGGCCGTCTCCATCGCCGCGCAGGTGGACGGCGAGACCGTGGCCGCCGCGGTCGACGCCCCCATGCGGGGCGAGAGCTACTACGCCACCCTCGGCGGCGGCGCCTGGAGCAGCGGCGGCGACCGCGCTCCCGAGCGGATGACCTGCCGGCCCTCACCCCCGCTGGACCAGGCGCTCGTCGGCACCGGCTTCAACTACGTGGCCCGGGTCCGCACGCACCAGGCCGCCGTCGCCCAGCACCTCATCCCGCAGGTCCGTGACATCCGGCGCTCCGGCTCGGCCGCCATCGACCTCTGCGACGTCGGGGGCGGGCGGCTGGACGCCTTCTACGAGCGCGGTCTCGCGCCCTGGGACCTCGCCGCCGGAGACCTCGTCGCCCGCGAGGGGGGCGCGCTGGTCGGCGGGCGTCCCGGGCTCCCGGCCGACGGCGATCTGACCGTGGCCGCCTCCCCGGGGGTCTTCACCGTCCTCCAGCCGCTGCTGGAGGAGCTGGGCGCCCACCACGACTGACACGGCTGACACGGCGGCCCGCAACCCCGCCACCCTGCCGCGCACGCCAGTGTGCCCCCGGACCGGATCGGTCCAGGGGCACACCGGGCGTGGTTCAGGGGAGGCGCCGTCAGGCGCTGGTGCCCACCTCGACACCGTGGTCGGCGGCGATCCGGCGCAGATCGTCGAGCTCCGCCTGTTCGACGTCCACGGTGTACACGTCGCCGGTCTCCTGTGCCTCGTGCAGGCTGGACTCGGCGTGCTGTATGCGCTGCAGGATGCCCGCGGTGAACGCGTCCATGGGGATGCCCCCTACTCTCTGGTCGGTGGCACGGAGTGCCGATGGTTCACGGTCACAGCTCTGTCCGGCAGGTCGGCAGCGTGGTTCGGCTTACCGCCTGGCGAGGGCGACCGCAGGGTGTCTGAGGGTCTTCCCCCCGCCGTGCGACGGGGAAACCTGTCCACCCCGGAAGAAAAATCACCCACCGGCCGGCGCCGTCCGGCCCACGCGGCCCGCAGTGCCCCACGCGGTGCCCGACGGGGCCGCCCGCGGGCCCGGTCCGCCGGTTCCCGGGGACGGGCCGGCCGGCGCTAACCGCCGGTTTACCCCGCGCCGGGGGAGGATGGCCGGACGACGGGCCCCGCGCCGAGCGGAGCCACTGACACAGGAGGACCGAAGGTGCGCGTACTCGTCGTCGAGGACGAGCAACTGCTGGCCGACGCCGTGGCCACCGGGCTGCGCCGCGAGGCCATGGCGGTGGACGTCGTCTACGACGGCGCCGCGGCCCAGGAACGCGTCGACGTCAACGACTACGACGTGGTGGTGCTCGACCGCGACCTGCCCCTGGTCCACGGCGACGACGTCTGCCGCCACATCGTCGGCCTCGGCCTGACCACGCGGGTCCTGATGCTGACCGCCTCGGGCGACGTCAGCGACCGGGTCGAGGGCCTGGAGATCGGCGCCGACGACTACCTGCCCAAGCCGTTCGCCTTCACCGAACTCGTCGCCCGCGTAAGGGCACTGGGCCGCCGCGCCACCGCGGCGCTGCCCCCGGTGCTGGAGCGCGCCGGAATCCGGCTCGACCCCAACCGGCGAGAGGTCTTCCGCGACGAGCGCGTGGTCCAGCTCGCTCCCAAGGAGTTCGCCGTCCTGGAGGTCCTGATGCGCGCGGAGGGCAGTGTCGTCTCCGCCGAGCAGCTGCTGGAGAAGGCCTGGGACGAGAACACCGACCCGTTCACCAACGTGGTGCGCGTCACCGTCATGACGCTGCGCCGCAAACTGGGTGAACCGCCGGTCATCACCACCGTGCCGGGCGCCGGCTACCGGATCGGCCAGTGACCGCCCCGCCGCCGCCCCGACCGCCCTCCGGCCCGGCCACCCCGCCCAAACCTGACTGGGACCCCGGAGCCGCCGAGCGCGCCACGCCCTGGCTGCGGCCCACGATCCGGATCCGGCTCACCCTGCTCTACGGCGGGATGTTCCTCATGGCCGGGATCGTGCTGCTGGGCATCATCTACCTGCTCGCCGCCAACGCCCTGCACGACGGCAGCGCCGTCCCGTTCCGCTTCCGCAGCCAGGCCGAGGTGGAGATCACCTCCGACGCCTGCCGGGGGCTCCGGGGCGAGGTCGACGCCGAGACCTTCCGGGTCTGGTACGCGGAGTGCGCGGACATCCAGCGCAGCGCCGCGCTCGACGTGCTGCTGAGCCGTTCGCTGCTGGCCCTGC
The DNA here is from genome assembly GCF_004305975.1 of Streptomyces otsuchiensis. Lineage (GTDB taxonomy): Bacteria > Actinomycetota > Actinomycetes > Streptomycetales > Streptomycetaceae > Streptomyces > Streptomyces otsuchiensis. The sequence goes on from NZ_BHZI01000130.1 coordinate 10,437, forward strand.
TGGGGCTGGCGGTCGCGGCGTTCGCCTTCGGGTACGTCATGGCCGGGCGCGTGCTGAGCCCGCTCGGCCACATCACCCGCACCGCCCGCCGCGTCGCCGGCTCCGACCTGCACCGCCGCATCGAGCTGGCAGGCCCCGACGACGAGCTCAAGGAGCTGGCCGACACCTTCGACGAGATGCTGGACCGCATCGACCGGGCCTTCACCGCACAACAGCGCTTCGTCGCCAACGCCTCGCACGAGCTGCGGACCCCGCTGGCGATCAACCGGACCCTGCTGGAGGTCCAGCTCTCCGACCCGCAGGCGTCCCCCGAGCTCACCCAGCTCGGCCGGACCCTGCTCGCCACCAACGAGCGCAGCGAGCAGCTGGTGGAGGGCCTGCTGCTGCTCGCCCGCAGCGACAACGAGATCGTCGACCGCAAGCCCGTCGACCTCGCCGAGGTGGCCGACCGCGCCGTGCAGCAGAGCCGCGCCGAGGCGGAGACCGCCGGGGTGGAGCTGCGCGGTGCCCGCAGACCCTCCTACGTCCGCGGCAACGGCGTGCTGCTGGAGCGGATCGCCCTGAACCTCGTGCAGAACGCCGTGCGCTACAACCTGCCCGAGGGCGGCTGGGTGCTGGTGGAGACCGGCGTCCGCGGCTCTGTGGCGGAGCTGGTGGTGGAGAACACCGGCCCCGTCGTGCCCGCCTACGAGGTGGACAATATGTTCGAGCCGTTCCGCCGGCTGCGGACCGAGCGCACGGGCAGCGACAAGGGCGTCGGTCTCGGTCTGTCCATCGTCCGCTCGGTCGCCCGCGCCCACGGCGGCTCGGTGACGGCCGAACCGCGCGAGAACGGGGGACTCACGATGCGGGTCTTTCTGCCGGTCTGAGATGATGTAGCGGCAGGAAGCGCCAGATGTGACCAATCCCATACGCGCCGCCCCGAGGGGTTGCGGGGACTGGCTCCCACCGGCCGTTCCTCCGGCGCGGGGCCCGACTGGCAGCCCGGATCGTCACCTCTTCAGGCGTCCGGCTACGTGTCGGTTGAATAACAGGGCTTGAAGTGAGGCAAAATCTCCGCCTCAGGTCGGGCACAAGACCGGCCTCTCGCGCGTTACCAGCGCTGGAGACACCAGACACCCAGAGGGGGAGATTCGATATGGCTACGGATTACGACACTCCACGCAAGACAGAGGACGATGTCAACGAGGACAGCATCGAGGAGCTGAAGGCGAGGCGGAACGACAAGTCGGCCTCGAACGTCGACGTCGACGAGTTCGAGCAGGCCGAGGGCCTGGAACTCCCCGGCGCCGACCTCTCCAACGAAGAGCTGTCCGTTCGGGTGCTGCCCCGCCAGGCTGACGAGTTCACCTGCATGAGCTGCTTCCTGGTGCACCACCGGTCGCAGCTGGCCGCCGAGAAGAACGGCCACCCGATCTGCCGCGACTGCGCGGCGTGACGCCGGGCGGCGGAACACACGACGGGCGGGGCCGCGGGGGTCTCGCCCGGAACGGTCGTCAGTGCTCCGCTTCCCGGACGGTCGGCTCCGGCGGCGCGGTCCGCCCGCCGGAGAGAGCACGCGCCAGCCGCTGCGGGTGGCGCGTGGAGAGGTACAGATACGGTGTGGGGTCCTGCGGGTCGGTGACCTCCACCCGTACCGCGGTGGGGATGTAGCCGCGCAGCAGCAGATGTGCCCGGGCGTCCGCCCGGTGCGTCCGCCACGCCAGGGCCTCCGCCGCGTCCAGCGCGCGCGGCGTGCCGAGCGCGCTCAGCGGCACCCGGGCGGGGCCCGCCACCAGCGCGTCTCCCACGACACGGATACGCGCGGAGCCGTACGCGCTGAGCGCCACCCCGGCGGCGGCCGCGGCGGCCGCGAGGCCCGCCAGCAGCGGGATCACACCCAGTGGCAGGAGTGTGACGCCCACCAGCGCCGCGCCGAGCAGACCGAGCAGCCACCAGCTGCGGGGGACGTGGAGTCGTTCGTCGTACTGCTGCATGGCACCAAGCATGGCAGGCGGGGCACGACGGGCACCGCGCGGCGGTAGGGTCTGCACCGTGAGTGCTGACCGGAATCCATTGAGGTGACCAGAGTGAACCACGCACCCGTGGATGTCCTCGTCCGTCGGACCGATCCCGACGTCCCCCTGCCCGCGCGGGCGCACCCCGGAGACGCCGGGTGCGACCTGGTGACCACCGAGGCCGCCGAGCTGGCGCCGGGGGAGCGGGCCGTGCTGCCGACCGGGGTTTCGATCGCCCTTCCCGACGGGTACGCCGCCTTTGTGCACCCGCGTTCCGGGCTCGCCGCGCGATGCGGGGTCGCCCTGGTGAACACCCCGGGCACGGTGGACGCCGGGTACCGTGGAGAGATCAAGGTCATCGTGATCAACCTCGACCCCCGGAAGAACGTGCGCTTCGAGCGGCTGGACCGCGTCGCGCAGCTGGTGGTCCAGCGAGTCGAGGCCGTGCGCTTCCACGAGGTGGCACAGCTGCCCGGGTCGGCACGCGGCACCGGGGGCTTCGGGTCCTCCGGAGGCCATTCCGGTGAGCACAACTCCTACGCCCTGAAAGGACAGTGACGTGTTCGGACGTCGCCACAAGCGGAACGAGGAGCCCGAAGCGGGCGTCGACCCCACCGCGCAGGAGGCCCCGGACGAGGCCGAGATGCGCCGCGTCAAGCTGGAGCCCGCCCCCCGGCCGGAAGGCCCGTGGGACGCGAGCGAGCTCAGTGAGCCGGGCAAGGGCCGCGTCGACCTGGGCGGCATGTACGTGCCCGGTGTGCAGGGCATGGAACTGCGCGTCGAGGTCGCCGGCGACTCCATCGTCGCCGCGACCATCGTGCTCAAGGACAGCGCCATCCAGCTCCAGGCCTTCGCCGCGCCCAAGCGCGAGGGCATCTGGGGCGAGGTGCGCGAGGAGATCGGCGCCGGCATCACCCAGCAGGGCGGTGTCATCGACGAAGGCGAGGGCCCGCTGGGCTGGGAGCTGCGCGCCAAGGTGCCGGTCCAGCTGCCCGACGGCAAGCGCGGTATGCAGGTCGTGCGGTTCGTCGGCGTCGACGGCCCGCGCTGGTTCCTGCGCGGTGTCATCTCCGGCCAGGGTGCGGTGCAGCCGCAGGCCGCCGGGTTGCTGGAGCAGATCTTCCGCGACACCGTGGTGGTGCGCGGCGATTCGCCGATGGCGCCCCGCGACCCGATCGTGCTGAAGCTCCCCGAGGACGCCAAGATGGTGCCCGAAGGCGTGCGCCAGCAGCAGGCGGAGAGCACCGAGGCCGCCCCGTCCCGGTTCGCCGGCGGCATGGACAAGCTGCGCCGCGGCCCGGAGACCACCGAGGTCCGCTGACCTCCCGGGTCACACAGGACACCGCCGACGCCCCCGTGCGGCGCGCGACCGGAACGCCCCCGTGGCGACCGTCGCGAGTCGTCGCCGGGGGCGTCGGCATGTCCGGGGCCGGACGGCCGGGACCGTCCCGGGCGCGCGTCGAGGTTCGGGTGCCCCGCCGGACGGTTAGGCTGAAAGCATGACGCGCGGCGGCCGGAACGAGGAGCGACCGGGGTGGAAGTGGTGGTTGCCGATCCGCCCCGAAGCGCCCCGCGACAGCCTGCCGAGTCACGGCGACGGCCTCTCCGAGGCCGACCGGCGCCGTATCTCCGAGTGCCGGGTGACGGCACGAGGGAGACCGCTGGTCACTGTCAGCGGTACGCTGCGTGCGGTCAGTGCCCGCCCGGTGGGCGGCGCGCCCGCGCTGCGGGCCGACCTGGACGACGGGACGGCCTCGATGAGCGTGGTCTGGCTCGGCCGGCGGCAGCTCGCCGGTGTCGTGCCGGGCGGACGACTGACCGCCTCCGGACGGGTGGCGTCGCTCGACGGCCGTCCGGTGCTGTTCAACCCCAGATACGAGCTACGACCTCCCGGAACGGAGTAGGTGGGTGACCTCACTCGACAAGCAGGCCACCGAGGCCCTGGCAAAGGGGCTGCCGGACGGCCCGCAGATCGCCGACGAGCAGGCCACCAAGGCGGCGTTCTTCGAAGCGTTCGGCGGCGTCCGGGGCATGGTGGAGACCACCGTGCCCGGTCTGGTCTTCGTGCTCTGCTACACCATCACCCGCGACATCCACATGTCGGCCATCCTGGCCCTCGGCATCACGGGAGTGATGTTCCTGGCCCGGCTCGTCCAGCGCGGCACCACCAAGCACGCCTTCAGCGGCGTCTTCGGCGTGGTCATCGGCGCGGTGTTCGCGATGATGACGGGCGACGCCAAGAACTTCTACCTGCCGGGCATGGTCTACACGCTCGGACTGGGACTGGGCTACGTCATCACCGCGGCGTGCGGGGTGCCCCTGCTGGGACTGATCCTGGGCCCGGTGTTCAAGGAGAACCTCTCCTGGCGCACCCGCAACCCCGGCCGTAAGCGCGCCTACGTCAAGGCCAGCTACGTCTGGGGCGGCATCCTGCTCGCCAAGTCGGCGATCACCTTCCCGATCTACTTCTGGGGCGACGCCACCCAGCTGGGCTGGCTGCGCGTCGCGCTCGGCATCCCGCCGTTCCTGGTCGCCGTCTACTTCACCTGGATCATCCTGGTGAAGGCGCCGCCGCCCATCGACGTGATCGCCGAGATGGAGGCCGAGGAGGCGGCGGAGAAGGAAGCCGCCGAGCGGCGGGGCGCCGGTGGCGGCGAGCCCGTCACGGAGGGCGCCGCGCGTCCGGACGGTGCCGCGTTCGCGGACGGCGCCGGCGCTCCGGGGCCGGGTGAGCCCGGTCAGGGGCCGGCGGGTGGCCACCGCTACTGACGCGGGCCTTCGCGCGGGTCTCCCGTTCTCTTCCGGCGGCGGGCCGGTGTCGCACCATCGGTGCGGTACCGGCCCGCCGCCGCTTTTTCCGGGACCCGGGCGCACCGCGCGGGGCCGGTCACCGAGGGGGCGGTTCCTCCCGTGGTGCCGGAGGTGTTTCCGGCCGGGGGCGGGGTGGCCCGGAGCCGTTCTCCTCGTCCTCGTCCTCGTCCGCTTCCTCGTCCACGTTCCGGGGGTCGGCCGGGGCCGTCCCCGCCGGGCTTGACGGGTTCGACGGCGGTGGTTCCGTTCCCGGGCCGGCGGCTCGCGGCGGGGAGAACAGGCCGGAGAGCATGCGCTCCCCGGCGGTGGTCGCCACCAGCAGCAGTTCGTCGCCGGCCGCCAGTACCTCGTCGGGCTCGGGCAGCAGCACGTGGGCGGCGCGGATCACGCTCACCAGCGCCACGTCCCGGGGCCAGACCACCTCCCCGACGCGGGCGCCGACCAGCGCGGCGTCCGCCGGGAGCGTCACCTCCACCAGTCCGGCGTCGCCCTGGCTGAAGCGCAGCAGCCGCACCGGGTCTCCGACGCTGACGGCCTCCTCCACCAGGGCGGACATCAGGCGAGGTGTCGACACGGCGACATCGACGCCCCAGCCCTCGTTGAACAGCCACTCGTTCCTCGGGTCGTTCACCCGGGCGACCACCCGGTCCACCCCGAACTCGGTCCGGGCCAGCAACGAGACGACCAGATTGACCTTGTCGTCGCCGGTCGCGGCGATGACGGCGTGGCAGCGCTCCAGCGCCGCGTCGTCCAGGGTGGTGATCTCGCAGGCGTCGGCCAGCAGCCACTCCGCCCGGGGTTCCCGGCCCACCCGCACGGCGTCCGCCGAGACGTCGATCAGCAGCACTTCGTGACCGTTCTCCAGCAGTTCGGTGGCGACCGAGACCCCCACCGCGCCGGCTCCGGCGATCATCACCCTCATCGTCCGGCCTCCTCCGGTCCGCGCAGCGCGGCCGCCTCGATGTCGGCGACCCGGTCGGAGTGCATCAGGACGTGCACGAGGTCGCCGTCCTGGAGCACCGTCCGTGAATGCGGCAGCATCGGTTCACCCAGACGGGTGAGAAACGCGACGCGTACGCCGGTCCGGTCCTGGAAGGCGCTGACCCGGTGGCCCAGCCAGGACGCGGCCACCGGCAACTCGGCGAGTTCCAGGGTGCCGGCCGGGTCGCGCCACAGGGGCTCGGCGCCGGAGGGGAGCAGCCGCCGCAGCATCTGCCCCGTGGTCCAGCGCACGGTCGCCACCGTGGGGATGCCCAGCCGCTCGTAGATCTCCGCGCGGCGCATGTCGTAGACGCGGGCGGCGACGTTCTCCACGCCGAAGATCTCGCGGGCGACCCGGGCCGCGATGATGTTGGAGTTGTCGCCGCTGCTCACGGCGGCGAAAGCACCGGCGTCGGTGATCCCGGCGTCGGTGAGGGTGTCGCGGTCGAACCCGACGCCGGTGATCCGGCGCCCGGCGAAACCGGAACCCAGGCGGCGGAAGGCGGCCGGGTCGCGGTCGATCACCGCGACCGAGTGGTCCAGCTCCTCCAGGCCCGCCGCCAGCGCCGCACCGACCCTGCCGCAACCCATGATGACGATGTGCATCGCAGTGACCCCCGGTGACCGGTGACTCTCCGGCTCACGCTAAGCCCGCGGCGGCTGCCGCGCGCCCCGGCCCGGCGAACGGCGGCACCCGGGTCCGGCCCGCCGTTCGCCGGAACGCTCGGTCGCGGGCGGCCCGCCCGGCCCGGTGCGCGCCCCGTCCGGCCCGGTGAGCGTCCCCTCCCCACC
>NZ_BHZI01000131.1 GCF_004305975.1 Streptomyces otsuchiensis
CGGACACCTCCGGTTCGGGGTGGGCCAGGGCGAGCCACGCCAGGTTGTCGAGGAACAGCCGCAGCAGCTCCGCGGGCGGCGTGGAGCCGGCCGGCCCGGACCACAGGACGGCGTCGCCGTCGGCCGGTGGCAGGCCGGGCCGGCGGGTCTCCAGGGCACGCAGTTGCCAGCGGTCCACCACGGTGCGGTCCTCCAGCGGGGTCGCGGTGACGCCGGTGGCCCAGCGCAGCACCGCGTGCATGCCCCCCGGCGGACCGGCGAAGCGTTCCACGTCGGCCAGCGCGCGCGGGACGTCGATGTCGGGGGTGAGGGCGGCACCCAGCGCGGCGAGACCCTCGGTGTCGCCGAGGGACTTGAGCTTCTCCCCCGCCCACTTGGAGGCGAAGTACAGCTCTCCCGCCGCGGCCGTACGGGCGTTGAGGGAGGCCACGACGGCCTCCCGGGCGCGGGTCGCGGCGGCGCGGGGGTTGACCGGCAGCAGCCAGCGGGCGGCGGTCGCCAGGCGGTGCGCCTCGACGGTCCACCACTGCTCGACGGCCTCGGCGAGCCATTCCGCGCGCAGTCCGGCGTGCCACGCGTCCCACGGCGGCTCGGCCGTCAGGACGAGTCCGAGCGCGAGACGGCCGACGGTGTTCAGGGCGCGGCGGCGGTGGTTCCACGCGTCCTCGGTGACGCTGTCGAAGCGCGGCCAGGGTGCGGTGGCGAGGTCGGCGGTGGTGGCCCGGACGGCGCTGGCCTGGCGGATGTTGACGTCGATGACGGCGCCGTGTTCGTGGGACTGGATCGGGAAGCGGGTGAGGCGGTCGTTCTCGACGAGCACCAGCAGGTCGAGGTCGCTGCGGTGGTTCCCGAACCCCGCGAGCACCGAGCCCGAGGCGACCGCGAGCACCGGGGCGCCCACGCCCTGGTCGGACTCGCCCAGCAACGCCTCACGGGTCAGGCCGCGCTCGTCCAGGAACGCGTCGAGGCGCCTGGCGAGTACACCGGGGTCGGGGAACGCGACAGCGCCGGCTGACGTGGTCTGCATACGGTCGGGCACCTTTCGGCTGCGGGTGGAGCGGCGGTCGCCGGTAGGCGGCGCCCGGACGTGCAGTGCAGCCTGCCGACGACCTCCGGGAAGGGTCAACGGATGTTCCGGCAGCCGGAACGCGGCTTCCCTCCCGCTGTGGCGGCGGGCTACAACTGCTGACCGTGGGTGGGCCTTCGCCCCGGTGGCGGGTCGCCTCGCCGGTGCGAGCGGCGCCGCGCGGAGCGGCGCAGGGCCCACCGTGTCCGGGAAGAAGGGGACGCACCATGACCGAGCCGCCCGGGCGGGACCGTGCGCGGAGCACCTTCGCGGCCGTCCGCGCCCATCAGTCGCCGCAACTCGCCCTGATGTACGGCATGAACGGAACCAATGCCGTGGAGGCCGTCGGGGCGGGCGCGCGCCTGCGGCTGTCGGACGGCCGCGAGCTGCTCGACTTCGGCAGCTACGCGGTGACGCTGCTGGGCCAGCGCCACCCCGCCGTGGTCCGCGCGGTGCGGCGCGAGCTGGAGGCGATGCCGGTCTCCACCCGGGTGCTCGGCAACGTGACCACGGCCCGCTTCGCGCAGACGCTGGCCGAGTGGGCGGATCCCGGCCGTCTGACCCGGGTGTGGCTGGGTCTCAACGGCTGTGACGCGGTGGAGGCCGCACTCAAGCTGGCCCGCCTGGCGACCGGGCGCACCCGGGTCCTCGCCGTCGAGGGCGCCTACCACGGCAAGTCGCTCGGCGCGCTGGCGGCGACCTGGAACCCGCGCTACCGGCAGTCGCTGGAGCCCCTCCTCGCCGGGGTGACCCATCTACCGCCGGAGGTCCCCGCGATCGCGCGGGCGTTCGGGGAGGCCGAGATCGCCGCCGTCCTGGTCGAGCCGGTACAGGGCGAGGGCGGGGTCCGGCCGCTGGACCCCGGCTTTCTGCGGGCTCTCGGCGACGCGGCGCACGCGCACGGCGCCTTTGTGATCGCGGACGAGATCCAGACGGGCCTGCGTCGCTGCGGGCCCCGCCTGGTCAGCGCGGACAGCGGACTGCGCCCGGACGCCGTGCTGCTCGGCAAGGCACTGGGCGGCGGTGTGCAGCCGGTCTCGGCCGTGGTGGCCACCCCGGAGCTGTACCGGCCCCTGGCCGAGGACCCCTTCGTGCACACCACGACGTTCTCCGGTCATCCGCTCGGCGCGGCCGCGGGTCTCGCCGCCCTGGCCGCCGTCGAGCGGCTCGCGCCGCGCGGCGACCGGCTGGCGGAGCTGCTGGCGGCCGGGCTGGGCCGTCTGGCCGGGCGTCATTCCTCGCTGGTCACCGAGGTGCGGGGCCAGGGGCTGCTGTGGGGGCTGGAGTTCGTCACCCCGGCGGTGGCCGGGCACGTGCTGATGGAGCTGGGCCGGTCCGGCCTGGTGGTGTCGCCCTGTCTGGGCCGGCCCGAGGTGCTGCGCCTGCTGCCGCCGCTGGTGGCCTCGGACGACGAGATCGAGGAGGCGTTCGCCGTCCTGGACACGGTGTGCGGGGCCGTGCCGGAGGAGTTCCTCGGTGTCGCGCCGAGCGCCCTTCCGGCATCGTGAGCCCGTGCTCGGTGCGGGGCCGGCCGGGTCCGCCGCGCGGACCGTCCGCGGCACCCGGGGTGGCGTGGTTCCGCAGCCTCAGGGCGTCCCTCGTGGGAGCACCCTGAGGAGCGGCGTGCTTCGCTCCGAGCGGGTCAGGGCTGAGGGAGCAGATCGGGGTTGCGCTGCAGAGCGCGGGAGACGGCGGCGCCGGCGGCCTGGAGATGGGAGGCGGTCTCGGTCTCGTGCACCCGGCCGGGCGGAGCCGCGACGGCGAGGACGCCGACGGCGGTGCCCGGGGACAGCAGCAGGGGTGCGGCGAGCGCCACCGTTCCCGGTGTGCGCAGGATGACGACTCTGTTCCGCAGGACGCACAGCACCTCGCCGCTCCCCCGCCCCGCGGTCCTGACGGAGACCTCGCCCACCGGCCGGCGGTGTGAGACCGGCAATGCCCGTCCGGCGCCGTTCAGGCGAAGCACTTCGGTGGCAGCTCTGGTGGATATCACGACCTGTTCCCGAAAGCTCTCCCCACTGTCGCTGGAGTGGTGCACGGAGTCCACCAGCCCGGCGTCCTGGTGCAGGACGTCGGATATGAAGACGAACGCTCCCCCCAGGGTGAGATGATGCAGCCGTTCCACGAAAGGGCGGGCCGTGTCGCGTAAATCGACCTGCCGGGGAACGCGCGTTCCCAGCATGTAAAGGGCGACCCCCAGCCGGAGACCGCTCTCACCTCGTTCCAGCATGCCCTCCTTGACCAGTTCCGCGACGATCCGGTGTGCGGTCGCCTTGGGCATACCGGCACGTCGAGCCAGCTCAGAGAGCGGGACCTCACGTTCGCGCGGACGGAAGCAGTGAAGGACGCTCAAACCGCGAGCCAGCATGGAACGACTGTTCTCCCGATCAGACAAAGAAACATTCCTCCACTGCCGAAAGGTTGCGCACAGGGAACTTCCTGGCGCTTCGGGATGCGACGGGAGCCGAAAGACGCGTCCCGTCGAATAGGAAGTTCACTTGAATGCCGTGCCAGCCTCCGAGGCCGCAGCATCCCCGATATACCCCGCCCATGTACCCCGCATCCCACGTTCAACACCAGACACCCGAAAATTCACAACTCGATCACTACCGAAAAGCGGTCACGCAGGAATTGACCTTAACAGTCGAGCATTCGACGGAAAACAGAGAGAAACCAGCCAAACCGAACCGGGGCGGGCCGGGGCTGTTTAAATCGCGCCGAGCGCGCCAGGCTCTGCCGCCGACCCCTCAGCCCGTCGGCCGTGGGGCTCCGGGCCACCTCACCCGGCCCGGCCGGCGCGGCGCCGCCCGGCCCTCGACACCGCTCCCGGCCGCCTCAGCACAGGGCCACGAAGGGCACCGCGGCCCACGCGCGCCGGCCGAGGCCGGCCGAGGCGGCCCGACGGCCGCGGGTGGCCTGAACGGGACCGTCCGGCCACCCCGGGGAGGGACGGCCCGGCGGTGACGGCGGTGGAGCGCGGGACACGTGGGACACGAGCGACCCGGCGCCGGGCGACGCCCCCGGGAGAGCCCACCAGCTCACCGGCCGCGGCGCGTTGAAAGGCGGCGGCCTTCACTCAAGGAAACCGTCCATGTTCCTGCAAGGGCGGCACACCAGGGTGGTACCGGCCACACCGGGCCGGCCGCCACGGTTTCACCGGCGCGGCCCACGGAAGACCGTTCCCCTCCTCCGCGCGGCGAGACCCGCCCTCCCAGGGAGCCTGCATGTCACGAGTGTCCAAGACCCCCGGCGCCGGGGCGACGACTGCCCACGCCCTCCTCCAGCGCCTGCGGGACCACGGTGTGGAGACCGTGTTCGGGGTGGTCGGCCGCGAGGCGGCGTCGATCCTCTTCGACGAGGTGCCGGGCATCGACTTCGTCCTCACCCGGCACGAGTTCACCGCCGGCGTCGCCGCGGACGTGCTGGCACGCATCAGCGGCCGGCCGCAGGCCTGCTGGTCGACGCTCGGCCCCGGCATGACCAACCTGGCCACCGGGGTCGCCACCTCCGTCCTGGACCGGTCGCCCGTCATCGCCCTGGCCGCCCAGTCGGAGTCGCACGACATCTTTCCCAACGACACCCACCAGTGCCTGGACTCGGTGGCCGTGATGACGCCGATGACGAAGTACGCGGTGGAGCTGCGCCGCCCGGAGGAGATCACCGACCTCGTCGACTCCGCGGTGTCGGCGGCGATGACGGAACCCGTCGGGCCGAGCTTCATCTCGCTGCCGGTCGACCTCCTGGGCAGCGAGGTCGACACCTCCCTGGTGCGCCCGCCGGCCGAGAGGCACCCGAAACCGCTCGGCGCGGTGCGGGACGGCTGGCGGGAGGCCGCGCTGGAGGCGGCGGAGCTGCTCGCGCGGGCGCGCCACCCGGTCCTCGTCGTCGGCGCGTCCGCGATCCGCTCCGGCGCGGTCCCGGCCGTGCGGCGGCTCGCCGAACGGCTGCGCGTCCCGGTCGTCACCACCTACATCGCCAAGGGGGTGCTGCCGGCCGGGCACGAGCTGGACTACGGCGCGGTGACGGGGTACATGGACGGCATCCTGTCCTTCCCCGCCCTGGAGACCCTCTTCGGCCCGGCGGACCTCGTCCTGACGGTCGGGTACGACTACGCCGAGGACCTGCGGCCGTCGATGTGGAGCCGCGGCGGCCCCAAGAAGACGGTCCGGGTCTCACCCACCGCCAACCCGGTCCCCCGGGTCTACCGGCCCGACATCGACATCGTCGCCGACGTACGGGAGTTCGTGGAGTTCCTGGACGCCCGCACCGGGATACCGGAGAAGACACCGCACGACATCTCGGCGCTGCGGGCACGGATCGCCCAGTTCCTCGCGGACCCCGAGGACCACCCCGACGGGATGCGGGCACATCAGGTCATCGACTGCATGAACACGGTCATGGCGGAGACCGCGGAGCCCGGCGAGGGCACCATCGTCTCCGACATCGGGTTCTTCCGGCACTACGGGGTTCTCTTCGCCCGGGCCGACCAGCCCTTCGGATTCCTGACCTCGGCCGGCTGCTCCAGCTTCGGGTACGGCATCCCGGCGGCGATGGGCGCACAGCTCGCCCGCCCCGGACAGCCGACCTTCCTCATCGCGGGGGACGGCGGGTTCCACTCCAACAGCGCGGACCTGGAGACGATCGCCCGGCTCAACCTGCCGATCGTGACCGTCGTCGTCAACAACGACACCAACGGCCTGATCGAGCTCTACCAGCACCTGGGCCACCGGCGCTCGCACGAGCCGGCGGTCAGGTTCACCGGCGTGGACTTCACCCTGCTCGCGGCGGCCAACGGCATCGAGGCGGCCAGGGCGGCCGACCGCGAGGAGCTGCTGGCGGCGCTGCGGAAGGGGGCGGGAAGGGACAGGCCGTTCCTGATCGAGGTGCCGGTGAACTACGACTTCACCTCAGGCGGCTTCGGAGCGCTGAGCATCTGACATGGCCGACAACCTGCCCTGTGCCACCGGATTCTCGGTCGCCGTCCGCACGGAGCCGGAGCGCTCGCCCCGGCCGTCCTTCGCCTCAGCCGGCTCCCGGACGGAGGTCGCTCAGACCGTGGCGGGGCTCCGGCTGCGGGCCACGCTCCTGCACACCGGAGCCCCGGAGGGCGCCTGCGCGTGGCGGCCGGAGAAGGCAGCGGTCGTCGCCGGAGAGCTCTACAACCGCTGTGAACTGCGGTCGTTGCTGCCCGGGGTCGGTGAACCGGCCGGTGACGGTGACGGTGACGCCCAGCTCGTCCTGGCGCTGTTCGACATCTACGACCTGCACGCGTTCCGCCTGCTCAACGGACGGTTCGCCGCCGTGGTCGTGGCGGGGGGCCGCGCCGTCCTCGCGACCGACCACGCCGGCTCGGTCCCCCTGTACACCTGCGCCGCCCCCGGCCGGGTGCTTGCCGCGACCGAGGCGAAGACGCTGCGCACCGCGGCGCCGGGGCGACGTCTGACCGGCGCCCGTGCGGTGCCCGGCATGCGCGGCGTCCACCAGGTGCCCGCGGGGACGGTGCTCGACATCGGCGTCGGCGCCACGGGCTGCGCACCCCACACCACCTGGGCGCCGCCGCACTCACGCCGGATCCTGCCGGAGGACCGGGCGGCCGAAGCCGTCCGCGCCGCCCTCGAAAGCGCGGTGGACGCCCGCACGGGCCCCGGCACACCGCTGGTGCTGATCTCCGGCGGCATCGACTCCTCCGGTGTCGCCGCCCTGGCGGCCCGAGGTCCCGGTGCCACGACCGACACCGTGTCCATGGGCACCGAGGAGAGGAACGAGTTCCCACAGGCACGTGCCGTCGCGGGCCATCTCGGCACCAACCACACCGAAGTCGTCGTCCCCGCCTCCGAGCTGGTCGCACGGCTCCCGCACACGGTGTGGGCGGCCGAGTGCCGGGACCCGGACATCATCGAGTACCTGCTGCCGCTGACCGCCCTCTACCTGCGGCTCGAAGGCCCCGGCCGGCGGGTCCTCACCGGCTACGGAGCCGACATCCCCCTCGGCGGCATGCACCGCGAGGGCCGCCTCCCCGCGCTGGACACGGCCCTCGCCCACGACATGGCCACCTTCGACGGGCTGAACGAGATGACGCCGGTCCTCTCCGGAATCGGCGGTCACTGGTCCACCCACCCGTTCTGGGACCGCGAGGTACTGGAACTGCTCACCTCACTGGAGGCCGGGCTCAAGAGCCGGCACGGCCGGGACAAGTGGGTGCTACGCGCCGCCATGCGCGACCTCCTGCCCCACGAGACGGTCACGCGCCCCAAACTCGGCGTCCACGAGGGGTCCGGTACGACATCGTCGTTCACCCGGCTGCTCACCGACGCCGGCCTGCCCCCGCCGCACGTGCACCGGGCCAAACGGCTCGTCGTGGGCGAGCTGTTCCAGCAGGTGGTCGTCGACGGTCTCCATCCCGACGAGGTCGACCTTCCCGCGGTGGTGCACCGGCTGGACCGCCGGGAGTTCGTTCCCTGACCGACGGCCGCCGCCGCGCGCACGGCCGGCGCGGCGGACGCGCCGGCGTTCCCTCCTCCCACCGGGAGCAGGGCGAAGACACCTCAGCCGAACCGAGAGAACGGTGAAGTGGTGGAACGCATCGACATCAACGTCTCCCCCCGCTACGCGCAGATCCCGACCTTCATGCGCCTTCCGCACGACCCCCAGCCCCGGGACCGGGACGTGGTCGTGATCGGCGCGCCCTACGACGGGGGCGCCAGCTACCGGCCGGGCGCGCGCTTCGGGCCCCGGGCGATCCGCAACGAGTCCGGCCTGATCCACGGCGTGGGCATCGACCGCGGCCCCGGGACCTTCGACCTCATCAACTGCGTGGACGCCGGGGACATCGACCTGACCCCTTTCAACATGCACATCGCGATGGACACCGCGCAGCGCAGGCTCGACGAGATCCTGCAGGACAACGCCGCGTTCCTCATGCTCGGCGGGGACCACTCGCTGACCCTCGCCGCGCTGCGCGCCGTCGCCCGCCGGCACGGCCCCGTGGCGGTCCTGCACCTGGACGCGCACTCCGACACCAACCCGGCCTTCTACGGCGGTGAGTACCACCACGGCACCCCGTTCCGCCATGCCATCGAGGAGAAGCTGGTCGACCCCCAGCGGATGCTCCAGATCGGGATCCGCGGACACAACCCGGAGCCCGGCTCGCTGGACTACCCACGCGGCCACGGAGTGCGCGTCGTCACCTCCGACGAGTTCGCCGCGCTCGGCCCCGCCGACACCGCGCGGCTCGTCCGCGAGACGGTGGGCACCGGGCCGGTCTACGTCTCCGTCGACATCGACGTGGTGGACCCCGCCTTCGCGCCCGGCACCGGGACGCCGGCGCCCGGCGGCCCCTCCTCCCGGGAGGTCCTGGCGCTGCTGCGCTGCGTCGGCGACCTCACCCCCGTGGGATTCGACGTCATGGAGGTCTCCCCTCTCTACGACCACGGCGGCATCACCTCGATCCTCGCCACCGAGATGGGCGCGGAACTCCTCCACCAGTACGCGCGGGCCCACACCGCGGAAAGGAAACCGTCATGACCACAGTGGACTGCAGCGGCTTCGCCGGGCGGCTGCTCGCGCTCGCGGGTGGGCTCCCCCGTGTCCCCCGCGCCGACATCCACGCCTTCCTCGACGCCGCTCACCAGGCGTCCGCCGAGCTGCCCGCCGCCATGGCGGCGGCGCTGGACGGCTTCCGCGCCGACGGCACCCAGGACGGTCATCTCCTGCTGCGCGGCCTTCCGGTCGAGCCGGACGACATCCTGCCGCCGACGCCGGACGTCACGCCCGCGCCGGCGGACCGGCCGCTGCTGACCATGGAGGCGATGCTGGCCGTCGTCGGCCGCCGCCTCGGTCTCCACACGGGCTACCGGGAGCTGCGCGCGGCCTCCGTCTTCCACGACGTGTACCCCTCGCCCGGCGCCCACCACCTCTCCTCGGAGACATCCGAGACCCTGCTGGAGTTCCACACCGAGATGGCGTACCACGTACTCCAGCCCAACTACGTCATGCTGGCGTGCGCCCGCGCGGACCACGACCGGAGGGCGGCCACCCTGGTCGCCTCCGTGCGCAACGCCCTGCCGCTGGTGCCCCAGCGGCTCCGCGCCCGGCTGTACGACCGGCCCGTGCCGTGCTGCGTGGACGTGGCGTTCCGCGGGGGCGTCGAGGACCCGGGCGCCATCGCGCGGGTCAGACCGCTGTACGGCGATCCCGCCGAGCCCTTCCTCGGCTACGACCGCGAGCTGCTCGCCCCGGACGACCCCCGGGACGTAAAGGCCCTCGACGCGCTCTCCAAGGCGCTGGACCAGGTCACGGAGGCCGTGTACCTCACACCGGGCGATGTGCTGATCGTCGACAACTTCCGCACCACCCACGCCCGCACCCCTTTCACCCCACGCTGGGACGGAAAGGACCGCTGGCTGCACCGCGCCTACATCCGTACCGACCGCAACGGGCAGCTCTCCGGCGGCGAACGGGCGGGCGACGTCGTCTCCTTCACCCCCCGGGCCTGATCACCACGGACGGCGCGCCGGCCCCGGAGCGCCCACCCGTAGCACGCGCTTCCGGCGGGTGCCCGGAGCCCGCCGCGGCGGTTCGACGTGGTGGACCACGTGATGGAGACTGCTCGACACCGGCCGTGCCGGGCCCCGGTCCGGCGCCCGGCACGGGCCACCAGCACACACACGCGCACGCGCACGCGCACTTCGGGAGACGATGAGTCATGACGGACAGCGGAGCCTTCGCGCCCCGGGGGTTCGCGGTGCACACCGCACCGGTCGGCCTGGGCGACGACGGGCGGGACGACTTCACCGTCCTGCTCTCCACCGTGCCCGCCACCGTGAGCGGGGTGTTCACCCGCTCCCGGTTCGTGGGGCCGAGCGTCGTCCTCAGCCGGGCGGCCGTCGCCGACCGCAGCGCGCGGGGTGTGGTGGTACTGGCGCGGAATGCGAACGTCGCCACCGGCCGGCAGGGCGAGAAGAACGCGCGTGAGGTGCGCGCGGCCGTGGCGCGGGCGGTGGGAGTGCCCGAGGACGAACTGCTCATCGCCTCCACCGGGGTGATCGGCCGCCAGTACCCGATGCCCGGCATCCTGGAGCACATCGCCACCCTGTCGCCGCCCTTCCCCGACGGGGACTTCGACGCGGCGGCCCGGGCGATCATGACGACCGACACCCGGCCGAAGACCGCGCGCCGGCGCGTGGGCGACGCCTCGCTCGTGGGCATCGCCAAGGGGGTCGGCATGATCGAACCCGACATGGCGACCCTGCTGACCTTCTTCGCCACCGACGCCGCGCTCGACCCCGACGTCCAGGACCGGATCTTCCGCCGGGTGATGGACCGGACCTTCAACGCGGTCAGCATCGACACCGACACCTCCACCAGTGACACGGCGGCGCTCTTCGCCAACGGCGTCGCCGGGGCCGTCGACCCGGTCGCGTTCGAGGAGGCGCTGCACGATGTCGCGCTGACCCTGGTCAAGGACATCGCCCACGACGGGGAGGGCGCGAGCAAGCTCATCGAGGTGCGGGTCTCGGGCGCGCGGGACGACGCGCAGGCCAAGCGCGTCGGCAAGGCCGTCGTCAACTCACCGCTGGTCAAGACGGCGGTGCACGGCAACGACCCCAACTGGGGGCGGGTGGCCATGGCGATCGGCAAGTGCTCGGACGAGACGGACATCGACCAGGACAGGGTCGCGATCCGCTTCGGAGAGGTGACCGTCTACCCGCCCGTCGAACAGGCGTCGGACGAAGAGCTGCGTTCGGCCGTGGCGGAGCAGATGCGGGGCGAGGAGGTCGTCATCGGCATCGACCTCGCCGTCGCCGACGGCGAGTTCACGGTCTACGGCTGCGACCTCACCGACGGCTACATCCGGATCAACGCCGACTACTCGACCTGAGCCGAACGGCACGCGGGACCACCGGGCGCCGGCGCCCGGCGCCCTGACGGCCCGGCGGCCCCGAGCCCCCGACGCACCAGGCACGACCTGACGGCCCGACGCCCCTGACGACCTGACGCCCGCCGGAGACCCCGCCTCGCGGAGAGCGCACCGGCGGGCGCGGGCGTCCGCGGGCGCGCCCCGGTGCCCGCCGGCCCGCAGGACTCACCCCCTCACGCGGACGGATTTCGGACAATGTCCCCCGCGGCCCCGTCCGGCCCCCCGGAGCGGCGCGAAGAGTGACAACATGATTACCCCCTGCAACTCTCAGCGCTCCGGCGGGACATGGGCCGGCCGGCGTCCCCGCAGGGCACGGACACCGATGAGGTGTCCCGCGCCCCACCAGCCCCGGGCCTCCCCGGGCCCTCGCCGACAGGACGGGCCTGCATGCGCACCGCTGACCACCTTGTCCTCCGCGACACCGACCGGCGCCCGCCCTCCGTCACGGTATTCGGGCAGCTGGCGGTCACTCTCGGGCCGGAGCCCCTGCGTCTCGGCTCACCGAAGCAACGCGCCCTGTTCGCGCTCCTGCTGATCAACGCCGGCCAGGTCATGCCGGTGCCCCGGATCATCCAGGCCATCTGGGACACCTCGCCCCCCGACTCGGTACTGGCGACGCTGCACTCCTACGTGTCCCGCCTGCGCAAGGCGCTGGCCGGCGACAGCCGCGGCGGGGGACGGCCCACGGAGCTGGCCCTGCGTCACCGGGCCCCCGGATACGTCCTCGACCTGGGGCCGCACCGGAGCGACGCCGACCTCTTCCAGGCAGCGGTGGAGCGCGGCCGGCTGTCCTTCGCCGCGGGCGACCTGGAACGGGCGCGGACCACGCTGACCGGGGCCGTCGAGCTGTGGACGGGCGCGCCGTACAGCGAGCTGTCCGGCTACGAGTTCGCGGTGCTGGAGGCCACCCGGCTGGAGCAGCTGCGGCTGCGGGCGTTCCAGATACGGGCGGACGCCTGTCTCGGCCTCGGCGAGTACGAGGAGGTGGTGCGTCAGCTCAGCCAGGAGGTACGCGCGAACCCGCTGCAGGAGCGCCTCGGGTGGCGGCTGATGCTCGCGCAGTACCACTCGGGGCAGCCCGCGGAGGCGCTGCTGACCTATGAGCGCATCCGGTCCTTCCTCGCGTCGGAGCTGGGCGCCGACACCAGCCGGGAGCTGCAGGAGCTGCACCGTTCCGTCCTGCGCCAGGACCTCCGGCCCGCGCACGCCGCCCCCGGACCGGCCGGGCTCCCGCCGCGGCTCGACACGCCGCCGGCCGCCGCCGGCCCGCCCCGGGGCGGCGGCCCCGGCTCCGGGCCACCCGGCGTCCCGCCCCGGCGTTCCGCCGCGCTGGTCGGACGGGACGGGGAACTCGCCCGGCTGCGCGCGGTCATGGGCGCGGACGCCGGCGTCCGGACGGTGCTGGTGGCCGGTGAACAGGGAGTCGGGAAGAGCCGTCTGCTCCAGGAGTTCGAGCGGGAGCTGGTCGCGGCGGGTACCGAGGTCGTCGGGGCGCACTGCGCGGAGAGCGCCGAACGCGCCGAGCCCGCCGGGCTCCCGGACCACGCCGTGTGGCTGCCCGCGGTCCGCGCCGTCGTGAGCGCCGGGGAGACAGGGCGGCACGCACGGCTGGAGGCACTGCCGGATTCCGCCCGCGACCTCCTCCGCCGTGTGGCGGCCGCCCACGCCCGAGGCCGTGAGCCGGCCGGCGGTATCGGCCGGCCCGCCTTCCAGAACGCCGTGTGCCAGGCGCTGTGCGCCGATGCGGCGACTCCGCTGGTGCTGCTGCTGGAGGATCTGCACCTGGCGGACGTGCCCAGCCTGGACCTGCTGCGGCTGGTGACCGGGCGGCCGGGTGAGGCGCCGGTACGGGTGATCGCCACCCTGCGGGAGGACCGGGTGTCCTCCAGCGCGGCGTTGCGGCGCACCGTCGCCGGACTGCTGCAGTCTGACAACGTGGAGTACCTGCGGCTGACGCCGCTGTCGACGGACGAGACCCGCACGCTCGTCCACCGGATGTGCGACGCACCCGTCCCGTGGGACCTGGTGCCCAACGTCCACCGCGCCACCGGCGGGAACCCGTCCCTGCTCACCGGGTTGCTGAAGTCCCGGGAGACCCGTGAGGCCCTGGTGGGACCCGTCTGGCGCGTTCCCTTCGAGGTCGAGGTGCTGCTGCGGCACCGCCTGGCGGAGCACCCGCCGGAGGTGGGCGCGGTGCTGGAGAGCTGCGCCGTGATCGGTCCGGTCGTCGACCGGCGCCTGCTCGACGCCGTTGTGCGGCTCCGGGGCGCCGCGGGCTCGGCCGACGACGCGCTCCGGACCGGGCTGATCACGGCGAACCCCGTGGACGGCAACGATCTGCGTTTCGCCCAGGGACTCGTCCGCGACCTGCTGCTGGCCGATCTCGACGCCTCGGCGCGAGCCCGGCTCCACCATCTCGTCGCCCGGGCGCTGGCGTCCGAGGCGGCGAACGGGACCAGAGGGGTGCTCCTGCTCCCGGAGATCGGCTTCCACTGCGCCCGGGCCGCGGGCGGGCTGGCCCCGGCGGAGGCGGTGAGTCCGCTGGTGGAACTCGCGGACGCGGCCCGGCGCCGGCTCCGTCACGGGGAGGCGCACCGGTGGCTCACCGACGCGGTGGCCATCCTCCGCGCCCACCGGCCCCGAGGTGTCTGCACCTCCACCGAGCTGGAACTACGGCAACGGGTCGCCCGGCTGGCGACACTCTCCTACGGACTCGGGGCGGCGGGCGCGGCGCCCGCCCGTGCCCGGGCGGAGCCGGGGGCCGCGCGGCCGGGCGACGGCAGGCCGCCGTCGGCCGTGGTCGCCGACTGCATGACACACCTGGCGCGGGCGGAGTACGGAGCGGCCCGTGGTCTGGTGGAGGTGCTGGACGACCTCGGCGGGCACGGCGGCGGTCAGGAGGCCCGGCTGGCGGCGTCCCTCGGCCGAGGTGTCCTCCACTTCACCTCCGGACGGCTCCCCGAGGCCGTTCCGGCGCTGGAGCGCGGCCTGGCGCTGGCCGGCCGATGGGCGCGTACGGAGCCGTCGGCGCGCGTGGAAGAGCTGTTCGGGAGCGACCCCGGCGTCACCTGCCGCGTGCTGCTGGCCGTCAGCGAACAGCTGCTGGGCCGGGACGCCGCGGCGGAGGACCACCGGGGCCGGCTGCTGCGGCGGGCGGAGCCGGACGGCCACGAACGGCCCTGGAACCGGGTCCACGCGCGCTACGGCGACGCGCTCCTCGCGGTGCTCCGCGGCGACGTGGAGCGGGCGTGGCGGACCAGCCTGGCCGGCCTCGACCTCTCCGAGCGCCACCAACTGGGCGACTGGCGGGAGGTGATGGCCGCGCTGCTCGGCTGGGCGGAGGTCCACCGGGGCCGGACCGAGACCGGTCTCCGGCGGATGCACGGCGCGGTGAGAGGGGCGCCGGCGGGCCCGATGCCCTTCGACATGGTCCGGTGGGGCCTGCTCGGCGAGGCCGAACACCACGCCGGCCTGGAGTCCCGGGCGCAGAGGACGCTGCGGAGGACGTCGGAGGAGCTCCGGCGGCGTTCCGAGCACGTCTACCACCGGCCGCAGTGGCCGTTCGCGCCGCTGCTGAACCGGGCGCTCTGACCGGCTTCCTCCGGCCGCGTCCCGGCGGACGAGCGGTCAGCTGTCCTTCGCGCGGATGTCCTCGGCGCGGCTGCCCTTGGCCGCCCGGTCGGACTCACGCTCCACAATGGAAGAGCGGTTCCCCCGCAGCCGCAGATACAGCAGGGTCGCGGCGGTCACCGCGAGCGGCCACAGCAGATACGGGCCGGAGGCCAGCAGGAGCAGCACGACGGCCACCAGCGACACGACGGCGGCACGGTGCCCGTGGGTCCCCCGGGGCAACAGCCGGACGGCGGCCGCGCTTCCGGCCACGTACACCGCCACCAGCGAGCCGTTGGTGAGGTGCACCAGCGGCTCGGCACCGGCCCCGGTCACCACGACCGCGCCCAGCGACAGGGCCGTCAGCAGGGACACGACGGCGAGACTGCGCCGGGGTACCTCTCCGGCCCGCCCGCCCCGCGCCAGCCACGACGGCAGCGCGCCGTGCCGGGCCAGCGCCGAACCGAGGCCGGCCGCGCCGGCGATGTAGGCGTTGGCGGAGCCCAGGGTCAGCAGAACGGCGGCGAAGGCCGCCAGCGGCCGCGCGTGGTCGCCCATCCCCCGGCTCATCAGCTCGGCCAGGGGCGCGTCGCCGCGGTGGGCGTCGGGCCCGAGCACGGTGATCACGGCGAGGGCGAGCAGGAGGTAGAGCAGCCCCACCACGACCACGGCCGCCCAGGTGGCGCGCTGGATGTCGCGCTCCGGGTGGCGGAACTCGCCCGCCAGGTGCGTGATGGCCTCCCAGCCGGCGAAACTCCAGATCAGCATGGCCGCCGCCGCGCCGATCGCCGGCCAGCCGTGCGGGGCGAACGGCTGGAGGTTGTCCGTGCTCGCGTGCGGCAGGGAGAGCACCATGGCGAGGATCAGCAAGGTCACCAGCAGCGCGGCCAGGAGCAGCTGGACCGGCCCCACCAGCCGCAGCCCGAACGCGTTGGTGGACGCCCCGACGGCCACCAGCACGACGGCGGTGACGGACGTGGTCAGCCGGCCGCCGCCCACGGCGGCCGCGACATACGATCCGCAGAACAGCGCCGCCGCCGCGATGCCGGTGGGCACCGCCAGGTAGAAGCACCAGCCCACCACCGCGGCGCATCGGTCGCCGAACGCCAGCCGCGCGTAGGTCGAGACGCCGCCGGCGTCGGGGTGGCGGGCGCCGAGCGCGGCGAAGCTCAGCGCCAGCGGGGCCGACATCAGCACCAGCAGCAGCCACGCCACCAGTGAGGCCGGCCCGGCGACCCGGGCGGCGAGCGCGGGCAGGGCGATCACCCCGGTGCCCAGGACGGCGGTGACGTACAGGGCGGTGCCCTGGGCCGCGGTGAGTCGGCCCCGGCGGGGCGGCGGGCCGCCCGGGTGGCTCCCACGGCTCGCCCGGCTCATCCGGCTCATTCGCGCAGGCCCGGCGCGCCGGGGGCGGCGTTGCCTCCGGAGGCGACGAGCACCACCGTCGCGCCGTCGGGCAGGTCCAGCTCTCCGGAGCGGAGCGCGGCCAGGGTGACGGCCGCCGACGGTTCGACGAACAGACGGGTGGCGGCGATCATGCGTGCCCAGGCGCCCAGGATCTCCCGCTCGCTGACCGACACCATGCGGTGGACGAGACGCCGCGCGTGGGCGTAGGTGATCTCGCCGGGTGCCGGAGCGGTCAGGCCGTCCGCGACCGATCGCGCGGGGGTGGGAAGGGAGACGAGCGCGCCGGCCGCGAGCGCGTGGGACATCGAGGCGGCCCCGTCCGGCTCCACGCCGATGATCCTCGTGGCGGGCGACAGCGCGGCCAGGACGGTCCCCACTCCGCTGACGAGCCCTCCCCCGCCCACGGGAACGATCACCGCGTCCGGGTTCGGGCAGTGGTCGAGGATCTCCAGGCCGACCGTTCCCTGACCGGCGATCACATCGTGGTCGTCGAAGGGGTGCAGCACGGCGCTGCCCGCCTCGGCGGCCAGTGACCGGGTGGTGCCGATCAGGTCGTCGGTGAGGACGACCCGGCCGCCGAAGCGGCGTACGGCGGCGACCTTGACCGGGACCGACGCCGGGGGCATGCAGACGGTCACGCCGATGCCCAGACGCGTCGCGGCGTACGCGGCGCCGGCGCCGTGGTTGCCCGCCGAGTAGGTGACGACCGCTCGTGCCCCGCCCTCTCGCTCGCTGCGGGCGAAGAGGGCGTTGGCGGCGCCGCGCACCTTGAAACTGCCGGTGTGCTGGAGGTTCTCGGCCTTCACCAGGATGTTCCAGGAGGGCAGTCCGGGCAGCGGGTCGCAGGGGACCAGCGGGGTAGGCCAGGCCGTGTCACGAAGGCGGGCAGCGGCGTCCCTGACGTCCTGGAGGGTGACGAGGTCCATGAGTGCGTGGTCCCTTCCTGGGTCGAACCATGGGGTGGCCACCCGGGCCCCCGGGCGCCGGGGCA
>NZ_BHZI01000132.1 GCF_004305975.1 Streptomyces otsuchiensis
CCCCCGCACCGGCAGGACCGTGACCGCATGACCGAGACCCTCCCCGGCACCGTGCGGCTGACCACCGCCCAGGCGCTGGTCCGCTTCCTGGCCGTCCAGCACACCGAACGCGACGGCCTGAGGCAGCGCTTCTTCGGCGCGGTCTGGGGCATCTTCGGCCACGGCAACGTCGCGGGCGTCGGCCAGGCCCTGATGGAGCACGCACCCGGAGGCGCCGGGGAAGCCCCCTCCATCTCCTACCTCCAGGGCCGCAACGAACAGGCGATGGTGCACGCCGCCGTCGGCTACGCCCGCCAGTCGGGCCGGCTGCGTGCCCAGGCCGTGACCACCTCCATCGGCCCCGGCGCCACCAACCTGGTCACCGGCGCCGCGCTGGCCACGATCAACCGGCTGCCCGTCCTGCTGCTGCCCGGCGACACCTTCGCCACCCGCCCGGCCGACCCGGTGCTCCAGCAGCTGGAACATCCCTCGTACGGAGACGTCTCCGTCAACGACACGCTGCGGCCGGTCTCCCGCTACTTCGACCGGATCAGCCGGCCCGAGCAGCTGATCCCCGCCGCCCTCCAGGCGATGCGGGTGCTCACCGACCCGGCCGAGACCGGCGCCGTCACGCTCGCCCTGCCCCAGGACGTGCAGGCCGAGGCGTACGACTGGCCGCGGGAGTTCTTCGCCGAACGCGTCTGGCGGGTGGCCCGCCCCGCCCCCGACCCCGAGGCGCTGGCCGAGGCCGCACGGGCCGTCCGGGCGGCCCGCCGCCCCCTGATCGTGGCCGGCGGCGGGGTGCACCACAGCGAGGCACACGAGGCGCTGCGCCGGCTGGTGGACGCCACCGGCATCCCGGTGGCCGTCACCCAGGCCGGCAAGGGCGCGCTGTCCCACGACCACCCCGCGGAGACCGGCGGGATCGGCCACACCGGCACCGCCGTCGCCGACGCCCTCGCCCGGCGGGCCGACCTGGTGATCGGGGTGGGCACCCGCTACTCCGACTTCACCACCGCCTCCAACACCCTCTTCGCCGCCGGGGACGTGCGGTTCGTCAACCTCAACATCACCTCGTTCGACGCCCACAAGCTCGCCGCGCTCCCCCTGGTCGCCGACGCCCGCAGCGGGCTGACGGCACTCACCGACGCGCTGGCCGGCCACCGGGTGGAACCCGCCTACGAGGCCGAGTACGCCGAGGGCCGGTCCCGCTGGAACACCGTGGTCGACGCCGCGTGCGCCGCCCCCGACGACGACGCCCGACCCACCCAGGCCCAGCTCATCGGGCTGCTGGCGGAGGCGGTCGGCGACGAGGACGTGGTGATCAACGCCGCCGGCTCGCTCCCCGGCGACCTCCACAAGATGTGGCGGCCGCGCTCCCCGCGCCAGTACCACCTGGAGTACGGCTACTCCTGCATGGGCTACGAGATCCCGGCGGCGATCGGCGTGCGGCTGGCCGCCCCGGAGACCCCGGTGTGGGCGCTGGTCGGCGACGGCACCTACCTGATGATGCCGACCGAGCTGGTGACGGCGGTGCAGGAGGGCCTGGCCATCACCGTCGTCCTGGTCCAGAACCACGGCTACGCCTCGATCGGCGGACTGTCGGAGGCCACCGGCGGTGAACGGCTCGGCACCGCCTACCGGTTCCGCGCCGAGGACGGCTCCTTCACCGGCGCCCCGCTGCCGGTGGACCTCGCCGCCAACGCCGCCTCTCTGGGGATGTCGGTCGAACGCGCCGCCACCGTCGCCGAACTGCGCGCGGCGCTCGCCCGGGCCCGGGAGGCGACCGTACCGACCTGCGTCTACGTGGAGACCGACCCTGCGGCGACCGCCCCGCCCGCCGAGGCGTGGTGGGACGTGCCCGTCGCCGAGGTGGCGACCCGTCCGGCCGCCCGCGCGGCGGGCGAGGAGTACCGGCGGCAGCGGGCGGCGCAGCGCCGCCACCTGTGAGCCCCGGCTCCGGCGGAACCGCCCGCCGGCCCGGCTCCCGCGGAACCGCCCGCCGGCCCGGCTCCGGCGCCGGGCGCGGCCGGGCGCACCGGCCCGGGCGGTGACCGTCAACGCCGACGGCCACCGCCCGACCCAGCGGCACGGTCGCCGCCGTCCCTGTCCGGCGACGACACGCACAGCCAAGAGAAAGGCCCTGCTGATCATGACGAAGACGATCGGTCACTGGATCGCCAACACGCCCGTCCCCGGAGGCTCCGGGCGGACCGCCCCCGTCCACAACCCGGCCACCGGCGCCGTCTCCGCCCACCTCGCGCTGGCGTCGACCGCCGAGGTCGACGAGGCCGTGGCAGCCGCCCGCGCCGCGTTCCCCGGCTGGTCCGCCGCCTCGCTGGCGCGCCGTACCTCCGTGCTGTTCGCCTACCGCGCGCTGCTCGACACCCACCGCGAGGAACTGGCCCGGCTGATCTCCGCCGAGCACGGCAAGGTGTTCTCCGACGCCCTGGGCGAGGTCGCGCGCGGGCTGGAGATCGTCGACCTGGCCTGCGGTATCCCGCAGCAGCTCAAGGGCGAGCTCTCCACCGAGGTATCCGCGCGGGTGGATGTCGCGTCGATCCGGCAGCCGCTGGGCGTGGTCGCGGGCATCACCCCCTTCAACTTCCCGGCGATGGTGCCGCTGTGGATGTTCCCGCTGGCCATCGCCTGCGGCAACACCTTCGTGCTCAAGCCGAGCGAGAAGGACCCGTCCGCGGCACTGCTGCTGGCCACGCTCGCCGCGGAGGCGGGACTGCCCGAGGGCGTCCTCAACGTCGTCAACGGCGACCGCGAGTCGGTGGACCGGCTGCTCGACCACCCGGACGTCGCCGCCGTCTCCTTCGTCGGCTCCACCCCGGTGGCGCGGCACATCCAGGCGCGCGCCGTCGCCAACGGCAAGCGGGTCCAGGCACTGGGCGGCGCCAAGAACCACATGCTGGTCCTCCCCGACGCCGATCTGGACTTCGCCGCCGACAGCGCGGTCAACGCCGCCTACGGCTCCGCCGGGGAGCGCTGCATGGCGGTGTCGGTGGTGGTCGCCGTCGGCGCGATCGGCGACACCCTGGTGGAGCGGATCGCCGAGCGCGCCCGCGCGGTGCGCATCGGCCCGGGGGACGACCCGGCCTCCGAGATGGGCCCGCTGATCACCGCCGAGCACCGTGACAAGGTCGCGGGCTACGTCGCCTCGGCCCGTGAACAGGGCGCCGAGGTGGTGGTGGACGGCACCGGCCTCACCGTGGACGGTCACGAGGACGGCTTCTTCCTCGGCGTCTCCCTGCTGGACCGGGTACCGCTGGACGCCGACGCCTACCGGGACGAGATCTTCGGCCCGGTCCTGTGCGTGGTGCGCGCCGACAGCTACGACGAGGCGCTGGCCGTGATCAACGGATCGCGCTGGGGCAACGGCACCGCGATCTTCACCCGCGACGGCGGCGCCGCCCGCCGCTTCCAGCTGGAGGTGGAGGCGGGCATGGTCGGCGTCAACGTGCCGGTTCCGGTGCCGGTGGGCTACCACTCCTTCGGCGGGTGGAAGGAGTCGCTCTTCGGCGACCACCACATCTACGGCGAGGACGGGGTGCGGTTCTACACCCGCGGCAAGGTCGTCACCACGCGCTGGCCGGACCCGGCCGACGCCGGCATCGACCTGGGGTTCCCCGGCAACCACTGACCCTCCCTGTCCTCCCCTGCGGGGGACGGTGAAGGCCGGGGCTGCGCGCATCCCATCCAGGCGCGCACCGCCCCGGCCTTCGCCGTCACGCCGCCACGCCGCCACGCCGTCACGCCGTCACGCCGCCACGCCGTCACGCCGTCACGCCGTCACGCCGTCACGCCGTCACGCCGCGCGACCATTCGGTCACAGGTGTCACCATTACGCGGCTTCCGTGTCACAGAAGATCAACAACACATCCCGCCTGCCGGGTCGTGTCGTTCGTCCGGCTGAAGCTCTGGTCACCAGCAGACGCCGCGCCGACGGCTCCACCGGCGGCCCGTGCCGCCGCCGCGGCGCGGCTCAGGGAGGTGTGGATTTCTGTGACCGACCGCCGCGAACTCTGGTCCTACAAGGAGATCGCCGCGCACATCGGGGTCCGGACGGACACCGTGCGCTCCTATCGGAAGCACGCGCTGCTGCCGGAACCCGACGTCGTCGAGGGGGGCAAGCCGCTCTGGTACGCGGAGACCGTCCGCGCCTGGGTGCTGCGGCGCCCGGGACACGGCTGGCGGCGCGGCTGACCGCCGCGCGGGCCCCCGGCGACCCCGGCCCGGCCCACCGCGCTTGCGACGCCCCCACCGGCCACTCGGCGGCCGCCGCGACACCCACGGCCACCGCCGCCGGGGCGCGTAACGACCACCCGCCCGACCCTTATACCCCTTGGGGGTATGAGAGGTATGATGCCGTCGGGCACCCCGGCACGGCGTCGCCCACCCCGGCCGCGGCGGGGCAGCCGCCGCCCGACAACTTACGGAGAACCATGAGCAGCGTCACTTACCAGGTCACCGGCATGAGCTGCGGGCACTGCGAGAACGCCATCTCGGAGGAGCTGTCCGCGCTGCCCGGCGTCACCGCCGTGGCGGCCAAGTCCGCCACCGGGCTGGTCACCGTGGAGTCCGCCGAGCCGCTGGAGGAGTCCGCCGTACGCGCGGCGGTGGACGAGGCCGGCTACGAGCTGGTCGGGCCCGCACAGGGCGCCTAGGTCCTGTCTGGCAAATGGCGCAGGCAAGGCCCGCGGCGTCTGGTGCGGTGGATCGCAAGGCGGAGCGTCGCAGCTCGTACCCGTCGTACTCGCGCGAGGCTCCAACGTGGCGAGATGCCGTGCCAGGCGCTGCGGGCCAGGCGGGATTTGCCAGACAGGGCCTAGCGCCGCGACGGAGCCATCCGGGGCCTCCCCTGACCCTCGGCCACAGCCGGCACCGGGAGCGGACCCACCCACGACGAGCCGGCACCGGACGCCGGGACCGGCAGCCCGCCCGTCCCGGCGTCTCGCCACCTCTCCCCCCTAGCCCCGCTGGAGCGGTCTGCTGCCCGCGGGTGCCGGCCGCGGGACCGTGGGGCTGTCAGAGGGTGAGGAGGACCTTGGTGGCGCGGCGTTCGTCCATGGCCCTGTAGCCCTCGGGGGCCTCTTCCAGCGGCAGGGTGAGGTCGAAGACCTTGCCGGGGTCGATCGCCCGGTCCCAGATCAGCTGGATCAGCTCGGGCAGGAACCGGCGGACCGGGGCCGGCCCGCCGAGAGTGTGGATACCGGCGAAGAACAGCTGGATCCCGGGGATGGTCACGTCGTGGTTCACGCCCACGTATCCGAGGTGCCCGCCACCGCGCGTGGCGCCGACGGCCTGCATGAACGACTCCTGCGTGCCGACCGCCTCGACGACCGAGTGCGCGCCCAGCCCGTCGGTGAGTTCCTTGATCCTCGCGACACCCGCCTCGCCACGCTCCTCGACGATGTCGGTGGCACCGTAGTAGCGGGCCAGCCTCTGCCGCTCGGGATGGCGCGACATGGCGATGACACGCTCCGCCCCGAGCCGCCTGGCGGCCAGGACCGCCATGAGGCCGACCGCGCCGTCGCCGACGACGGCGACGGTCTTGCCGGGGCCGGCCTCTGCGGCCACGGCGGCGTACCAGCCGGTGCCGAGGACGTCGGAGGCGGCCAGCAGCGCGGGGACCAACTCGGCGTCGGGCTGACCCGGCGTGGCCACGAGCGTGCCGTCGGCGTGCGGGATACGGGCCTTCTCGGCCTGAGTGCCGATCGTCTGGGCGACGAACTCCGCGTGGACGCACTTGGACTGGAACCCGGCCCGGCAGATCTCGCAGGTGTTGTCGGAGATGACGAACGACCCGACCACGAAGTCCCCGGGGCTGACGTTCTTCACATCGGCGCCGACCTCCTCCACGACACCGACGTACTCGTGTCCCATGACCTGGTGATCCGCGGGCTCGATGCCGCGATAGGGCCACAGGTCCGACCCGCAGATGCAGGTCGCGGTCAGCTTCACGATCGCGTCGGTCGGCTCGATGATCTTCGGGTCCTCACGCTCCTCGACCCGTACGTCGCCGGCGCTGTACATCACTACTCCACGCATGGTGCGCATCTCCCTGTCTGGTGTGCTGTCGCCCGCTCGCGCTGCCTACGCGTTCATCACGTCATGGATCCGTCTCGGCCGAGGCGGGCCTCGGGTCTCCTGCCACGGAAGTCACCGGGAAGGCGCAACGAGAGGACGCGGCCGCGGGCGTCCACCCAGACAACCGGCCTCCTCGCCCGGCAGGAAGGTCGCGTACACAGGGGGGACAGGCCGTGCCTCCCCTTCGGCACGGCCGCGACCTACCGTGGAGGACATGGACCAGCGACCCGACAACCGCGCCGAGATCCGGGACTTCCTCGCCACCCGCCGCGCCAGGATCACCCCGGAGCAGGCCGGGATACCCACGACCGGCCGGCGCCGGGTCCCGGGGCTGCGGCGCGAGGAGGTCGCGGTCCTCGCAGGCGTGAGCACGGAGTGGTACACGCGGCTGGAGAAGGGCCATATCGGCGGTGTCTCCGCAGACGTCCTGGACGCGGTCGCCCGCGCACTGCGCATGGACGAGGACGAGCGCACCTACCTGTTCGACCTGGCCCGGGCCGCCCAGCCCGCCAGCCGCACGCCGCGCCGCCGCAAGGCCGTCGACCTCCCACCCCGTGTGCGATGGCTGCTGGACTCCATGACGCTCTCCGCGGCCTTCGTCACCAACGGCCGCCTGGACATCGTTGCCGCCAACCCTCTCGGCCGCGCCCTGTTCGCGCCCCTGTACAACAGCGGGACCACGGGCGAACGGGGCCTCCCCAACTTCGCCCGCTTCTACTTCCTCGACCCCGGCTCCCGCGACTTCGTCGCCGACTGGGACGGGGCCGCCGACGCCACCGCCGCCCTGCTGCGCGTCGAGGCCGGCCGCAGCCCCGACGAGAGGGCGCTTCGCGAGCTCATCGGAGAGCTCTCCACGCTGAGCACCGAGTTCCGCACCCGCTGGGCCGCCCACGACGTGCGCGTCCACCACGGCGGGACCAAGCGCTTCCGGCATCCGGAGGCGGGCTCCCTGGAGCTCACCTACCAGCCGCTGGAACTGCCGCTGTCCGTCCAGGAGGCGCACTCCCTGACCATGTACACGGCCGAACCGGGCAGCCCCGACGAGGACCGGCTCAAGCTCCTCGCGAGCTGGGCGGCCACCTCCGCCGGCCGCCCCGGCCCGTCCTCCGACGGCGGGCACCGCTCCGACCGGGACGATCACGCCGACGCCACCGACGCCACGGACGCCGACGCCACCGAGACCGACGGCGCTCGTCGGCCCGGATAGCCGGGGCACCGCTCACGCCGGTTCGTTGACACGCAGGAGTGAACTGTCCAGCCGCTCAACGGCCCGCCCGTAAACGCGCGTTTACCCTCGGGGGCCCAGGGAAGACGACCCTAGGGACGCATGAGTCCCGGCGGCCGACGAGGGGCCGCGAAGTGCCGCGCATCGCACGGCGCGCCTTGCCTTCCCGGGTGAAGCCACCCGGGAAAGTCGAAGCGCCCCGTGCCGGGTCCCCCCACAGGGCCCGACGCGAGGCGCTTCATTGCCGTCAGTGCAGAGTGTCCCCCCACGGGACCCTTGCCACGACGGCCACCGTCACGGATCCAGCCGAAACCGCGACGATGTCACTCCATAAGACCTCGGCGGAGCCAAAAGGTTGCTCCCCCGTACGTGTGACCTGCGTCACATCTACGGGGGAGCGGTGAAGATCCTTCACCCGGCCGGCACCGAAGGGCCGGCCGGGCGGCGCGTCAGCGCTGCTCGACCGGGATGTAGTCCCGCTCGACGACGCCGGTGTAGACCTGGCGCGGACGCCCGATCCGGGAGCCCGGCTCCTTGATCATCTCGTGCCACTGGGCGATCCAGCCCGGCAGGCGGCCCATCGCGAAGAGCACGGTGAACATCGAGTTGGGGAAGCCCATCGCCCGGTAGATGAGGCCGGTGTAGAAGTCGACATTCGGGTAGAGGTTGCGCGAGACGAAGTAGTCGTCGTTGAGCGCGCGGTCCTCCAGCGCCAGGGCGATGTCCAGCAGCTCGTCGGACTTGCCGAGCGCCGACAGCACGTCGTGCGCCGCCGCCTTGATGATCTTGGCCCGCGGGTCGAAGCTCTTGTAGACCCGGTGGCCGAAGCCCATCAGCCGGACGCCGTCCTCCTTGTTCTTCACCTTGTTGATGAAGCTGTCGACGTCACCGCCGGCCTCGCGGATCTGCTCCAGCATCTCCAGCACCGACTGGTTGGCGCCGCCGTGCAGCGGGCCCCAGAGCGCGTTGATGCCGGCCGAGATCGAGGCGAACAGGTTCGCCTGCGAGGAGCCGACCAGGCGGACCGTGGAGGTCGAACAGTTCTGCTCGTGGTCCGCGTGCAGGATGAGCAGCTTGTCGAGCGCGGAGACCACCACCGGGTCCGGCTCGTACTCCTCGGCCGGGACCGAGAAGGTCATGCGGAGGAAGTTCTCCACGTAACCGAGGTCGTTGCGCGGGTAGACCACCGGGTGGCCGACCGACTTCTTGTACGCGTACGCCGCGATCGTCGGCAGCTTGGCGAGCAGCCGGATCGTGGAGATGTGCCGCTGCCGCTCGTCGAACGGGTTGTGGCTGTCCTGGTAGAACGTGGACAGCGCGCTGACCACCGACGACAGCATCGCCATCGGGTGCGCGTCACGGGGGAAGCCGTCGTAGAACCGCTTCACGTCCTCGTGGACGAGGGTGTGCTGGGTGATCTCGCTGCGGAAGCCGGACAGCTCGTCGACCGTCGGCAGCTCGCCGTTGATCAGCAGGTAGGCCGTCTCCAGGAACGTGCCGTGCTCGGCCACCTGCTCGATCGGGTACCCGCGGTACCGCAGGATGCCCTGCTCACCGTCGAGATAGGTGACCCCGGACTTGTACGCGGCGGTGTTGCCGTAACCGGAGTCCAGGGTCACCAGCCCGGTCTCGGCGCGCAGCTTGCCGATGTCGAAGCCCTGGTCGCCGACCGTGCTCTCCACCAGCGGGTAGCGGTACTCGCCATCCGCGTACCGCACTACTACTGCGTCATCACTTGCGCGGTGTTCGCTCACGTCTATCCCTCACCGACGTCGTGCCTCTTCTTCGAGGTGCCCTGACTGTTTCCACTGTCCCCCATCAGAGGCCACTTAGTGCACTCGGGGTCGGCCGAACCCAAAAAATCTGGCACGCCGTGCCGGGACAGTAGTACACAACCATGGTCATAGCCGACCGTAGCGGCGACGTGAGAGCTGTCACTTCCGGGAACCGCGCAGCGCCCCGCACCCGGCCGGGCGGGGCGGGACCGGGGCAGAACCGGGGCCGGGCAGCGGGCGGTGTCAGCCCAGACGGCCGTCGAGCCGTGCGTCCAGTGCGGTGAACCTGCGGCCCGCCGACACCGTGCGGACCGCCTGCCCCAGCGCCCGCCGCGAGCCCACCAGCACCACCAGCCGCTTCGCCCGCGTCACCGCCGTGTACAGCAGGTTCCGTTGCAGCATCATCCACGCGCTGGTCGTCACCGGGATCACCACGCACGGGTACTCACTGCCCTGGGAGCGGTGGATCGTCACGGCGTAGGCGTGGGACAGCTCGTCCAGCTCGGTGAACTCGTAGCCGATCTCCTCGTCCTCCTCGGTCAGCACCGTCAGCCTCTGCTCGTCGAGATCGATCCCGGTGACCTGTCCCCCGGTGCCGTTGAAGACGCCGTTGGCACCCTTGTCGTAGTTGTTGCGGATCTGGGTGACCTTGTCGCCGACCCGGAAGATCCGGCCGCCGACCCGCTTCTCCGGCAGCCCCGGGCGAGCGGGCGAGACCGCCTCCTGCAGCAGCCCGTTCAGCGCGCCGGCCCCGGCCGGCCCCCGGTGCATCGGCGTGAGGACCTGCACGTCCCGGCGCGGGTCCAGCCCGAAGCGGCGCGGGATGCGGCGCGCCACCACGTCCACCGTCAGCAGCCCGGCCGCCTCCGTGTCGTCCTCCGCGAAGAGGAAGAAGTCGTCGAGATCGCGGGTGAGCGGCGTCTCCCCGGCGTTGATGCGGTGCGCGTTGGTGACCACGCCGGACTGCTGCGCCTGCCGGAAGATCCGCGTCAGCCGCACGGCCGGGACCGGACCCGGCTCCGCCAGCAGATCGCGCAGCACCTCCCCCGCGCCGACCGACGGCAGCTGGTCGACATCCCCCACCAGCAGCAGATGCGCCCCCGGGGCCACCGCCTTCACCAGCTTGTTGGCCAGCAGCAGATCCAGCATCGACGCCTCGTCCACCACCACCAGATCGGCGTCCAGCGGCCGGTCCCGGTCGTAGGCCGCGTCCCCGCCCGGCTTCAGCTCCAGCAGCCGGTGGACGGTCGACGCCTCCGCTCCCGTCAGCTCCGAGAGGCGCTTCGCCGCCCGGCCGGTGGGCGCGGCCAGGACGACCTTGGCCCGCTTGGCGCGGGCCAGCTCCACCACGGAACGCACCGTGAACGACTTGCCGCAGCCCGGGCCACCGGTCAGCACCGCGACCTTCTCCGTCAGCGCCAGCCGCACCGCGTCCCGCTGCTCGGCCGCCAGCTCCGCGCCGGTGCGCCCCGCCAGCCAGGACAGGGCCTTCTCCCAGTCGACGTCGGCGAACGCGGCCAGCCGGTCGTCGGCGGCGCCCAGCAGCCGCTTGAGCTGGGCGGACAGCGAGATCTCCGCGCGGTGGAACGGTGTCAGGTAGACGACGGTGATCCGGCCCGCCGGATCCTCCGGGTCGGGCACCTTCTCCCGGACCACGGCCTCGCCCTCCTCGGCCAGCTCACCCAGGCAGTCGATGACCAGGCCGGTGTCCACCTGGAGCAGCTTGACCGCGTCCGCGATGAGCCGCTCCTCGGGGAGGAAGCAGTGCCCCTGGTCGGTCGACTGGGACAGCGCGTACGCGAGCCCGGCCTTCACCCGTTCGGGGCTGTCCTCCGGTATGCCCACGGCGCGGGCGATCCGGTCGGCGGTGAGGAATCCGATGCCCCACACGTCCGAGGCGAGACGGTAGGGCGTGTTCTTCACGACGGAGATCGAGGCGTCTCCGTACTTCTTGTAGATCCGCACGGCGATGGAGGTGGAGACGTCCACGCTCTGCAGGAAGACCATCACCTCCTTGATCGCCTTCTGCTCCACCCACGCCTCGGCGATCCGGGCGGTCCGTTTGGGACCCAGGCCCGGGACGGCGATCAGGCGGGAGGCGTCGTCCTCGATGACGTCCAGGGTGTCCACCCCGAAGTGGTCCACGATCCGCTCGGCGGTCTTCGGGCCGATCCCCTTGATCAGCCCGGAGCCGAGATAGCGCCGGATGCCCTGGACCGTCGCGGGCAGGACCGTCGTGTAGTTCTCGACGGTGAACTGACGGCCGTAGCTGGGGTGCGAGCTCCAACTGCCCTCCATGCGCAACGACTCGCCCACCTGGGCGCCGAGCAGCGCTCCGACGACCGTGAGGAGGTCCCCGCCCCGGCCGGTGTCCACCCGTGCGACGGTGTAGCCGTTCTCCTCGTTGGCGTAGGTGATCCGCTCCAGAACCGCTTCGAGTACCGCGCGCGACATACCCAGACGGTAGCCGCCGGGACCGACAGCGCGGACCGGGTGGTCCCTAAGCGGACCGGACGGCTCCGCACACGTCGAAGGGCCCGGTACACCGGGCCCTTCGATCCCCTCCTACGCCCCCACGTGACCAGTTGGACACACGACCCCGTGCCGGGGTTGCACGGACGGAGGACGAAAATTCCGCCGATCCCGGGCGGTCGGGGTCCGGCCGCCACCGGCTCCGCGCCGTGCGGCACGGTACTCGGCCGGAACGGCGCCGGTCCGGCCGCACCTCGGCCGGGACGACGTCAGCCGGCCAGCTTGATCACCGCGTCACGAATGGCGTCGCGGATTCCCTCGTCGCCGATCGTCCCGTCCGGGCCGATGTCGGCACGCGCCACGGGGACGTCCACGCAGGCGTCCTCGACGACGGTCGCCCCCGTGTACCCCAGCACCGTACGCAGGTTGGCGTAGGTGCCGGCCGCGCCACCGGGGGCGGTCGAGGGGTTGATCCAGCCGACCGGCTTGCCGCTGAGCACGGTGGCGCCGATCGTCCACTCCAGGAGGTTCTTCAGCGCGCCCGGCATGACGCCGGCGTACTCCGGGGTGGAGAACAGCACGGCGTGCGCCTCCGTGACCGCCTCCCGCAGGTCCCGCACCGCGTCGGGGACCGGGTCGTGGTCCAGGTCCGGATTGAAGTGCGGGAGTTCCGCCATCCCCGCGTAGAACTCGGCGTCCAGCTCGAACTCCAGGACATCGGCGGCCGTCGCCAGCACCGCCGAGTTCACCGAACCCTCCCGCACACTGCCGCTGATCAGCAGAACCGATGACACACAGACCCCTTTCACAGCCCCCGGTTGACGCCCGCCCCGTGGCGCGCGCCGCGAGGAACGATAAGGCAGCGCACTCCGGTTGCTCGCGGCGGTCTCAGCAGGCGCAGAGACAGAAGGGGTGGCCGGCGGGGTCGGCGTAGACGCGGAAGTTGCTCGTCTCGCTCACCTGGCCCTGCAACAGCGTGGCGCCGAGCGCCAGCACGGCGCGTTCGGCCTCCTCCTCCTGCCCCTTCGGGATCTCCAGGTCGAGGTGGAGCTGCTGCGGATGCTCGACGCCCGGCCACTCCGGCGGCCGGTACCCGGGAGAGCGCTGGAAGGCGAGCTTCTGACCCGCCGGGCCGGTCAGCTCCACCCAGTCCGGGTCGTTCTCCTGGTCCTCCGGCCAGCCCAGCACGGCCGCGTAGAACTCGGACAGCTTCCTCGGCTCCGGGCAGTCCAGCACCACCGGACCCATCACGGCTACGGCCATGGTTCCCACTCCTCGACTCGGCGCGATCATCAGAACCGCCACCACCGCACAGGCGGTCACGCGTTACCCATACTCCGCAGATGCCGGTAACGGCGCAACCGGGTTACCGTACCCGATGTGAGCGACACGACCGCACCGGCCGATCTGGGCCTGATCCAGCGGCTGGTCAACACCCTCGACGTGGAGACCGGAACCGACGAACTCGCCGCCCCGGGAGGGCCGGGCCGGTTCGCCGCCCCGTACGGACTCTCCCTGCGCGACGACGAGCTGCGACGGCTCGTCACCCTGCGGGAATCGCTGCGCGCCGTCCTGCTCCACCACGCCGGAACCGAGGTACCGGACGAACGGTCGGCGCCGCTCGCCCCCTTGCTGGAAGCGGCTCCGCTCGTGGTGCGCGTGGCCCCCGGCGGCGGCGCCGCGCTCGTCCCCGCGTCGGGCCTCACCGGGCTCCGCGCGCTGACCGCCCGCATCGCCGCCGCCATCGCCCTCGGCCAAGCCCGCGGGGAGTGGCGACGGCTCAAGGCGTGCCACGCGGACGACTGCGAATGGGCCTACTACGACCGCAGCCCCGCCGGGCGCAGACGCTGGTGTTCCATGCAGGTGTGCGGCAGCCGCGCGAAGATGCGCAACTACCGCTCGCGGCAGCGCCGAACCACGGAGTAGGCGCCCCGGGCCGGGAGCGGGCGAACACGGCCTACACGCTCACGTACACTCCCGCGTGACCAGCACCGACGGCTGTGGAGGCGGCGCGTGTACGCGAGATCCCTGGGTGTCGAGGGCGCCGAACTGCGCCCCCTGGAGCCGTGGCGGGCGGAGGAGTTCCTGAACCACATCGATCGCGGCCGGGAGTACATCGGCCGACATGTCGGCCTCCCCGACGTCGCCGCCGACCTGACCTCGGCGCGCGCCTTCCTCCAGCGCTACGCCGACAAGGCCGCCGCCGACGCCGGGCGCCTCGACGGCATCTGGCTGGACGGCACCCTCGTCGGCGGCGTGCTGTTCCGCACCATGGACATCGCGGCCGGCACGGCGGAGGCGGGGTGCTGGCTGGAGCCGGCCGCCGTCGGCCGGGGACTCGTGACGCGCGCCGTACGCGTGATCATCGACTGGGCCGTCGAGGAACGCGGCGTGCACCGCGTGGAGTGGATCGCCTCCTCCGCGAACGAGCCCAGCATCGCCGTCGCGCGGCGGCTCGGCATGACCCGGGAGGGCGTGCTCCGCGAGAGCTACGCCTACCGGGGAGAGCGGCAGGACATGGAGGTGTGGTCCGTACTGGCGCCGGAGTGGCGCGCCGGCCGGGGCGACCCGGCCGGGGGCTGACGCCGCCGCCCGCGCCGGGACCGGTCAGCCCACCGGAACGCCGGGGTTGACCAGCCCGTCGCCGCCGGTGACGGTGTTGCCGGCGCCGATCGTCACGGGGCACGACTGCGGGTGGTGGTTGGTGACCTGGATCGCGTAGCGGTTGCTCCCGCCGGCACCGCGCAGGTCGGAGTGGTTGCCGCGGAAGACCGTGCCGCAGCCCCAGCCGGGCTGCTGACTGCGCACCTGGTAACCGTCCTTGAGGGTGTTGACGCCCCGGTTGTTCTCGATGACGTAGCCGTTGCCCTTCACGTCCACCCACGAGTCGTCGTAGTTGGCGTTGGTGAGGCCGCCGCCGTCGAAGAAGTTGCCGGAGATCAGCCCGCCGGTGGTGCCCTCCTTGATGTCGATGTTCTCGCCGCGCACGTCGGGGCCGATGACGTTGTCGAGGATCTTCACGTGGTCGCTGCGGTCGTTGAGAGTGTTGGCCGAGCCGATGTACACGCCCTCGCCCATGCCGCGCCCGTCCTGGCCCGTGTCGAAGATCGTGGAGTTCTTGACGGTGCCGTGGCTGCTGGAGTTGCGGTAGTGGATGCCCTCCATGGTGAGGTCGTGGACGGTGACGCCGTCGACCACGACGTAGTCGCTCGCGTCGACCATGATCCCCTTCTGGCCGCCGCTGAGCGTGATGCCGTGGATCGTCCAGTGGCTCGCCCGGTCGAGGTGAAGTCCGTTGCCGCCACCGGACGTCGGCGTGAGCACGGCGCGCGAGGAGCCCGTGAGGATGATCCGGTTCTGCCGCTCGCCCGGCCGGTTGACCTTGAAGTTCCCGCTGTACGTCCCGTCGGCCAGCTGGATCACCTGCCCGGGCAGAGCGTTGGCGAGCGCGGTCCTCAACTCGTTGCCGTTGGAGACCGGTACCGCCTGGGCGGTGGGGGCACCGGCGGCCTCGGCGGTCTCGGCGGTCTCGGCTTCGGTGTGGGCCGCCGCGGGCAGGACGGCTGCCCAGCAGAAGGCCACCGCGGCGAGCGCGCTCACCCGGCGTACGCGCGTGGCACGCCGGGGGCGCACGGCAGAGGACGACGGGCTGGGGTTGCGACGCGGCATGGGCATGCTCCAGGTGGGGGCCGGCCAGGGCCGGGAGGAGGAGAGCGCGCGGGGCTGGGATTCGCGACCACAGCATTGGTCTGGACTAATCAACTGTCAAGGGGAGGCGTCGGCCACCGGCAGGCAGGAACACCCGCCGGGCCACACACCAGCACCCGACGACGCACCGCCGTGTGTCGCTCCTCCGCCGGTCGGTGCCCGGGTTCGCCTCGCCCCGTCAGAGCGTCGGACGGCCCAGGGCGCGGTAGGTCCAGCCGGCCTTCCGCCACACGTCGGGGTCCAGGGCGTTGCGGCCGTCCAGGATGTGGCGGGTGGCGACCTCCTCGCCCAGCGCCGCCGGGTCGAGGTCCCGGAACTCGGCCCACTCCGTCAGGTGGAGCACGACATCGGCGCCGCGTACCGCCTCGGCGGCGGAGTCGGCGTACCCCAGGGTGGGGAAGATCCGGCGGGCGTTGTCGTTGCCCTTGGGGTCGTAGACGGTGACCTGGGCGCCCTGGAGATGAAGCTGCCCGGCGACGTTCAGGGCGGGTGAGTCGCGGACGTCGTCCGAGTCGGGCTTGAAGCTGGCGCCCAGCACGCCGATGCGGCGGCCGAGCAGCGCGCCGCCCAGGGCGTCGCGGGCCAGCTCGACCATGTGGCCGCGGCGCCGCATGTTGATGGAGTCGACCTCCCGCAGGAAGGTCAGCGCCTGGTCGGCGCCCAGCTCGCCGGCGCGGGCCATGAAGGCGCGGATGTCCTTGGGCAGACAGCCGCCGCCGAAACCGATCCCGGCCCGCAGGAACTTCTTGCCGATCCGGTCGTCGTGGCCGATGGCCTCGGCGAGCTTCACCACGTCGCCGCCCGAGGCCTCGCAGACCTCGGCCATGGCGTTGATGAAGGAGATCTTGGTGGCGAGGAAGGAGTTGGCGGAGGTCTTGACCAGCTCGGCGGTGGCGAAGTCGGTGACGACGAACGGCGAGTTCTCGGCGATCGGGCTCGCGTAGACCTCACGGAGGGTGGCCTCGGCGGCTTCGGACCGGACGCCGACGACGATGCGGTCCGGGTGGAGGGTGTCCTGGACGGCGAAGCCCTCCCGCAGGAACTCCGGGTTCCAGGCCAGCTCGGCGTCGGCACCGGCGGGAGCCAGCTCGGCGATGCGGGCGGCCAGCCGGTCCGCGCTGCCGACCGGCACGGTCGACTTGCCGACCACCAGACACGGCCGGTCCAGGTGAACGGCGAGGCTCTCCACCGCGGCGTCCACGTACGACATGTCGCAGGCGTACTCACCGTGCTTCTGCGGGGTGTTCACACAGATGAAGTGCACGTCGCCGAAGGCGGCGACCTCGGCCCAGTCCATGGTGAAGCGGAGCCGGCCGGTGGAACCGGGGATGCCGGGGACGTGGCGGCGCAGCAGCTCCGACAGGCCCGGCTCGTACATGGGGATGTCCCCGCGCCCGAGCATCTCGATCTTCTCGGGGACCACGTCCAGGCCGAGCACCTCGAAGCCCAGCTCGGCCATGGCGGCCGCGTGGGT
This sequence comes from Streptomyces otsuchiensis, assembly GCF_004305975.1. GTDB lineage: Bacteria > Actinomycetota > Actinomycetes > Streptomycetales > Streptomycetaceae > Streptomyces > Streptomyces otsuchiensis. Next base: position 16,730 of record NZ_BHZI01000132.1, read on the forward strand.
GGCTCCGAGGTAGCCGGTGCCGATGACAGTGATCTTGGGGGCCATGCGGGCTCCTGGAGGTGCGGGCGGCAGTACGCGGGTCGAGCATAGTCGCGGACACGGCCTCCCCCGGCGCTGGGCCCGGGCCCGTCCGGGGGCGGAGGCAGCCCGTCCGACGCCCCGGTCACACGCGCCCGGGGCGGGTC
>NZ_BHZI01000133.1 GCF_004305975.1 Streptomyces otsuchiensis
CGGGGCGGGAGCGGCCGGTGCCGGTGGCCGGCCTCGGCGGGGCGGGCGGTCACCACAGCCGGCGCTCGGGCCGGTCCCGGAAGGTGGTGACCAGCGCCAGGCAGAGGGCGACGATGACGATCCGGCCGGTGGCCTGGAGCAGCGAGCCGCGCAGCAGGATGAAGCTGTACCCGGCGATCAGCGGCACCACCACGGCGAAGACGTTGCCCGGCGAGGGGTCGTGCAGGGTGCGGCTGACGTACCTGCGGTCGGCGCGGGCGGCGCCGTACCCGACCGCGAGCAGTCCGGCGGTCATCCCCAGTGGGCCGAAGTCCAGCCACAGTTCGGCCCACAGCGGGGAGGAGAGGTTGGTGTTGTTGGTGCCCATCCACTCGCCGACCAGGACCCCGCTGTCGACGGGTTTCTCCTCCCACAGGGTGCGCGGGACGAAGAACAGCACCGAGCCGAGGAGCTGGCCGCCGTAGGTGTGGTGGCCGTCGTCGACGAAGGTGATGTGGTTGGCGAACATGCCGACCTGGTCGTAGTCCTTGACCGCCAGCGGCTCCAGCAGCGAACCCGAGCCGGTCTGGTTGGCCGCGTCGTCCGCGTACCGGTAGCGGTCGGCGAACGGGAAGATCAGCAGCGCCACGATCACCCCGAGGGCCAGGGAGGCCCGGTACATCACGGGGCTGCGGGGGAAAACGGTGAACAGCAGCGAGAACAGGACGGTCAGGAACCAGTAGCGGGGGTTGGAGACCGGGTTGTTGACGATCACGTTGACGACGGCGACCACCGTCCAGGCCGCCAGCACGGAGGGACTTCGGCGCGCGCTGCGGGAGGTCACCAGCCAGCGGGTGAGCAGCAGCAGCGCCAGCAGCACCGGGACGGTGCCGAATCCGCGCAGCAGCGCGTTACCGGCCTCGCCGGTCTCCTGGTCGACCTGGCCGCCCGTCACCTCCTCCAGTCCGAGGAGGATCTCCTCGCGGCTGCTGAAGAAGACCGCCGGGCCGCCGAGCTGGACGACGAAGACGCCGCTGGCCGCGAGCGAGAACCCGACCAGCAGCCACAGCCGCCAGCGGTCGACGCGGGCCGGGGCGCGCTTGCGGCCGCGCAGCGCGGGCCGGTTGCGGGCCAGCATGGCGCCGACGTCGAAGGCGACCATGCCCAGCAGTACCAGCGCGGTGGCGAGGACGGTGTCCGAGCGCGGCCCGACCACGGGGGTCGGTTCGCGGCCCAGGACGGACTGCGCGAGCGGGGCGACACCCATCGCCAGGTAGCAGAAGAGCCAGAACGCGCCCTGGATGAGGCGGCGCTGGCCGGCGAGGACCATGGCGCACAGCCGGGCGCCGGCGTAGCAGGCGACGACCAGCTGGAGGAGGAACGCGGTGTCGCGGACGCCTTCGCCCGGCTGCGCGGCGACGGCCAGCGGCAGGGCGGCGACGACGCCGAAGATCAGGGGCAGCGCGGTGGCGCGGGAGAACACGGCCCGGCTCTGCGACGCGCCGGGGGCGGCCGCGACGGGGCGGGACAGTTCAGTGGTTTCCGGCATCGGCGCGATCACCCCCTGTGCGTGGACCCCGCCCGCGGCGGATTCTATCGGCCGGCCGCGGGGGCTCACCGCGAATCCCCGCTTCGGCCGGCGCCGGGTACCGGGGTCCCGTCCGTGCCGTCCCCGGCGCCGGCGGGTCCGCCCGCGAAGGTGTCTCCGGCGCCGTCCCCGTCCGGTCCGTCGGCCGGGGGCGGTTCGCGCAGCACGGCGCGGACCCGCAGCCAGGCGGCGGCGCTCTTGGCGGCCGATCCCACGCACAGTCCCCAGGCCGCGCCCACCACTCCGCCCAGTGCGTAGCCGCCGAGGAGGCAGGCGACGGACAGCAGCGAGAAGACGACCTGGATCGGGAGGGTGGCGCGGGGGCGCAGCACGCGCAGCGTCAGCAGCCCGCAGACGCCGAGGGCCATCACGGTGTACTGGACGCCGGTGGCCGGGAGCAGCGCGGAGGCGGCATCCCAGGTGTCGCCGAGCAGCGCGCGGCCCGCGGAGCCGGGGACCAGCAGCAGCACCACCGCCCAGCAGGCGGCGACGGCGGCGAGCGCACCCGCTGCGAGGGCGGCGGCCCGCGCCTTGTTCTCGGGCGCGTGGAGGCGGTTGAGCTGTGGGGGGCCGAAGCCGTTGGCGGCGTTGAACAGGACGTTCAGCGGGCCGAAGAGGGTGGTGGCGCCGCGCAGCGCGCCCACGGCCAGGGGGTTGGCGAACAGGCCCAGCCCGATGACGGCCAGCTGGGTTCCCGCCTGGCCGACGCCGTACTCCGCGGCGAACCGGCGGCCCAGGTGGTCGCGGCGCAGCGGGGCGGCCAGCGGCGTGGGGCGGGCGCCGCGGGTGGCGCGCGCCAGCAGCCATCCGCCGAGCAGCAGCGCGGGAAGCGCGGAGAGCCCCCAGGCCAGGACGAGCCGGGAGGGCTCCGAGCCGTGCGGCTGGAGGGCGAGCGCGGGCACGGCCAGGGCCAGCCGCAGCACGTCGGCGGCGAGCGCGCCGTGCGCGAGGCCGAGCAGTGAGAAGCCGTACCGCAGCGCGTCCTGGGCCAGTACCAGGGGGAGCACCAGCCCCAGGACGGCCAGGGCGTCGGCCAGTTCACCGTCGAACGGCCACGCGGACAGGGTGAGGGCGGCGCCGGCGAGGGTGGCGGCGGTGAGGGTGAACAGCACCGAGCCGCGGATGTGACCGTGGAGTTCGGCGTCCGGCCCGCGGCGCAGAACCAGGGCCTGTCCGACGAAGGCGGCGGCGCCGCCGAGCAGGACGGTGGCCACGGCGTAGACGATCGCGAACGACGCGAACGCGGCGGCGGTGGACTGCCGGGCGGCGACGATCACCACGGCGATGTTGGTGAGGGCGACGACGCCCTGGTCGGTCACGGACGCGGCCATCACGGCGCGCGCGGAGGGCCGTCTCACCGGGGGCACCGGAGCCGGGGTGCCACCGGGCGGGCGCGGACCCGGGCCCGGGCGCCACCGGGCCGCCCGCCCGCCGGATGGCGGGGGACGGCACTGGTCGACGGGGCGTCAGTCACGCGGGGAGCGGCCCTCGAACTCGGAGGGGTCCAGTATCCGCAGGCCCATGGTCTCCGAGCCGATGTCGCGGTGCGGGACCGGCACCCGGTCCTCGGCTCCGGTCCGCTGGCGCGGGGCCACCCGGCCGGTCGCGGCACGGGGCTCGGCCTCCAGCTCGTCGTCGTGTATGTCGCTGTTGTCGGCGCCCGGCTGCTCGCGGTCGTTGCCGCTGCCCCAGGAGTGGAGCACGGCGCCCAGCAGCACACCGCCGGCGCCCACGACCAGTTCCCGTACCCGGGCGAGGTCGTCGCGCCGCACCTCGTGCGGGTCGCAGACGACCAGGACGCCGTCGACCCGGTCGGTCAGCGCGATGGCGTCGGCGTAGGAGAGCACGGCGGGGGCGAGCACGGTGACGACGGCGCCCTTGGCGTCGGCGTGGCCGATCAGCTGGCTCGCGGGGGCCGAGGTCAGCGCGCGCGGGACGTTGCGGACCCGGCGTCCGGGCACCAGGTCGAAGACGCCGGACTCGCCGGCGTCGATCGGTACCCGCAGTCCGGCGGGCCAGCCGCCGTCGCTGCCGGGGGTGGAGACCCAGCCGGGGCGCACGCCGTCGGCGTGCCGGAGCTGGTCGGTGAGGCTGGGGGTGCGCAGGTCCGCCTCGATGAGCAGGGCGTCCATGCCCATCTCCGCGAAGGCGGCGGAGATGTTGACGGAGGTGACCAGCGGCGTCTCGATGGTGCCGCGCGGGGCGACGACCAGCAGCCGGCGGCGCTGGGCGAACGCCTCGTCGTAGGCGAGGCGGAACGCGACGGAACGGTACTCCTCGGCCAGGCGGCCCTCGGCCAGCAGCTGTCCGGGCGCGGGGCGGGCGGTGCGCGGCAGCACCCCGAGGACGGGTGCGCGCAGTTCGCGGGCGACATCACCGGCGGAGCGGACCCGCGGGTCGAAGACCAGCCGCACCCAGGCGGCGAGCAGGCCGACGCCGATACCGACGGCGGTGCCCAGGCCCAGCAGCATCACCAGTCCGGGGCCGGAGGGGGAGTCGGGGACGGCGGCACGGGTGATGACGCGGCCGCCGGAGGTGTCCAGGGAGCGCAGTTCGCTGATGCGGCCGTCGATCTCGCCCATGCGGGAGACGATCGCGGCGCGGGCCGCGAGGGCTTCCTCGTGGGCGCGGCTGCCGTCGAACGCCTCGGCGATCCGCCCTTCCTGGACCTCCAGCCGCTCCTCCTGGACGGCGCGCTGCTCCTGGAGGGAGCCGGCCATGGAGTCGACCAGGCCCTGGGCGGTCTCCTGGCGGTTGCCGAGGTAGGCGCGGACGAACGCGTTGGCGCGGCCGGCGGCGGTGTCGGGGTCGGTGGCGGTGTAGGAGAACCGCAGCACCTCGGTGTTGGGCGGGTTGGTGACCTGGAGGCCCTCCTTCAGGTCGTCCGCCTCGTCGGCGGGCCTGCCCAGTTCGGTGGCGGCCTGCTCGGCGACGGTGTCGCTGACGGCGGTGCGCCGTTCGGAGCCCATGGCGACGCGGTCCAGCGATCCGCCCTCGAAGGGGTCGCTGGCCGGGGCGCGGACCACGATCTCGCTGGTGGCGATGTAGGTGTCGCTGGTGGCCAGTCCGAGGTAGCCGCCGCCGAGGAGGCCGAGCAGGACACCGGCGGCGATCAGCAGCCGGTAGCGCAGCAGCTGCCGGAACTGCTCGCGCAGCAGGTCCGGTTCGTCGTGCGCGGGACCGTTCCGGCCCTCCTCGCGCAGCGTGGTCTCTCTCACGCCCTGCTCCCCTTCCTGCCGGTGTCGCGGTCCGGCCGAGGATGTGTCGGGCCCGGCCGGCGAGGTGTGCGGTGCGCGGCCGTGCGGTGTTCGGTGATCGCCTCGTCCAGCAGGGCGGAGATCCTCCCCAGCCCGGCCTCGCGGCCCAGATGGGCGCGAGCGTAGTCGAAGCCGCGGGCGCCCAGTGCGTCGGCCACCTCGGGGTCCGCCGCCAGCTCGCGTCCGGCGGCGGCCAGCGCGGCCGGATCCTCCGGTGGCACCAGCCAGCCGGCGTCGGAGCGGCGTATCTCCTCCGCGGTGCCGCCGCCCTCCGCGACGGAGGCGATCACGGGCCGGCCGGCGACGAAGTACGAGGTCAGCTTGGAGGGGACGCTCATGTCGAGGACGGAGGCCCGCTGAGTGACGAGCAGCCCGTCGGCGGCGGCCAGCACGTCGGTGAAGTCCCCGGCGTCGGCGGGCGGCAGGAACTGGACGTTGTCCAGTCCGGCGGCCAGCTCGGTCAGACGGCCGCGCTGGCTGCCGTCGCCCATCAGCACGACGTGCAGGGCGGGCTCGGCCCGGGCGGTCTCTATCAGCACCTCAAGCCCCTGTTTGAGCCCCATGTTGCCGGAGTGCAGCAGGACGGTGCGCCCGTCCCAGCCGAGGCGGGCACGGGTCTGGGCGCGGGTGTCGCCGGGGGGCGCCACATGCGACCAGTTGGGCACCAGCCGCACGCGGGCCTCGTCCACGCCCAGCGCGCACACCCGGTCGCGGAAGGTCTCGTGGATGATGCCCACCAGTTCCGCGGAGCGCAGCACGCGTGCCTCCACGGAGGCGGCGGCACCGGCGGCGCGACCGCCGCCGGCGATGCCGCTCTGCGCGGCGGCGGCGCCCATGAGGTCCTGGACGACCGGCACGAACGGCACCCCGTGGCGACGCGCCAGACGGGCGGCCAGTACCCCGCCGGCCAGGCTGGGCATCTGCGCGACGACGGCGTCCGGACGTCCCATGCGGGGCGGGGCGACCAGGCCGTGCGCGAGGATCGACGCCTCGTACAGCGCCCGCCGCACGGCGGTCTGCCGGGCCGGGATGGAGTGGCGGCGGCGGTGCACCAGCACGCCGGAGCGCTCGTCGGTGACCCGCCAGCGGCCCCGGTAGCCGGGGTCGGCCCGCCAGGACGGGTAGTGCGGCATCCCGGCCAGGACGTGCACCTCCGCGCCGCGCTCGGCCGCCCAGTGCTCGGCGACCTGGGTGGCGTAGGGGCCGATACCGGCCTGCTCGGGGGCGTAGTTGGTGGACACCAGCAGCAGTCGCTCACCGACGGCCGCCGACGGCGCCCGCTCCGGCCGGTGTTCCGGTTCGGGGTCTCCCCCGGCCGCCGGATCGGCGGAAGTGTCGCGCACCGTGTAACTCCTCCCCCGGGCTCTGCCTCCCCTGACAGCGCTCCGTGCTCACCCTATCCGCAGAACACCACCGCATGTCAGCGTTCGTACCTGTCTGCACCACCGCGACCGCGGTCCGCGTGGGTGCCGCCCGCCCGGGCCGCGGGCCGGGGCCTGAGCGGGCGGCCGGGGCCGTGATGTGACCGTTCGTCCCTGCCCGGGCCGGGTTGACGCTATCGTCTGGTCCAACAGCGAACGCGGGCGGGCGCGGCACCGGGAGAGTGCGGCGGCCGCACCGCCATGACCGGGGGGTCACGCCGCATGACGCACATCGTGGGCTACGCGCCCGGGGTCTACGACCTCTTCCACATCGGACACCTCAACATCCTCCGGCATGCCAGGAGTCACTGCGACCACCTGGTGGCCGGCGTCGTCTCCGACGAGACCGCCCAGGGCATGAAGGGCCGCCCCCCGGTGATCCCGCTGGTGGAGCGGCTGGAGATCGTCCGCTCCGTCCGGTACGTGGACTCCGCGTTCGTCGACACCTCCCACGACAAGCTAGAGATGTGGCGGCAGGTCCGGTTCGACGTGATCTTCAAGGGCGACGACTGGCGCGGCACCCCGAAGGGCGAGCGGCTGGAGGCGGCGATGGCCACGGTCGGGGTCGAGGTCGTGTACTTCCCCTACACCGTCCACACCTCCAGCACCCAGCTACGCGGGGCACTGGACGCCCTCGCCGCGCCGGCGGCACCCGTCAAGCGGAGTGCGGAGAGCTGACGGCCGGCTCCTCCGGAGCCGATGCGGCGCCCGCGCCCGGCACGGGACCGCCGGGCGCCCGCTCCGGGCGCACGGCGGCGAGTTCGCGGTACCACTTGGTGAGGAACCCGGCGAGCAGCAGCACCGCCGCGGCGGCCAGCGCGGTGTAGCCGTAGCGGAACAGCCGCTCGTCGCCGAGCAGCAGGAAGACCACGCAGACCACGCCGTAGTCGACGGGCAGCAGCGCGACGGCCCGCACCGTGGACGGCCGCGGCGGGACGGCTCCCGGGGCGGGGCGCGGCTTGAGCTTCTCGGTCAGCAGCCCGCCGCAGTAGGTGACCACCGCCGCCAGCTGGAAGACCAGCGGCACCAGCAGCCACGCCGCGTGGGGCAGGTCGAAGAAGCGGTACCAGGCGATCAGCACGGCGGCGTGCAGCGCGGTGATCTTGACGCAGTCCACGACGTGGTCCAGCCACTCACCCGCCGGCCCGGACACCCCGCGCAGCCGGGCCAGTTGACCGTCCGCGGAGTCCAGTGCGAAGCCGGTCACCAGGGCCGCGTAGACCGCGACGGCCAGGGCCCAGCCGGGCTCCACCAGCGCGACGGCGGCGACGCCCGCGTAGCTGAAGGCGGCGCTGACCAGGGTGACCTGGTTCGGGGTGAGCCCCGCCCGGTAGGCGGCGGCGGCGAACACCCGGCCCAACGGCCGGTTCACGTAACGGGAGTAGAGCGAGACGCCCTTGGCGGACTTCTGCGCGGTGCGCAGCCGGCGCAGCGCCGCGCGGTAGCCCTCGGGCGCCTCGTCGGCTCCCGGCGCGGCGTCTCCCGCCGGCTGTCTGGCGGGCTCCGGGGCCCCCGGGACCGTCATCGCGTACCCCCTGGCTGTGCGTCGGGCCTCCGTGCGGCATCATCCCATGCGCGGGTCGCCCGTCGGCACCGATACGATGCGTTGGCCGACGCCCGAACGGGCTGGCGGACGCGGAGGCGGGCCGGTGGCCGGCCGGCACACTCCCGCGGCTGCGCGCTCGCACCGCGCGGCACACGAGGTGACGGGGAGGGGCCCCACGATGCGGGTGAGAGCACGGCTGACCGCCGCCCTGACGGGCATCGCACTGACGGCTTCGCTGGCCGGTTGCGTCACGGTACGCGGCGAGGAGGCACTCCTCCCGACGACCACCGAGGACGAGGCAGCGGACGTCCTGGCGAACTACGCCGAGGTCAAGAACGAGGGCAACCCCGCCTACGACGCGGAGCTGAACAGCACCGTCGACACCGGGACCCTGCTGAACATCAACTCCGCCGGGCACACCGCCCGCCACCGGGTCCATCCCGAGGGCAACCCCAACTACCAGCCGATGGAGTTCAGCGACTCCGTCTTCCACATCCCGCGCCAGGCCGGGTGGCCCAAGCACTTCGTCGCCGACACCGCCACCAACCGGGGCGACGCCCGCTGGCTGCTGGTCTTCACCCGCGACGCCGTGGACCAGGACTGGCGGGCCAACTACCTGGTGACGCTGCCCCCCGAGGACGTCCCGGTCTTCACCGAGGACGAGGAGGGCCACGCCGAGTTCCTCACCGCCGACGAGACCGAGGGGCTGGCGATGAGCCCGGCCTCGGTGGCGGAGGGCTACGCCGAGTACCTCCAGAGCGGCGAGGGCCCCTACACGGACGGGCCGCTGACCACGGGCGAGCGTGAGCGCCGCGAGGAGGCGGGCAACGAGGCCGCGTACGTGGTCCAGTACCAGGACCAGGCCGCCGCCGGGGAGTCCTCACCGCCCCTCGGGCTGCGCACCGAGGACGGCGCGCTGGTCTTCTTCTCCACGCAGCACCACGAGAAGCAGACGTGGGCGGAGGGCGAGACCCCGGTGATCGACCAGTACGTCGAGGCGCTGCTGGAGGGCGAGGCCACCCGTTCGGTGACCACCCGCCGGATGAGCATGCAGGTGTCGATGGTCCCGGAGAGCGACGTGGGCGAGATCGAGGTCGCCTCGCGGGTCTTCGGCGTGGTCGGCGCCGGCGCGGACTGACACCGGCCGGCCCGGCTCACGGGCTCACGGGCTCACGGGCTCACGGGCTCACGGGCTCACGACAGCGAGCGTCCGGGACCGTGCGTGCACGGCCGCCGGGGTCAGCGCCCGTACCAGCCCGCGTGCTGGTCGTGGTCGAGCTCCCCGGCCGCCGCGTCCCGGGTGTTGTGGTCCGCGCAGGCGTCGGTGAGCGCCTCCAGGAGGGTCAGCGGCTCGGGCAGCGGGTGCCCGGGGCCACGCAGCCAGCGCACACCGCCGCCGCCCGGCACCCGGGAGGGCGGTACCAGCACGTAGCTGGCGCGGCAGTGCCAGCGCAGCCCGGGATGCTCGTCCATGGTCTCGGGGTGGCAGTCCAGCTCACAGGGCCACCACTCCTCCTCGTCGTCCGGGGTGCGGGTCTTGGTGAAGAACAGCATCCGGTCGGGGTCGACGACGGCCACCGGTCCCAGTTCGACGCCCTCACCGTCGAGACGGAGGAGGGCCGCCTCCCCGGCCGCGAGCGGTACGTCCAGCACGTCGTGGGTGAGTCCGGTGGCGGTGATGACATTGGTCTCGGGGTCGGCGTCGAACCAGCGGGTGACGCGCGCGGGGTCGGTGGTCGCCTCGGTGTGCCAGGCGAAGGAGACGGCGTGCCGGCCCGGCGTCGGACAGCCGATGCGCTCGCACGAACAGCCGTAGCCCTGCGGGTGGGCAGCGCGGGCGAGGGGGAAGCCGGCGGCGGCGACGAGCAGGAGATCCTCGCGGCGCCGGGCGGCGGCCGCGTCCGCGGCGGCGGCGCCACGGGCACCGCGTCGCAGCCAGCGGGGAATTCTGCTCTCGCGTTCCATGGGCTTCGTACCGCCTCACTTCGTCCGAGGGCCGCCCGCGTTGACTGGGTGGCGACTGGGGCCATCCTGCCTTGTGTGACTGACGAATGCGTAATCGGACCGGTCCGAACGACCGGATGCCGGACACGCCGGGGCGGAACGGGGCGGACGGTGCGCCCGGGCGGCGCCGGGGCGCACGCTGGGGGCGCCGGCGCGCGTGACCCGGGCGCGGGTGGCTGCGCCCCGCCGGGCACGGCGGGACGGCCGATGGGCCCGGAGCACAGCGCTCACGCGGGCGCGCGCACCGGACAACGCGCCGGCGAAACGGCCCGGCGGGGTGTGTGTGCCGTCACAACCGCGGGCGCAGCCCGCTCATGACGAGGTCGACCAGTCCGTCACAGAAGGCGTGGTCGAGTTCCCCGCGGCGGTTCAGCCACCGCTGGAAGAACGCGCCGGTCAGCATCTCGGCGGCGAGCCGCACATCGGCGTCGGGGGCCAGCTCTCCCGCCTCCCGGGCCGCACGCAGTCGCGCCGCGTAGAGCTCGACCCCGGCGTTGTCGCCGAGCCGGGCGTCGAACTCCCGGGAGAGTTCGGCGTCCTCGGCGCCCGCGACGGCCAGCGCGCGGTAGGGCGCCTCGAAGGAGGGGTCGCTGAACTCGTCGGCGGTGGCGCGCAGCACCGCCTTGAGGTCGGCCTCGATGTCACCGGTGTCCGGGAGCGCGGCCGGGGCGTCCTCCCCCTTGCCGTCGGTGAAGGCGTCGAGCAGTACGGCCGCCTTCGACGGCCACCAGCGGTAGATCGTCTGCTTGCCGACACCCGCCCGGGCGGCGATGGCCTCGATGGTCAGCCGCGCGTAGCCGACCTCGCCGACCAACTGGAGGCTGGCGGCGAGGATGGCGTTGCGGGAGTGGGCGCTGCGCCGAGTGGGGTCGGGGCGGCGTCCGCCGGTGGCGGGGGGCTGGGCGGCTGCTGGTCGGGAGGTCATGCGGCGAGTCTAACGAGACGAACCGTATTGACAAGACGAACCGTCTCGTCTCAAGATTGAGCGATGACGGCGACCGTCACCGGGTCTTCCGGGCGACCGTCGCGGACGGTCCCCCGGAGGACCACCCCGGACATCCGTCCGGACGACAGGAAGGAGACCGCCATGAGCAAGGGACGCAGCGGATCGATGCTGGGCGTCGGCGGCGACCGCAGGCACCTCTCCAAGGGCGCCCTGCGTGGGGAAAGGGCCGGCGGCCGCGGCGCGACGCCGCCCGACGAGCAGGCCCGCAAGCGGGAGCTGCTGGAGAGATTCCGCACGCGGAAGAGCTGACTCCGGCGAATCCGCGCACGAACCCCGCTCCTCACGACGAACGCTGTGCACACTGGGCACACCGCCCAGCCGGTCGTCGTGAGGAGCCTTTCCTTGTACTCACCCCGCCGCTACCTGATGTGCCCACCCGAGCACTTCCGGGTCACCTACGCCATCAACCCCTGGATGGACCCGGCCAAACCCGTCGACCTCCCCCTGGCCATCACCCAGTGGGAAGGACTCCGGGAGCGCTACCTGTCCCTCGGCCACACGGTCGACGTCCTCACCCCCCACCCGGACCTTCCCGACCTGGTCTACGCCGCCAACGGCGCCACCGTCATCGACGGCCGGGTGCTCGGCGCGAACTTCGCCCACCCCGAGCGCCGGCCGGAGGCGGCGCTCCACCGCGAGTGGCATCTGCGGCAGAGCGGGGCGACCGCCCCCGTGTACTTCCGGGATCCGGAGCACATCAACGAGGGTGAGGGCGACTTCGCCGTGACCGCCGGCTTCCTGCTGGCCGGACGCGGCTTCCGCAGCAGCCCCCTGTCCCACGCGGAGGCACAGGAGTTCTTCGCCCGGCCGGTGATCGGCCTGGACCTGGTCGACCCCCGCTTCTACCACCTCGACACCGCGCTCTGCGTCCTCGACGACTCGCGCGACGACGCCGTCATGTACTACCCCGAGGCGTTCTCGCCCGGCAGCCGCTCGGTACTGGCCCGGCTCTTCCCCGACGCGGTCCTCGCCGGGGAGGCCGACGCCCTCGCACTGGGACTGAACGCGGTCTCCGACGGGCACCACGTGCTACTGCCGCAGTCGGCGGACGGCCTGTTCGCACCCCTGCGGGAACGCGGCTACGACCCGATCGCGGTGGACCTGACCGAACTCCTCAAGGGCGGCGGCAGCGTGAAGTGCTGCACCGGCGAGCTACGGGCCTGAACCGCCGCGGTGACCACCGCACTCGGGCGGCCGCGGCGGCGGTCCGCCCGAGCCCGGTGCGGCGCCGAGCCCCATGCGGTGCCGGTGCCGGTGCCGCCCCGGCGCGTGACGGTCGGCCCGGGGCCTCGGACGGGTGTCGGCGCCCCGCCTCAGTCCGGTGCCCGCTCCCCGCCCGGCGGTGGCCACGGCTCGCCCCACTCCGCGTCCCGAGCCGCCCGGTATGCGTCCCGGTCGCGCTTGGTCACGGTCGTGCGGCGCAACCCGTCCCCGTTCGTGCACAGATCCAGCAGCACCTGCCCCTTGCGCTGCTGCGGCCGGCGCACGATCCGTGAGGCCGCCGGACGCGGGTCCGGGGCCAGACCCGGCGGCACGGCCGCCACATAGCTGAACTTCTCGTCCTCGTAAGGCAGTTCGCCGCCCTTGACCCGGCGGTGCAGCGAGGAGCGGGCGACCCGGGCCGCGAAGTGGCACCAGTCGGTGCCCGCTTCGATCGGGCAGCGGTCGCTGTGCGGACAGGGCGCCAGCACCCGCAGCCCGGCAGCGACCAGCCGGTCCCGCGCCCGGATCACCCGCAGGTACCCGTCGGGGGTGCCCGGCTCGGCGATGACCACGGCTCCCCCGGTCGCCGCGGCGGCGTCGGCGAGCGCGTCCCGCGCGTCCTCGGTCAGTTCCCCCAGCACATAGGAAGCGGTGACCAGCCCGGCCGGCGGCAGCCGCAGCCCGGGCGCGATCCGCTCCTGCCGCCAGCTCACCGCCTCCAGCGCCTCGTCGCGCGCCCCGTGGCACAGCTCCCGGCCGAGGTCGAGCGCCGGACCGGCCCAGTCCAGCACCGTGACCGGCCGCCCGCCCGGCCAGGTTCCGGCCACCGCCCAGACGGCGGCGCCGGTCCCGCCGCCCAGATCGAGGTGACTGCCGGGCGCCCACCCGGGCAGCCGGTCCGCCAGCTCTCCGAGGGCGGCCCCCACGGCGATGGCGGTGGCCGGCATGCGGTAGGCCGCGTAGGCGACGGCGTCCGCCCGGTCCCGGAGAATCGGCGCGCCGGTGGGAGTGCGCCCCCGGTAGTGGGTCATCAGCCGCTCGACCGCCCCGCTGAGCTGCCGTGGCGGCAGTCCGTCGAGCAGTGCGTCCAGCGCGCCGCGCAGGCGGTCGTCGGTGGTCGTGTTCACCCGAAGATCCTAGGCGCTGCGGGGGAACACCCCGTGGTCGCGGCGCCGCCGCCGAAAACCGGGAGCCACCGCCATCCCCTCGGCGCTACGGTGACGCGGCGCCGGCCGCGTACCGGCGGCCTCCACCTGGCGCCTACGGGCCGGTGCCGGGTCGGCGAGAGCCACAGCGACAGCGACGGGGACGACACGCCATGCCACAGCCATCCACGCCGGAGTCGCCGGAGGGCACCGCCCCCACGGCACACCGGATCCGGGCGGCACACACCGCCACCACGGTCACCCTCTACCAGGCCTACCCTCCGGCACTCGGCGAACCGGCCGCCCGCGACGGCCGCTTCCCCTCGTCCTGGAAGCGGGAGCGGATGACCTGGGTCAAACCGTCCTTCCTGTGGATGATGTACCGCTCCGGTTGGGGCACCAAGCAGAACCAGGAGACGGTCCTCGCCGTCGAGGTGAGCCGCGACGGGTTCGAGTGGGCGCTCCGCAACGCCGCCCTGTCGCACTACCGGCACGAGCTGCACGGCGACCGCCGGAACTGGAGCCGCGCGCTGCGCCGGGCTCCCTGCCGGGTCCAGTGGGGCCCCGAGCGCGACCTGCTGCTGCACCCGCTGCCCTGCCGGTCGCTGCAACTCGGGCTGACCGGGGAGGCCGCCGAGCGGTACGCGGACGAGTGGATCAGCGGCCTCCGGGACGTGACGCCGCTGGCGCACCGGGCGCACGGCCTGGTGCGGGCCGGGCGGCTGGAGGAGGCGTCCCGGCTGCTGCCGGACGAGCCCGAGTACCCCGCGGACGCGGGGCTGCTGGACCACCTGGTGCCGCCCGGCCGCCGCTGAGGGCCGTGCGCGGCGAGCGCGCACACCCGCCGGGTCGCCGGGCCGCGCGGCCGCTCACGCCGCGCGATCGCTCAGCCGCCGGAGCCGTGCCCGCGGTCCTCCGCGCGGAGCGCGCGGGCGAGCAGCGTGGCGGCGGCGGCGCGGGGGGCGCTGTCCGGCGGCGACGGGCGGACGGGGTGGACGGTGGTGGCGAGCAGCACCAGGAAGCCGCCCGTGCGGCGGTCCACCACCAGCGAGGTGCCGGTGAATCCGGTGTGCCCGGCGGCGGCGGGCCCGGCCAGCTCGCCCATGAACGAGGGCTGGTCCACCGCGAAGCCGAGCCCCGGCGCGTCCAGCAGCAGCGCGACCGACTCGGGACGGAGCAGCGGCCCCCCGTCGTCGAGCAGCGCCCGGCAGAACCGTGCCAGGTCGTCGACGGTGGAGAACAGCCCGGCGTGCCCGGCGACACCGCCGAGCGCGGCGGCGTTCTCGTCGTGCACCTCGCCGCGCAGCATGCCCCGGTCGGCCTTGGCCCACGGCCGGCGCTGGTCCTCGGTGGCGGCGGCCCGCTCCGGGGGCACCGGCCCGTAGGCGGTGTCCTCCATCCCCAGCGGCCCGGTGATCTCCTCGCGGATCAGGACGTCCACGGTGCGCCCGGTGACGCGTTCCAGCAGCAGCTGGGGGGTCAGCAGGTTGAGGTCGGAGTAGAGGCGGGCGGTGCCGGGGGCGGTGACCGGCGCCTCCCGCCACAGGCGCTCGGGCCAGCCACCCTCGTAGAAGGGGAGTTCCGGCCGGAGACCGGAGGTGTGGGTGAGCAGCTGCCGGACGGTCACCTCCGACTTGCCGGCCGCGCCGAACTCCGGGAGCACGGCGGCCACCGTGCCGTCGAGGGTCAGGCGTCCCCGTTCGAGCTGCTGCACGACGGCGACGGCGGTGAACAGCTTGGTGACCGACGCCAGGTCGAAGAGGGTCCCGGGGTGCAGCGGGTCGCGCCGCTCGGGGGGAAGCTCCCGGTCGTGGGCGGCGTGGCGCAGGGCCCAGCCGGCGGCGTGCCGGACCAGGGTGCGTTCACGCCTCCCGGCAAGCACGGCGGCGCCGCCGCACCAGGGGCGGCGGACGGGGTGCCCCTCCCCCCGCGCGTCCGAACCGGGCAGGCCGGGAAACGGGCCGGGAAGCGGGCCGGAATCCGGCAGCGCCGTGACCAGCCGGACGAGGTCAGCGAGCGGCCCCGACGCGGGCACCGGTGCGGTGCGCGCGTGCGGGGCGTCCTCGCTCATGCCACCGGGACGGAGACCCTGCTCGTTCGCCATGGCCTGCACAGTACGACAAAGGCCAGCGCGGCCAGTACGACGCAGGTCAGCTGGACCACGGCCATCGGCACGGCGGTGTGCTCACCGGCGACGCCGACCAGCGGGGAGGCGACGGCGCCGATGAAGAACTGGGAGGCGCCCAGCAGCGCCGAGGCCGACCCGGCGGCGTGCGGGGTGCGCATGAGGGCCTGCGAGTTGGCGTTGGGCAGCACCAGCGCCATGGCGGCCATCAGCACGAAGAGCCCGCTCGCCACGGCGACCAGTCCGGCGTCGCCGAACGCGCCGGAGGTGATGAGCAGCAGCGCCACGGCGGCACCGGTGATGATCACCAGGCCGACGCCGATCACCCGGTTCAGGGAGACCCGGCCGACCAGGATCTTGCCGTTGATCTGGCTGACGGCGACCAGCCCGATGGCGTTGGTCATGAACAGCAGGCTGAAGGTCTGCGGGGAGCCGCCGTAGATCTCCTGGACGACGAAGGGCGAGGCGGCGACGTAGGCGAAGAGGGTGGCGAAGGTCAGGCTGCCGGCCAGCAGGTAGCCGGTGAAGACCCGGTCGCGGAAGAGGCCGCCCATGGTGCGAAGGGCGCTGCCGACACCGCCGCTCTGCCGCTGCTCCCGGGGCAGTGTCTCCGGCAGCCAGCGGGCGACGATCAGCACCAGGACGAGTCCGAGGACGGCGAGGACGACGAACAGGCCGCGCCAGTCGGTGTACCGCAGCATCTGGCCGCCGAAGACGGGGGCCAGGATCGGGGCCGCGCCGGAGATCAGCAGCAGGGTGGAGAAGAAGCGCGCCATGGCGACGCCCTCGTACATGTCGCGGACGATCGCGCGGGCGATGACTATCCCTGCCGCGCCCGCCAGGCCCTGGAGCACCCGGAAGGCGGTGAGCGCCTCGATGCCGGGCGCGACGGCGCAGGCGGCGGAGGCGACGACATAGCAGGACATCCCGACGATCAGCGGGCGCCGGCGGCCGAGCTGGTCGCTCATCGGGCCGATGATCAGCTGCCCGAGAGCGAGGCCGAGCAGGCAGGCGGTGAGGGTGAGCTGGACGCTGGAGGCGCTGGTGTCGAGGACGTCGCTGACCTCCGGCAGGGCCGGCAGGTAGAGGTCCATGGACAGCGCGGGCAGCGCGGAGAGGCTGCCGAGGATCAGGGTGACGACGAGGCCGGCCCGCGCCTTGGGGGATATCGGCGCGGGCGTCGTGGTGGGGGGCTGTTCGGGTGCGATGACCGGGGGAACCCCGGAGGGCGTCATGTGGTCGGTTACGGCCGCCTGTTCGGACTGGGACATGCACTCTCCGTCGTATCGCAATGAACGGCCCAATCATCCCATCTCTTGTGCGGTACACGGAGCGGCGTTCCGGGGCGTGGGACGTCGCACCGGGCGCGCCGGGGGGCGCCGACGGGCGCCCGGACGGAGGGCGGGGCTCGTCCCC
>NZ_BHZI01000134.1 GCF_004305975.1 Streptomyces otsuchiensis
CTCCAGCTTGTGGTCCAGATCGATCTTGGCGTCCATCCGGTCGGCCTGCTCGGTGACATGGGACCGGGCCCGCCGCGGTGACGTCATGGCCGATGTAGACGTGGCTCTGGCTGCCCACGTTGATCGCCCCGCTGACGGCGGCCAGGCTCAGCTCGGCGGCGTCGACGCCCCCGGCCTCGGGGCCGTCCCCCGCGCCGGGCGGGTCCTCCGGATCCGCGTCCCGATTTCGAGCCATGTCTGCCCCCGTTCGCGTGGTCCGGTGGTAGTCAGGTGATTCCAGACTAACGCCCGAATTGCGCCAGGGTGGTGATCCGACACATGAGTAACTGATATGCGCAGAAGGGCTATCCGTAGTGCATCACGCAAGGTCAGGCTGGGCGGTGAGCATCAGGAGCCGGAAATGCACCGGCCCCGCGCCAGACGGGTTCTCGCCGGAATTCCGGACGCGGAATGTGAAATGAATCCGCGCGAAATGTCCGCGTCAACGGTCCGGCGTCAAATGGCCCGGCGTAAACGGTCCCGCGCAGAACGTTCGGCGAGGACACTCCCGCGCGGAATGGCCGCGTGCGCGTAAGACGGCGGAAGCGCACCGGCCACGCCCGCCCGCCGCGAGCGGTCACGGGCAGCGGCCGGTCGCGGCGATGTCATGCACGAGAAAGGCCGCCGCCGCCTGCTCCCGCCGGGTGGCCCGCTCGTCCACCGCCCGGAAGTACGCGTCGGGGAAGCCCGCGTCCGCCCCGTGGCAGACCGCGCCCAGCGCCCAGAACCGCGCCACGCACCGCGCCCGTTCCCGCACCGGGTCCGTCACCGGGGAGAGCCCGGTGTACCGCCAGGTCCCGCCGTCCGTCGCGGAGATGTGGCCGGTGCGCCGCAACGCCTCGACGTAGATGTCCCGTTGGTGCCGCCAGACCTCCCGCAGCCGCGCCCGGTCGGCGGCCAGCCGTGCCAGCGCGCCCGCGTGGTCCGGATAGAGGTCCAGGAAGGCCAGGTACCCGTGGGCCAGGATCTGGTCGGCGTTCCACGGGCCGGGGACGCCGCGTACCGTGACCGCCCGCGCCAGCGGCCCGAGGAACCGCGCCGTCGCCATCGCCAGCGCCGAGACCGGGATCGCCCCCTCCGCCACGAACGGGCTGAACAGCTTCAGCGAGAAGTAGCCGCCGAACCTCCGCGCGGCGCCGTCGTCGGCGAGGTCGCCGAAGGTCAGCACATAGACGGTGACCGGCACCTCCCCCCAGCGCGCTCCGCGCCGGTGCGGTGTCGGGACATCCAGCGGCCCGGGCAGCAGGAGCAGTGTCTCGACGCCGCCGGCCGCGCCCAACTGCCCCAGCGGGCCGCTGCCGTGTACCACCCAGGTGCGGCCCACGGCCGGGAGGTCGCCCAGTTGCGGCGTGACCGCGGAGACGAAGTCGGGAAGCCGGTTGACGAGGTCGGCGGCGAGCGCCGCACCGGACATGGACGAGGCTGCGGTCATCTCGGGACCTCCCGCTGCGTGAGGCTGAGGAGGGGGACGGGGCCGAAACGGTCCGGTCGCGGGCCGGCGCCACGTTCCCCCGGGCATGGCGCGCCGTGCGTTTTCTACCCGCGGCGACCAGCGGGAACCGGCGACGGACGGGGCTCGCGGGGGGACACGGCCGGCGGCGGGAGTGCGCCGCGCTCGCACGGTGGGGCGCACACGGGTACGGGCTGTCCCACCCCCCCCGTTCGGCCGAGTGGGGGACGGGCGCGACGCGCACGGTAAGGGGCGCGTGGCGCGGCCTGCGCGCCGGGTACGGTCATGCCGGTGTCCGGACGGGCCGAGGCCGCGAGGGCGGCACCCGGACCCGGCCGGCGGCCCCCAGCACCGTTCCCGTCCCCGCGCGCCGCCGGGGGAAAGGCGTCGCCGTGTCCACCTCGCCCGCCGACCCGCCGCCGCCCACCGGGACCCAGGCGCCACCCCCTGACCCCGGTGCGCCGCCGGGCGCCGTCGCGGAGCGCCGGGTCGCCCGCTGGGTCACCGAGGCGTGCTCCCCGGGCGTGCTGCTGATGATCGTCGTGTGCGCCGTCGGCTGGCACGCCACCGGCTCGGTAGCCGGGCTCGGCTGGGCGCTGCTGACCCTGGTCTTCTGCTGCGTGCTGCCCTACGGCTTCGTGCTGTGGGGGGTGGGCCGGGGCCGGTGGAGCGACTGGCACATCACCCGCCGCGAGCAGCGACTGCTGCCGCTGGCCGTCGGGATGGCCGGGGTGAGCGTCGCCGTGCTGCTGCTGGCCGTCATCCCCGGAGCGCCGCGCGACCTGGTGGCCCTCGTCCTGGCGATGCTGGCCGGCGGCGCCTCCACCGTCGCCGTGACGCTGTGGTGGAAGATCTCGGTCCACACGGCGGTCGCGGCCGGTGCCACGGCCGTGCTGATCGTCACCTACGGCGGCCCGCTGACGCCGCTGACCGCACTGCTGCCGGTGCTGACCGGCTGGTCCCGCGTCGCGCTGCGCGACCACACGGTGGCCCAGGTGGTCGCGGGCGGGGCGCAGGGCGCGTTGTTCGGATCCCTCGTCTACGCGCTGCTGCGCTGAACCGCGTACCCGCCGGGGTCCGCGGCCGGCCCGGTCATCCGCCGCGATCCCCAACCTCCTTGCGCCAGAACGGTGTTCACGCCGATCCAGGCCCCGTCCGCCGGTGTCCTGGCCGCTCCCCGGTCGTTGATCCGTACGGCGGTGGCGCGAGGCGCACCGGTCCGTTCCCGGACACCGCCGGGGCGGCGACGGCAGGCAAGGGGGTACCACGTGGACCACGGCGCGAGGTTGCGGCTGGACGGGGTGCACAAGGCATACGGGAGGCGGGAGGTGCTGCACGACGTCTCACTGCGGGTGCCGCCGGGGAACCTCGTCTGCGTCACCGGCGCACCGGAACGGCCGGGCGGCGAGTGCGCGGCCGCCGGCGGCGCCGGTCGCACCGCGCTGGCCCGGATCGCCGCCGGACGGGAACCGGCGGACCGGGGCACGGTGGTCCGCACGGTCGTCACCGGCTTCTGCCCCCAGCAGGCGGTCCTCAACGACCAGCTCACCGTCGACCAGCACCTGCGGTACTTCCAGATGACCTACCGGCTGGCCGACGTGCGGCGCGCGCTGGAACTCCTCGACGCCCTCGGCATCGCGCACACCCGCCACGAGACCGCCGGCGCGCTGGACCCGGCGGCCCGGCAGAACGTCAACCTCACCCTCGCCCTGATGCACGACCCGGCGCTGCTGGTGCTCGACGAGCCCTGCCAGGACGTTGACCGGGAGACCCGCCGCCGGTTCTGGGAACTGGCCTGCGAGCTGCGGGACGAGGGCCGTTCACTGCTGGTGGCCGGGCGGCTCACGCCCGAGCCGGGGAGCTTCGACATGCTGCGCCTGGCGGACGCCGTGTACGAGCTGGCCGACGGCCGTCTGACCCGGCGCGTGTCGCCCGCGACGGCCGTCGCCCGGGACCCCGCCGCGTAGCGGGGTCCCGGCGCGGGACGCCGGCCCCGGTGGTCAGTCGTCCGAGACGGTGACGGTGTCGTCGTTCTTCAGTTCCTCGAAGAGACGGCTCGCCGCCTCCATGTCCCACAGCACCGCGGAGCCCTTGTCGGTGGCGTAACCGGGGTCGGCCACCGGCACGTTCAGCTGGGTCCCGTCCGAGCCCTGGACGCCCCGCATCGCCAGGAACATCCGGCCCAGCTCGAAGACGGACATCTCCTCGTCGACGATCAGCGAGTCCAGGCTGGCGCCCATCACCGGGTACAGCTTGAACGGGTTGAGGAGCGTCGCGGGGGAGGAGACCTGGTCACCGAGGGCGCCCAGGAACTTCTGCTGGTTCTTGGTCCGGCCCAGGTCGCCCATGGCCTCCTGATAGCGCTGCCGGACGAAGGCCAGGGAGTCGGCACCGTCCAGGTCCTGACAGCCCTCGGCGAAGTCGGCGCCGGAGTTCTTGTCCTGGATCGCCTGGTCGAAGCACATCTCCACGCCGCCGAGGGCGTCCACGACCCCGGCGAAGCCGCCGAAGCCGATCTCCGCGTAGTTGTCGATCCTGAGGCCGGTGTTGTACTCCACCGTGCGCACCAGCAGCTCGGGGCCCTCCATGGCGTAGGCGGCGTTGAGCTTGTTCTGCGACTCCGGTATCCGGTTGCCCGAGGAGGAACCGGTGAACTCCGGGATGGTGACCCAGGAGTCCCGGGGCAGGCTGATCAGCGCGTTCCCGTTCTTCCCGGTGTGCAGGATCATCATGGTGTCGGCCCGGGCGCCGTCGGCGTTGCCGGTGCGCATCTCCTGCCGCTCCTCGGCGCTCAGCCCCTCGCGGCTGTCGGTGCCGACGATCAGGTAGTTGGTGCCCTTGCCGTCCGAGGGCCGGTCCTCGACCAGGCTGAGGTCCACCTCGCGCCGCAGCTTGGAGTCGGCCCACAGGTAGGTGCCGACGCCGGTCGCGAGCAGCACCAGGACCAGCGAGATCACGGTCCACTTGATCCGGCGCCCCCAGTTGGGGCGCGGGCGGTAGTCGTCACCGTCGTCGTAGGGGCCCTGGGGCGGGCCGTAGCCCGAGTCGGCGTACCGGGGCTCGGCGTACCGCCCGGCGGGGGAGTGGCCCCGTTCGTCCTGGTGGTACCCGGCGTGCCCGCCGGGATGGCCGTACCCGTCCCCGTAGCCGCCGCCCTGGCCGCCCTGACCCGGGCGGGGGACGTGCGGCATGACCCGCGCCCCCTCCGGGCGCGGGGCGCCGCGCCCCCGCCGGGAGTGCGGCTGCTCGGTCCAACCCTCGGGCCAGTCATTCATAACTGCTCAGTCTGCCGTCCCGCGGCCGCGCGCGGGAGACCGGGCCGGGCACTGTGGCAGAGCTGATGCAATCCGCCGCGCCGAACGACCCGAAACGCCCCGGAAACGCGCCGGTGGCCACCCGGCCGGACAGTGTGACGGGACTCTCGCCGGTGACCGGCCGGTAGCGGCCCCGATGGGCCCGGAGCGGGCGTCGGGCGCGCCTACAGTGGGACATATGACCGAACCGCTCACCGCCCGGACCAGCGACGACGAGCCCGGCGACGGTCCCGGCGCGACCCCGGGAGACCCCCGGACCGACGCCGCGGCAGGACCGGCCACCAAGCCGACGGCCGCCTCCCGCACCACGCTCTCGCACATCATGACGGCGAGTGACACCAACCTGCTGGGCACCGTCCACGGTGGCGTGATCATGAAACTGGTCGACGACGCCGCCGGCGCCGTCGCGGGCCGCCACTCGTCGGGCCCCGCCGTCACCGCATCCATGGACGAGATGGTCTTCCTGGAGCCGGTCCGCGTCGGTGACCTCGTCCATGTCAAGGCACAGGTCAACTGGACCGGCCGCAGCTCGATGGAGGTCGGCGTCCGCGTCCTGGCGGAACGCTGGAACGAGTCCACGCCAGCCACCCGCGTCGGCACCGCCTACCTGGTCTTCGCCGCCGTGGACGAGCACGGCCGCCCCCGGCCGGTGCCGCAGGTGGTGCCCGAGACCGAGCGCGACCGCCGCCGCTACCAGGAGGCGCAGATCCGGCGCACGCACCGGCTGGCCCGCCGTCGCGCCATCAAGGAACTGCGGGAGCGCCGGGCCGCCGAGGGCCTGGACGACTGACGGGCACGCCCCTCGGCGCCCCCCGGTGCGCCGACCGGAGCGCGCAGCGGCCCGCCCCCGCCCGGCGCGCGGAGTCCGGGCGGAGAGTGCGCTCACCCCGGCGCGTCCAGGGGCGTGCGGCGCGTAAACCGCAGGTGAGCGGCTGACACGAATGAGTGGGACCGGCTGAGATCGCTTCCCCGGACGGTGCGCGGCTCACCAGGATGAGGGTGTCTTCGCCCGGCCGGCGGCCCCATCCCCGGGGCCGCCGGCCGGGCCGTACCCAGAGCAAGCGCCATGGCCGAAGAGCAGCCGGAGCAGAGCACCGGTACCGACCTGATCCTCGCCGCGCAGCTGAACCGCGCGCGGCCCCACTCCGTCACCGTGCCCCGGGCCGACGCCGAGTGGGAGCTCCCCGCGGGCAGCGCCCGCGTCTATCACGGCAGCGGCCACCAGGGTATCCAGCGGCCCGTCCTCCTGGCGGACGGCTTCAACAGCGGCCCCACCGACTTTGACCTCCTCTACGCCGGGCTGGACGGCGGCGGTTACCCGCTCCTGACCTCCCTGCGGGAACGCGGCCACGCCGTCGTCCTCATCGGGTTCGACGAGCGCAGCGCCTCGCTCCTGGAGAACGCCCGCGCAGTGACCGCCGCGATCCTGCGCACCATCGCCGAGCGGCTCGGCGACGCCCCGCTGACCGTCGGCGGCTTCAGCATGGGCGGGCTGATCACCCGCTACGTCCTCGCCAAGCTGGAGACCGAGGGCGTCGACCACCAGACGGCTCTCTCCTTCTCCTACGACACCCCCCACCGGGGCGCCGTCATCCCGGTCGCACTTCAGGCGTTCGCCCACTTCATCCCCGGCCGGGAGAACGCCTTCGCCCGGCAGATGAACAGCGCCGCCGCGCGCCAGCTGCTGTGGCGGCACTACGACCCCGAGCTGGGCACCGCCCAGCAGGCACCGGAGCGCAAGGAGTTCCTGGCCGCCCTGGACGCCGTCGGCGGATGGCCCCGACGCCCCCGGACCATCGCCGTGGCCAACGGCTCCGGTGACGGCGTCGGCAACGGCGTCCCGGCCGGTGAGAACGCGCTCAGCGTGCGGCGCATCTTCCCCGGCACCGTCCTCCGCACCCAGGACGAGGGCGAGGGCGTGGTGGTGGCCGAGCTCAAGCGGCGGCTGCCGCCCGCCCAGCGCCAGGTGACGACCGACGGGCTGCCGCCCCTGGACGGCGCGCCCGGCGGCACCCTGGACTCCTTCGCGATCCTCGGGGACGCCCTCACCCGCAGCGGCGGCCAGGTGACCGTGGACCACCCCACGGTCTGCTTCGTCCCGACCGTCAGCGCCCTCGCGGTCCGCGAACTCGACCGGACGGACGACCTCTACGCGCCCGTCTCCGACCTCCCACCGGAGGAGTTCGAGGTGGACGAGTACCAGGTCTCGTCGAGCGACACCCCGCACACCGCCATCACCCGTGAGCTCTGCGAGTTCCTGCTGGAGCGGCTGCCGGCCTGACCCCGGCCGCCGCTGTGACCGCTCCGCCCTCCCCTCCGCCCCCCTCGGGGCCGGGCGGAGGGGAGGGGCCGAGCGGCCCCGTCACCAGCGCGCGATGTCCACGGCCTCCCGGCGGGGCGCCCGGCGGGCGGGAACCAGTCCGCTCAGCATGATCAGCCGGGTCGCCCGATGGCGCTGACCGGCGTAGGGCTCCAGCAGTTCCAGCATCCGCGCGTCGTCGGCGTCCCGCTCACCCGCCAGCGCGTGGCCCACCACGCCCGGCAGGTGCAGATCCCCGACGGTCACCGCGTCCGGGGCGCCGTTGCTGCGCTGGAGCACCTCGGCCGCCGTCCACGGCCCGATCCCCGGCACCAGACAGAGCCGGGCGATAGCGTCGCTCAGCTCCATGCCCGCCGCCTCCTCCAGCCTCGGCGCCACCCGCACGGCGCGCACGATCGTCGCCGACCGCTTGGCGTCCACACCGGCGCGGTGCCATTCCCAGGACGGCACCCGCAGCCAGCCGTGCCGGTCCGGCGGCACCCGCAACCGCAGCGGGTCCTGCCCGGCCGGGCCGGGGGCGGGCTCACCGAACCGGTTCAGCAGCCGCCGCCAGGCCCGGTACGCCTCGCGGGTGGTCACCTTCTGCTCCAGCACCGAGGGGACCAGCGCCTCCAGCACCAGCCCCGTACGGATCAGCCGCAGCCCGGGATGGCGGCGGGCCGCCTCCGCCACCGGCCGGTGCCGGGGCACGAACTCCTCCGGCCGGTCGTCGGCGCCCAGCAGCGACGGCAACCGCTCCAGCGCCCACTCCGCACCCGGCCCCCAGGCGGTCGCACGGACGGGCCGACCGGGGCGGAGGCGCAGCGTCGCCGGGCCTTCGGGGGTGCGCGTGGCGCGCCACGCGGTGCCGTCGGGCTCCTGGTGGAACGAGGGGTCGCCGGAGCCGCGCCGCAGCACGGAGAGCGTGCGGCGCAGGTCGTAGGAGTCGCACGGCGTCCAGGTACGTTCCCGCATGGCCCGCTCAGCGTACGGTCCGGCCCGCCGCGCGCCGGGCGCGGGGGAACGGCGGCGGGCACCCGCGGCCGACGCCGGGCGACGGCGCACGAACGGCCGCCGCCCACCAACGGATCGGTGGGCGGCGGCCGTCGGGCCGTGCGGTGCTGTGCGGTGCCGTGTCGTGCTGTGCCGCCCGGAGGCCGCGCTCGGCGTGGCCCCGGGTGGCCGGTCTCACATCCGTGCCGCGGCCGTCCGGATGGCCGGAAGCTGGTTGTACAGCTGGTTGCCGGGGCAGTCGGTGGCGAAGCCGTCCCGGTGACCGGAGATGTTGTGCATGGTCACCACGGTGCCCTTGGCGTACTTGCCGCCCGCGGAGACGCGCTTCCAGGTCCCGTTGGCCTTGCGACCGTCGAGCCCGAGCTTCCAGCCGCTGAGCTGCGCCAGGGCGTCGGTGACCTTCTTGGGGGCGGCGGTCGAGGAGTGGGTGCCCAGGACCGCGACGCCCATCGAGTTGTGGTTGAAGCCGTAGGTGTGGGCGCCCATCACCGCGCGGTCCACGCCACCGGCCCGGCCCTCGTAGATGGTGCCGCACTTGTCGACCAGGAAGTTGTAGCCGATGTCGCGCCAGCCCTGACTGCGTGTGTGGTACTGGTAGATGCCACGGATCACCGAGGGCGCCTCCGCGCAGGTGTACCCGTTGCCTCCTGCCGTGTGGTGCACGAAGACGGTCTTCACGACGTCGGTGTAGGAGAAGCCGGACTCGCGCCACGACTCGTTGGCCCCCCAGCCGGACCGGGTGACGACCCCCGGGCGTGGGGCGGCGAGCAGCTGCTCACCGGGCGCCGCCGCCTCGCCGTCGGACGGCGCCGCCTCGGCGGGCGGCTGGTCCGCCGGTGTCTCCCCGGCGGGCGCCTCCTCGGTCTCCACCGGGCTCTCCTGGACGGTCGGCTCCGAAGCCGCCGGCTCCTCGGTGCGCGGCTCCTCCGCTTCCGGCGCCGCGTCCGTCTCCCCGTCCGCCTCGGCCTCGGCGCCCGTCCCGGTCGTCCCGGTCGTGGCGTCGTGCTCCTCGCCGACGGCCGCGCTGTCCACGGGGTCGTCACCCGGGTCGATCAGCTCCAGCCGCAGCCCCTCGGGCAGTTCGGCCGCGGCGTCCGCCGAGCCGTCCGGGGCGACCCGCACCTGGACGCCGTCGGCCGCGCCGACCCACAGGGGGTCGGTGCCGCCGCGCAGCGTTCCCGTGCGCTCCTCGGTGGTCTCCGGGTCGGGCCCGTGGTCGAGGGAGGCGTGCAGGTGGTGCCAGTCGGACCACTCGCCGCTCCCGGCGGCCCGGGTCCGGACCTCCGCCTCGCCCGCCAACTCGGCGGACGCGTCGGTCCAGACGACACCGAGCAGGGAGAACGGCTCGACGTCGGTCTCCTCCAGACCGACCTCACCCGGCGTGGGGGCGTCCGCGCCGGCGGCCCGGCTGCCGGAGCCAAGTGGTCCCAGCGCCAGGGACTGGGTGTCTCCCGCGTTCGCCGGAGCCGAGGACCCGGGCGCGGTGGGCGAGGACGAGGCGGAGAAGGGGGATGAGGGCGATGAGGGGGATGAGCCGGCCGGAAGTGCCGGTGGGGAAGCGGAGAACTGGACGGCGGCGGACGCTTGCCCCGGCTGAGCGAGGGCGGCCGCCGGTGGCATGGCCAGGGGGACGACAAGGGCCGCCGTGAAGGCGGCGCCGACGGTGGAAGCGATGAATGCACGCATAGCAACGATGGTGTACATATCCGTATACGTCTGTCGAATGGAGATCTGACTGTCTGTAAGTGCGACCCGGGCGTGTCGGTCCGTCACCCCTCCCGGGCGGGCTGCTGCGAACGGCGCGCCGGGCGTACCCTTTCGCCGATGAACACCACCGACCGAACCCCTGCCGACCTGCTGCGATCCGCCCTCGCCGGAGACAGCGGGCGCCCACTGGTGACCTACTACGACGACACGTCGGGCGAACGGGTGGAACTGTCCGCCGTCACCCTCGCCAACTGGGTGGCGAAGACCGCCGGCCTGCTCCAGGACGAGCTGGGCGCCGAGCCCGGCGACCGGATCGCGGTGCTGCTGCCCGCTCACTGGCAGACCGCCGCCTGGCTGCTGGCGTGCTCGGCCACCGGCGTGGTGGCCGACATCGGGGGCGATCCCGCCGCGGCCGACCTCGTCGTCACCGGGCCCGACCGGCTGGAGGAGGCCCGCGCCTGCTCCGGCGAGCGCGTCGCCCTCTCCCTGCGTCCCCTGGGCGCACGCTTCCCGCAGACCCCCGAGGGCTTCACCGACTACGCCGTGGCCGTCCCCGGCCAGCCCGACACCTTCGCCCCCTGGGAGGAGCCCGACCCGGACGCCCCCGCCCTGGCGGTGGACGGGCGGGAGTTCACCGCCGCCGAACTGGTCGCCGGAGGACGGGAGAGCGCCCGCGGGCTGGGGATGAGCGCCGGCGACCGGCTGATGTCCACCCGGGACTACGACAGTTGGGAGGGCCTCGCCGCCGGCCTGTACGCGCCGCTGGCGGTCGGTGGCTCGGTGGTCCTCTGCCGGCCCGCCGGAGCACTGGACCAGCGGACCAGGACACGCCGCGCGGAGAGTGAACACGTCACCCACTTCGCCGACTGACGCTGGCTCGGAGGGGGCCCCGGCCCCACCATCGGTCCATGGCAGCGGACGAGCAGAAACGACCCCCGTCGGACGAGCGGGAGCGGCACCCGGACGACGACGGGGGCGGAGCACCGAGCACGGCACACGGCGGGCCGGAGCCCCGGCCCGCCCGGGACGGTCGGCCCCGGGGCGAGGACCCGCCCCGGGGAGACGAGCCGCCGCCTCTCCCGGACGCGCCGCCCGCCGTCCCGGCAGCCGCTCCCGCCGCCACAGAGAACGCGGCCCCGGCCCCGGGCGCCCGTACTCCCGACGACCTGGTCCCCGGCGACCGTCTCCCCGGCGACCGTCTCCCCGACGACGAGATTCCCGACGACGAGATCCCCGACGACGAGCGGTCCCGGCGCGGCCCGCGCTGGCTGCGCTGGACGGCCGTCGGCGCGGCCGTGCTGGTCCTCGGCGCGTCCGGCGCCGGCTACCTCACCTTCCGGACGCTGGACGGCAACATCACCAGCGACGCCAACACCGCCGAGGAACTGCAGCGCTACGACGCCGACCGTCCGGCGCGTGGCCCGGGAGCGGCCCGCACGGTGCTGATCATCGGCTCCGACGACCCCAGCTCGCTCCCCGGAGCCGTCGGCGGCATCGGCGCCCGCTCCGACACGGTGATCCTGCTGCACCTCTCCGGTGACCGCGACCGTGCCACCGCCCTCTCCATCCCCCGTGACCTGATGGTCGACGTCCCCGCCTGCACGGGGGAGGACGGCGAGACCACCCCGGCCCGGCGGGCGCAGTTCAACTGGGCGTACTCCTTCGGCGGCGCGTCCTGCACCATCCGTACCGTGGAGCAGCTGACCGGCATCCGGCTCGACCACCACCTCGACATCGACTTCGCGGGCTTCAAGGAGCTGGTCGACGCGGTCGGCGGGATCGAGGTCGACCTTCCGGAGGCGGTGCGTGACCACCACACCGAGCTCGACCTGGAGGCCGGGCGTCAAATGCTGCACGGCGACGACGCGCTGGCGTACGTGCGGGCGCGCAAGGGGATCGGGGACGGCAGCGACACCGCCCGCATCGCTCGCCAGCAGCAGTTCCTCGGTCTGCTCGCCGCCAAGCTGCGCTCCAGCGAGGTGCTGATGAACCCCGGCCGGCTCTACCCGGTTCTCACCACCGCCACCTCGGCGATCACCGTCGACCCGGGCCTCTCCTCGCTGCCGCGACTGTACGAGCTGGTCAGCGAGGTGCGCGACGTTCCCGACGACGCCCTCCGCTTCCTGACGGTGCCCCGGGTCAACGACCCGGACGACCCGGACCGCGATGTCCTGGTACAGCCGGACGCCGATGAACTCTTCAAACAGCTGCGCTGGGACCAGCCGGTGACCCTGGAGTCCTCCGGTGCCGCCGCGCCTGGTGGCGTCCTTGCGCCGGAGGGGGCAGAGAATCGGCCACCCGCGGGCCAGGGCACCCCCTAGTCGGCTGAGGGACGTTTCAGCGGACCGATTCCGGAGGGTAGTCGGGTGGCTGGTAAAGCCATGTCGGCGAATGGTGACATCTGCGGACAAGGAAGACAGATCCACTAAAGGGGAAGAGTGGAACACAGGGTGTTATCAGCGTATTTCGCGCCGGTGGAATAGGTCACCGCCGTCGCTTCGCATGGAACTCGGAGGTTAGTGTTTGGCGTCCGATCCTCAAGTCGGCACGGAGGGCGCACGCACAAGTGGACGCGCAGGGACGTGGGGGAGCGGGGGGCATGGACCCCGCCGAACAGTGGGTATTCAATCCGGACACGGGCAGCTACGAACTGCGCCCGCCGGGCGGTCCGCGGGAACGCGGTGGCGCACCGGCCGGCACCCGTGCTCCGCAGCGCGGCGCGCCGTCGGACGGTGCGCCGAACCGGGGTGCGCCGCCCCGCCAGCGCCGTGCGCCCGGCGAGGAGGACCGGCGGCCCTCGGCCCCCGGTGAGCCGGACGAACCGGGCCGCCGAGGCGAGCGCGATCCGGAGGGGGGCGCGCGCGAAGGCACCCGGCGTGCGCCGGGGGAGTCCGGCAGCCGTGCCGCGGGCGCCCGCGACCGTCGGCCGCCCTCGGGCGGCGACCGCGAGCTTCCCGCGCAGCGTGACCGCCGCGCGCCGCGCGGCCGGCGCAAGCCGAAGAAGCGCAACCTCCGCAAGAAGATCCTGCTCTGGACCGGCGGGGTCGTCGCGCTGCTGATGATCGTCGGCTGCACCGCCGCGTACATGGTCTACCGGCAGCTGAACGACAACATCACCAAGGTCGACGTCCCCTACGACAACCCGGCCACCAGTGATGCGCCCGTCAACATCCTGCTGGTCGGCTCCGACCAGCGCACCGGTGAGGGCAACGACGGCTACGGCGACCGCGACTCCCTCGGCCACGCCGAGACCACCGTCCTGCTGCACTTCTCCAAGGACCGTGAGCACGCCACCGCGCTGTCGATCCCGCGTGACCTCATAGTCGACATCCCGGAGTGCGAGACGACCAAGGACGGCGTCACCGAGATCATCCCCGGTGACCAGAACGTCCGGTTCAACGAGAGCTACGGCCAGAAGGGCCGCGACCCGGGCTGCACCTGGAAGACCGTCCAGGAACTCACGGGCATCGAGATCAACCACTTCATGCTGCTCGACTTCAACGCCGTCAAGACCCTCTCCACCGCCGTCGGCGGGGTCGAGGTCTGCCTCGACAAGGACATCGACGACCCGAAGTCCCACCTCAAGCTCTCCGCGGGCACCCACGTCATCGAGGGCGACGACGCACTGGCCTTCGTCCGCACGCGCGACTCGGTCGGCCACAGCAGTGACCTCAGCCGGATCGCGCTCCAGCAGCAGTTCCTCGGCTCGATGGCCCGCTCCTTCACCGAGAACGGCACGCTCACCGACCCGCGCAAGCTGCTCGACCTCGCCGACGCGGCCACCAAGGCGCTCACGGTGGACACCGGCATCGGCAGCGTCGAGAAGCTGCACGACCTCGCCCGTGACCTCGGCCGCGTCCCCGTGGAGGACATCTCCTTCGTGACCCTGCCCGTCATGGACAACCCGGTGGAGGAGGTCGCGGCCACCGTCGTGCTGGACCAGGCCAAGGCCGCGCCGCTGTTCCGGATGATCCAGGAGGACATCTCCCTCACCGCGGTCGAGGAGGAGCAGGACGAGGAGGAGGAGGGCAAGAACGGCGAGGACAAGCCCGAGCCCGCGCCCGTGGAGCAGGTCCAGGTCCAGGTCTTCAACGGTGGCGACGTCCCCGGAGCGGCCCAGCAGACCCTCGCCTGGCTCCTCGGCAACGGCGCCGAGCTGGCCATCCTCGGCGGCAACGCCGACGCCCAGGAGACCACCGTGCTCCTGCACACGGCCGAGCAGGCCGGCCAGGCGGCTACGCTTGCCGAGCTGATGGGTCTGCCCTCCAAGGCGCTCAAGGAGAGCGCCGAGCGCGAGGCGGGCGGAGCGATGACGCTCATCCTCGGCAACGACTTCACCGAGCCGGGCGTCCCGATCGAGGCCCCGGCCAAGAAGCCGGACGACCTCGACACCTCGACGGCCGACGAAGCGGCGAGCACCTGCGCCGCGTGACCAGCGGCGTCCGCAGGGGGAGACGAAACCGATGACCGACCGACAACCGTAACGACACGGGGGAGCAGCCGTGCGCGGCACCAACGGCATACCCGAGGGGGACGAGCCCGAGCCCGTCCCGGTCACCCGCCCCGAGGACCTCGGGTGGGACGACAGCCTCTACGACGACCGCACCACCGGCCGTCCCGGCGCCGCGACAGCCCCGGGCGAGGCCGGAGAAGCGGACGCCGTCTCGGCCCCGGAGCCCGCGGGCTCCGGGGAGGGCCCCGGGAGAACCGACAGCGGTGCCGAGGCCGCGGGAGACCCCGCCGGCCCGCACGGTCCCGAAGGCCCGGCCGGAACGGACGCCGCCGGCGCCGGTGACGGTGGGGAAAGCGGCGACGGCGGTGACGGCCACGGCGGGAAGCGGCGTCCGCGCTGGGCACGGGTGCTGATAGCTGGCTCGGCCGCACTGGCCCTGGTCGTCGTCGGCGCCGGCGCGGCCGGCTGGTTCTACGTCCAGTACCTCAACGACAACCTCACCAAGAGCGACCTGCACCTCGGCGACAACAAGCTCGACAAGGCCGCGCCGAACGAGGCCGGCCAGAGCCCGCTGAACATCCTGCTGCTCGGCAGCGACGCCCGGGACTCCGAGGAGAACCTCCGGCTGGGAGGCGCCGCGGACACCGCGGACGGCCCGCCCATCGCCGACGTGCAGATGCTGCTGCACGTCGCCGCCGACCGCAGCAACATGACCGTCATCTCCATCCCGCGCGACACCCGCGTCGCGATGCCCAAGTGCACCGACCCGGAGAGCGGCAGGGAGTACGAGGCTGTCGAGTCCGACACCATCAACCACTCCCTTCAGCGCGGCGGCCCGGGCTGCACCGTCGCCACCTGGGAGGAGCTGACCGGAGTCCCGATCGACCACTTCATGATGCTGGACTTCGCCGGCGTCGTGAGCATGGCCGACGCCGTCGGCGGCGTGCCGGTCTGCGTCGACCGGGCGCTCAAGGACCCCAAGTCCAAGCTGGACCTGGAGGCGGGCGAGACCGTCATCAAGGGCGAGCAGGCCCTGCAGTGGCTGCGCACCCGGCACGGGTTCGGCGACGGAAGCGATGTCGGCCGTACCAAGGCCCAGCACATGTACCTCTCCGCGATGGTCCGCGAGCTGCAGGCGGGCGCCACACTGACCGACCCCGCGAAGCTCAACTCCCTCGCCAACGCCGCCACCCGGGCCCTGACCGTGGATCCGGCGCTCGGCAGCGTCAACCGTCTCTACGACCTCGGCGAGGACCTGCGCGAAGTACCCAACGACCGCATCAACATGATCACCATGCCGTGGGTGCCGGCGCCGCAGAACCCCGAGGCGCACGTGATGCCGAAGCCGGGCGCCGCCGAGGAACTGTTCGCCCTGGTCCGCGAGGACATCGCCCTCGACGAGGAGTACCCCGACGACATCGCCTCCGGGGAACGGGACGGCGAGGACGACGAGGACGGCGACGGGGAGGACGCCGGCCCCGAGGCCGACGCGCCCTCCGAGGTGCCGGTGACCGTGCGCAACGGCACCGGATCGGTCTCCTTCGCTGCGGTCACCGGCCGGGCGAGCGCGATCGTCTCCGAACTGGCCGCGCTCGGTTTCACCGGGACGGTCGTGGACGAGCGGCCCATCTCCCAGGCCGAGACCTCGCTCTCGCACCCCGCCGGCGAGCAGGCGGAGGCCAACGCGCGGCTCGTCGCCGAGGCGCTGGGCCTGCCCGAGCGGGCGCTGCGGGTCTCGCAGGGCGCCGAGACCCTGACCCTGGTCATCGGCAGCGACTGGCGCGAGGGCAACCAGTTCCCGGAGCGTACCGACGACGCGGAACCGGCCGACCCCCCGGAGCGGCTCGACAGCGGCGAGGCGCTCAAGGGTGACGACGACTCGGCCTGCATGGAGGTCAACCCGCTCTACGCCCGTTGATCCCCGTCCGCCGCCGGGGCGCCCGACTCCCCGGCGGCCGGGCGCTCCCCGTCCGCCTCCCGGGCTGCCGGCGCGGCGCGGCCGGCGGCCGGCGGCGGCTCGCCCAGCCGCCGCAGCAGCAGCCATCCCACCGCGGGCAGCACGATCAGCGGCGCCAGCGCCACCTGGAGCCCGGCGCTGTCGGCGGCGGCCCCGATGAACGGACTGGCCACGCCGCCGACGCTCACCGTCAGCCCCAGCGTGACGCCGCTCGCCGTCCCGATCCTGCCCGGCAGGTAGTCCTGCGCCAGCGTGAGATGGAGCGAGAACGGGACGTACAGCCCCGCCGAGGCGAGCGCGACGCACAGGTAGATCGCCGGGCCGGGCACCAGCACCACACCCGCCACGGCGGGCACGGTCAGCGCGTACGACCAGCGCACCACCGCGAGCCGTCCCCACCGCCC
>NZ_BHZI01000135.1 GCF_004305975.1 Streptomyces otsuchiensis
GGGGTGGTGGGGTGGCCAGGAGGGCGTGGACGGCTCGGGCGGTCTCCGCCGGGGACTGGCCGGTGGTGTCCACAGCGCACGGCTCGAACTCGCCGAGGTCCTGGAACTGCCGGTGCATGGCGAGGACCGGCTCCCGCTCCGTGAGCGCGCCGGGCCCCCGTCCGCTCGCCCGGGCGACCGTGGTGTCGAGATCGGGCCGCAGGACGACATAGCGCAGTGGAATGCCCGAGCTCCGCGCCGCCTGTGTGAAGCCCCCGAGGAACCACGGACCGATCACCCCGTCGAGGACGACCTGGTAGCCGCCCCGCGCGTAGGCGAACGCGGCCTCGACCAGGACCCCGATCACGACCTCGTTCTGGCGATGGGCCTCCGGGAGGTACGGGGGGACGGCGCCCTCACGCAGGAAGCCCCAGAAGTCGTCGGCGTGCAGATGGACGCTCGGGGAGATCATCGAGACCAGCCGTGCGGACACGGTGCTCTTGCCCGCGCCGGGCGGTCCCGTCACCACGACGACCCGGCCGGCGTCGGTCATCTCGTTCGTTCTCCCTCATGGCGTGGCGTGGCGGCTCCGTGCCGGTGCCGTACCGCGCGACTCGCCCGGCGCGCACCCACCGGAACAGCCGACGTGGCCGCCGGAAGCACTCCGGTCGCCACGTCGGCTGTTTCCGCCGGGGTCTCCCGGCGGCCGGTCAGTGGTGGGTGGTGAAGAGCGTACCGAGAGCGGGGCAGTCGACGGCGCGGCCGATCAGCCCGAGCCCTTCCCAGGCGGTGACCTGGTGCGCGGTGAGCACCGGCTTGGCCAGTTCCTCCTCCAGCTTGGTCACCCACGCCGCCGTGTGCATGGCGGTGTCCGGCAGCAGCACGGCGTCGGCGGTGGGGTCGTCACCAGCGCGGGCCAGCGCCAGCACCTCGTCATAGCCCCAGGTACCCACCTCGGCGGCGGTGATGATCCCGGCGGATCGCACCCCGGTCACGGAGATGTCGGACGCCTGGAGGAACTCCGCGAAGAGCAGGGCCACATCCTCCGGGTAGGTGGCGGCGACCGCGACCCTCCCGGCGCCGATGGCCTGGGCCGCGTGGGCGAACGCGAAGGAGGTGCTGGAGGCAGGCAGTCCGGCGACCTCGGCCAGTTCGCGCACCTGCTGGTGCGCGCCGTCGAACCCGAAGACGAAGCTGGCGCTGGTGCAGGCCCACATCACGGCCTGGGCACCCTGTTCCCGCAGCTCGCCGGCGCCGGGGACCAGCCGGTGCACCGAGCCCATCTCCAGCAGGGCGTCGACCTCGTGGGCGTCGGTCCCGATGTCGGTGTGGATCAGGGGGAGCCGGACCCGGCCGCCCGCCTCGTTCAGCAGTCCCTCCATCCTCGGCACGTCGTCCTCGGCCGAGTAGCCGGGGTAGAGGAATCCCACTGTGCCGACCGCGGTGTCCTCCGTGGCCGGCGCGTGCGCGGTCTCCCGCATCAATACGTCTCCTTCCGGGTGGGGCTGTCTCTCGGTTTCGGTGTGCGGCTCGGGTGTCCGCGGCTCGGGCGCCCGGGGCTCGGACGCCCGCGGCTCGGACGCTCGCGGCTCGTGTGAGGACCGGTCGGTGAGCGGCCCGCCCGCCGCCGGGCCCCGGGCGGACTCGGCGCCCGTGCCCGTCACGGCGGGCGTGGCGGTGTCGGTCCGGCCGGTGTCGGCCGGCTCGGCGGGGGCGGGGATGCCGCCGCGATCCGTCGCGTCGTCGGTGCCAGGCGTTCCGGCCGGCCCGGCCGGGGTGGTCGTCCCGGCCGGGGCGCTGTCGTTGGAGGCCCCGCCGACGGGTTCGGCGGGGGTGGTGGTGGCCTCGGGAAGCGGGCCGAAGACGGCGCCCTCAGGCCGTGGGTCCTGGTTCGTCCGACGGAAAGGGCGCCTCACCGGACTCCGCCACGGACGGGCCGTCCTCCGCGGCTCCGGAGGTGGCCGAGCCCGCGAAGGCGGCGGCCCCGGGCGGCTGCTCCGTGCCGGGCAGACCTCCCATCGCGGCCGGTCCCCGGCGGGCGGCCGGGTCGAGCAGCGCCTGGTACGGTCCCACGGCCTCCTTGCCGATCATGCGCAACGCGTCCCAGACCGTCACCTGGTTGGCGGAGAGCACGGGCATCCGCAGCTCCGCCTCCAGCTGCGGGATCATGTCGAAGGTCGGCAGGTTGGTACAGCTGATGAAGAGGGCGTCGGGGCCGTCGGCGACCGCTTCGCGGGCCATCCGGACGACCTCGCGGTAGCCGACGCGCCAGATCTCCCGGGTCAGGCCGAGATAGCTGCGGCCGCAGACCTCCATGCCGCCCTCGGCGAGGTAGTCCTCCAGGGAGTCGGTGACCGACTTGGTGTAAGGCGTGACGACCGCGACCCGCCGCACGTCGAGCTCGCGCAGGGCGTTGAGCAGGGCGCCGGAGGTGGTGATCGCGGGCATCTCCCCCGCCCGTGCCATGGCGGCGGTCATGGCGCGTTCGCCCACACCGCCGCCGACGAAGCTGCCGGAGGTACACGCGTAGGCGACGACCTCCGGGCTGACCGCGGCGAGCGCGCGCACCGCCTCGGCCAGGGTCTCGTGTTCGCTGACGATCCGGGCGAGGTCGAGGCTGACCTCCACCGGGACGAACGGCGTTCGGGTGACATGAAGCGAGACATCGTCCGGGACCCAGCGCCACAGTTCACGGTCCAGTGCGAAGTCGAACGGGGCGACGATGCCGACACCGCGCTGCGGCGTCGGCCCACCTACGAAGGAGACATCCATGGGGAACCCCAATGAGACGGAGGGGCGGCGCAGATGAGCTGATCTGGCCGAGGATGGAACACAGCCGGTTCGGAAACCGGGACGCCGGGACAGATGCCTTCATTGACGACGGTAGTTTCTTCTCCCTACGGTGGTCAATCCTGGGTTTCCGTGACCGGCCCCCGCCGGTATACAACGGGGCGACCCACACCCGTGTCCGGAGTCATCCGGCTTCAGCGAAACAGGTCTGCGTTGCGAAATGGTTTCCCCGTCATGACCGAACCCCGCGTTCTCGTTCTCGGCTCCTCCGGACCGACCGCCGGCCCCACCCTGCCCCCCGGGCTGGACAGGCTCGCGGGCCGGGCGGAGGTGGTCTTCGGAGACGAGAAATCCCTGGCAGGACAGCTGTCCGGGGCCGATGTCCTGCTGGTGTGGGACTTCTCCTCCGACGCGCTGCGGACCGCCTGGCCGGGGCCGGGACCGCGGCCGGGCTGGGTCCACACGGCCAGCGCCGGGGTGGACCGCCTACTCTTCCCCGAGCTGGCGGAATCCGACACAGTCGTCACCAATGCGCGTGGCATTTTCGATCAGCCGATCGCCGAATACGTGGCCGGTCTTGTCATCGCCATGGCAAAGGATTTCCATGGCACGTGGGAATTTCAACGACGCCGTGAGTGGCGGCACCGGGAGACACACAAGGTGCGCGGAAGTCGCGCCGTGGTGGTCGGTTCGGGCCCGATCGGCCGCAGAATCGGGGTCACGCTCCAGGCACTCGGTGTCGAGGTGGCGCTGTCGGGCCGCCGCGAGCGGGACGGCGATCCCGATTTCGGACGGGTGCACGCGAGCGAAGCCCTGCCCGCGCTGCTGGCCGAAGCGGACTGGGTGGTGTGCGCGGCGCCGCTGACACCGGCGACCACCGGACTGTTCGACGCCCACAACTTCGGGCTCATGAAGCACGGCGCCCGCTTCATCAACATCGGTCGCGGCCCGCACGTGGTGGAGCCGGATCTGGTCGAGGCGCTGCGGACGGGCCGCCTCGGCGGAGCGGCCCTGGACGTCTTCGGCAGCGAGCCGCTGGCCGAGTCCAGCCCGCTGTGGGAGGTGCCGGGTCTGCTGGTGTCCCCGCACATGAGCGGCGACACCATCGGCTGGCGGGACGACCTCGCGGAGCAGTTCCTCGACAACTTCGACCGCTGGGCGGCCGGCGAACCGCTGAGCAACGTGGTGGACAAGAAGCTGGGCTACGTTCCGCAGAGCTGACGCGACGCGGCGCGGCGGGCCGGTCCGGGCCCGGTGGGCCGGGCCGGCCGGGCGAGAGTGACGGCGCCGCGCGGTGGCGCCGATGGGCACGGAGCTGACGGGAGTCATCGATGACGGATCTGACGGCGTTGTCCGCGGCACGGCTGGTCGCCGGGTACCGGGCGGGCGAGTTCTCCCCGGTGGAGGCGGCCCGTGCCGCGCTCGCCCGGGCGGAGGCGGCGCAGCGGTCGGTCAACGCGTTCGTCCTGCTGCTGCACGAGGAGGCGCTGAGGCAGGCGGCGGCCTCGGAGGAGCGCTGGCGGCGCGGCGAACCGGACGGCCCGCTCGACGGGGTGCCGGTCACGGTCAAGGACATCCTGCTGCTGCGCGGCCACCCCACCCTGCGCGGCTCAGCGGCGGCGAGCACCGCGCCGAACGACGAGGACGCGCCGGCGGTGGCCCGGCTGCGTGAGTCCGGGGCGGTCTTCGTCGGCAAGACGACGACTCCGGAGTACGGCTGGAAGGGGGTCACCGACTGTCCGCCGCACGGCGCGACGGGGAACCCGTACGACCCCACCCGCACCGCGGGCGGTTCCAGCGGCGGGAGCGCGGCGGCGGTGGCCCTGGGCGCCGGGCCGCTCAGCCTCGGCACGGACGGCGGCGGGTCGGTGCGAATCCCGGCGGCGTTCACCGGGACCTTCGCGCTGAAGCCGACGTACGGCCGGGTGCCGCTGCATCCGGCCAGTGCCTTCGGCACCCTGGCGCACGTGGGGCCGATGAGCCGGGACGCCGCGGACGCGGCGCTGCTGCTGGACGTGATCGGGCAGCCCGATCCGCGCGACTGGTCCCATCTGGGGCCGCCGGCCGGCAGCTTCGTCGCGGCGCTGGGTGACACCGGTGACGAACCTCCTCGGCTGACCGGGCTCCGGATCGCCTACTCCCCCACGCTCGGTGCGGCCGGGCTCGGTGCCCAGCGCACCGACCCGGAGATCGCGGCGGCGGTGGCGCGGGGGGTGGAACGGCTGGCGGAGCTGGGCGCCGAGATCGTCGAGACCGATCCGCCGCTGCCGGAGCCGGAGCTGGTACGGGAGGCGTTCCACACGCTGTGGTTCAGCGGAGCGGCCCGTGCGACCGGCGGCATCGTCGGCGCGGCGCGGGAGCTGATGGACCCGGGGCTGCGGGAGATCTGCGCGGAGGGCGAGGGGTATTCGGCGGTGGACTACCTGGCCGCGGTGGATGTGCGGATGGCCATGGGCCGGATGATGGGCGGCTTCCACCAGCGGTACGACCTGCTGGTCACTCCGGCGATGCCGCTCACCGCGTTCGGGGTGGGCCGCGAGGTGCCGGAGGGATCGGGTATGCGGCGCTGGACGGAGTGGACGCCGTACACCTACCCGTTCAACATGACGCAGCAGCCGGCGGCCAGTGTCCCGTGCGGCCTTCACTCGGACGGGCTGCCGGTGGCGCTGCAGCTGGTGGGCCCGCGCCACGCGGACGGCACGGTGCTGCGGGCGGCGCACGCGCTGTACCGGTCCGGCGCGGCGGAGCTGCCACCGCCGCCGGTCCGGGGCTGAGCCGCCGCCGCGTCGCCGCACGGGGCGGGCGGCGGGGCGGGAAGCGAAGCGGGTGCCGGTCGTCCCGAACGGGACGGCGCGGGACCCGCTTTCGTGTGTGCCGGAGGTGGCCGCCGACGGGACCCGCGCGCTGCCGCCGCCGGAAACCCGCGCGGCGCCGCAACCGCGGGGGCGTCGCCGCGCGTCCCCCAGTGAATGAACTGATATGAACGAGTCTCCTTCGCCCCTTCACCCCCGCTTGACTCATTCATTACGTGCGTGCCACTCTCTGGGGCGTTAGCTGGGATGAGCGCTTGAACACGTTTCATTCACTTCAGCTGACGTGGTGAGTAACGGGGGTGTGCTCATGCCTGACAGCCAGTGCCGCGGTTCGGCACCGGTGGCCGCCCTTCGCCGCCCGCCACCACCGCGCCCGCCCCACTCCACGGGGGCGGGCGCCCGGACCACAGAGTGCGAGGTTGAAGAGAACCCATGAAGAAATCCCACCGCCTGATAGCCGTCGTCGCCGCTGCCGCACTGCTCGGCACCGGCGCCGCCACCGCCGGCGCGGCCTCCTCCGCCGGCGGGCACGGCTCGCCGGCCGTGACCGCGCCCCTCACCGACGCGACCGCCGACGGCGAGGCGCTCTTCGCCGGCATCTTCTTCGGGCAGGGCCAGATCGGCGAGTCCCTGAAGAGCCAGCTGAAGTACAACGACCCCGAGGGGCAGCTGGAGGCCAACAAGTCCGCGGAGGCCGTCGACTACGTCGCGTCCCTCCAGGCCGCCATGGCGGAGAGCTCCCCCGGCTTCTTCGCCGACTTCTCGACCCGGGTGCGCAGCGGCGACCCGCGCCAGGTCGAGGCCGCGCTGAACGACGCGGGGAAGCTGCTGGAGGAAGGCGCCCAGATCGTCGGCGCCGACCTGCCCGACGGGACCGGTCAGGCCGTCTTCGTCTTCAACATCGCCGTCCTGGTCAACGTGGGCGTCGGCGTGAACGTCGCGGCCATCGCGGTGGCGGCCGCCGTGGTCGAGGTCCAGATGTGGTCCGTGATCGAGATCCAGAGCGACCTGGACCGTGAGCGGGCCGTGGCCACGCTGACCAAGGTTCTCGCCACGATCTGACCGGTTCCCCCGGGCTCACGGCGGTCCCCGCGACGGGCGGACCGCCACCCCCGGCTCCGTGCCCGGGCGGCCCCGTGTGGGCCGCCCGGGCCGACGGAGCGATTTCGACGCAAGGCAAGGACATAAGGCGAAGCAGATGCCGAACACCTCTCCGGCGCGGCGACGGGTGGAGCGCGTCGCCGCGCGGCTCCCCGTCGACCGGGTCGACGTGTCCGCCGCCCGTACGGTCGCGGTCCCCCGCTCCTGGATCGCGGGGCTCGCCGCCCTCGCCGTGCTGCTGACCGCCTACGTGGCGCAGGCGCAGCTGCCGTCCAACGTCGTGACCCTGCCCGCGCAGGACACGGTGGCCAGACCGGCCGCCGCGCTCTTCCCGCAGGGCTGGGCGTTCTTCACCAAGTCGGCGCGTGACCCGGAGTTCGAGCCCCTGCGGTTCACCGACGGCCAGTGGCGGAGCGCCGCCCTCGGCCGGCACTCCGAGTACGGCTTCAACCGGGCCTCGCGCTCCCAGGGCATCGAGATCGCGGTCCTGCTGCACGCCGCCGCGCCCTTCGACTACACCGAGTGCGAGCAGCCCACCGCCACCGCCTGCGCCGACGCGGCACCGCTGGCCGCGGAGGTGGACAACCCGGTCCCCGATCCCACGCTCTGCGGCCGCGTCGCCGTCGCGACCCAGCATCCCGTCCCCTGGGCGTGGCGCGACCTGATGGACACTCCGCGCACCGCCGAGGAACTCGTCGTCCTGGAGGTCTCGTGCTGACCCGCGTCCCACAGCCCTGGACCAACGTCTACGGTCTCGCCCGCACCCTGGTCGCCCTCGGCACCGCCGGCACGCTCGCGTTCAGCGCGACCTCGACCCTCTTCCGGCCGGTCGCGATGCTCGGCGACTACCCGCTGTGCGAGGGGCTCTCGCGCGCCGGCGTCTTCTGTGTGGTCCCCGGCGGGCAGCTCACCCTGGCCCGGTGGCTCTGTGTCGCCGCGCTGCTGGTGGTCGCCTCGGGATGGCGCCCGCGCTGGACGGCCCCCGCGCACGCCTGGATCGGCTTCAGCGTCTTCAGTGGGATCGCGATCAGCGACGGCGGGGACCAGATCGCGATGATCCTCGCACTGCTTCTCGCCGTTCCGGCGCTCGGCGACCCCCGGCGCTGGCACTGGCAGCGGCTCCCGGACGGGGTGGAGGACCGCCGCCGCGGCTGGGCGCTGGCGGGCAGCGGCGCACTGGTGCTGCTGCGCGTGCAGATGTGCTTCCTCTACTTCCAGGCGTGTGTCGCCAAGCTGCCGCACAGCGAGTGGGCCGACGGCACCGCGCTCTGGTACTGGGGCACCTCCGACACCTTCGGGCCGCCGGGCCCGCTGCGCCCGCTGGTGGAGCCGATGCTGGCGCTGCCGGTCGGGGTGGCCGTACTGACCTGGCTGCCGCTCTTCGTGGAGATCGCCCTGGCGGCCTGCCTGCTGGTGCGGCAGCGGCTGCGCTACTGGTTGCTGGCGGCGGGGGTCGGCTTCCATCTGTCGATCGCGGTGATGATGGGGCTGTGGAGCTTCGCCTTCGCCATGTGGGGCGGGCTGGTGCTGCTCTGCCTTCCTCTGGGGGCCCATCTGTCGCCGCGGCGCAGGGCCGGGGCGGACGCCCGGGCGGAGGACGGCACGGAGGACGACACGGGGGACGGCACAAAGGGCGACGCGGGGGCGGAGCGCGGCGACGGGCCCGCTGACGGCTCGGAGGACGGGGCCGCCGCGGGCCGGGCGCCCGTCGTCCCGGTGCCGGTGGCCTCGCCGGAGGACGCGGGTCGCGTGGTCCGGCTCTGAGAGCGTGTAGGGCGCGTGGCCGGTGTGGCCGCGCTCCACGCACGGTCCGACCTCACCCGTTCGGCGGGCGCACCACCCCCGCGTGAACGGTGTTGCCCTCCCCCGTTCCTGGTCACACCGGCGCGTTTCCGAGCGGGCCACGCGCCGCACACGCCGGCCGACGCGCCGCCGTTCCGGGGCATGACGGAGCCCCCGGCACCCGAGAAGGCTGCCGGGGGCTCCGTTCGACCGCGTGCCGTGGACCGCCGGGGGGTCAGGCGCGGGCGAAGCTCAGCGTCTCGCCGAGGGCGCCGGCCCGCCACAGGTCCTGGCAGGCGTCGGCCATCCGGTCCAGGCCGTCGACCACGCTGCCCCACACGATGCCCGGCACCCAGCCCGCGTCACCGTTGATCAGCAGGTTGTTGCGCTCGTAGAAGAGGGCGAGGTCCACCACGGTGGAGCGCTCCCGGTGCGGCGCCGCCTCCTCGTAGCCGTAGGAGGCGGTCGCCAGCTGGGTCTTGGTGAAGGTGAAGTAGCACAGGTCCCCCGGGATCGGGGTGACCGTGGGGTTCTCCAGCGGGGGCTCCTCCGCGGCGAACGGGTCGAGCAGGGCGTAGATCTCGTTCCGCGCGTACTTGGCGTGGTAGACGTCGCCGCCCAGCGGCAGGGCGTCCCAGACCGCGGCACAGGTGATCGGCGCGCGGTCGCTGAGCAGCTTGGCGGTACAGCTCACGCCGCGCCTCTCCAGCGAGACGGTGATGAAGCGCTCGGGAACGGTCGCTTCGGCCATGGGCACCTCCGTGTGGGTCGGTCCGGCCGCCCATGGTGTCGCATGCGCGCGTCCGGGTGCGACTCCGCCGCCCCCGTGCGCCCGAACGGGTTTATTAGCGCATGACTCCGGTATGACTGGGTAGCCGCGCGCCTATGGTTCGACCATCACGAAAAACCACACCTGTCAACGGGGGGATCAGCCGCAGAGCCTTGTTGCTCGGCGGCGCCGTCGCCCTCGGTGCGCTGGGTGCGACCGGGTGTTCCCGGATCGACACCTCGGCGGCCGAGGCCGGCGGCGACCAGCTGGACAGACTCCGGTCTCAGGGAGTCGTCCGGCTCGGGATCGCCAGTGAGGTCCCCTACTCCTATATCGACCGCGACAGCGGCAAGCTGACCGGACAGGCCCCGGCCATCGCCGAAGAGATCTTCGGACGGCTCGGGGTCGATTCTTTTCAGCCCGTGCTGACCGAGTTCGGCAACCTCATTCCCGGGCTGCGCACCGGACAGTTCGATGTCGTCGCCGCCGGTATGTGGATCACTCCGGAACGGTGCCAGCAGGTCATCTTCTCGGACCCCGACTACATCGCGAAGGACGCCTTCATCGTCGCCGAGGGCAATCCGCTGGAACTCGAGAACTACGAGGACATCGCCGCCTCCGGCGCCACCGTGGCCACCGGCCCGGGCTGGTTCCAGCGTGACTACGCCATGGGCAACGGTGTGGAGGCGTCCAAGATCGGCACCCTGCCGGACCAGCTGGCAGGGCTGACCGCGGTGCGTCAGGGACGCATCGACGCCTTCTTCGGGACCGCTCCCACCATGGTGGCCGCCGCCCGCGGCGCCTCCGGGGTGGAGTCCACCGAGCCGTTCACCCCCGTGGTGGACGGTGTGGAGCAGATCGGCGCCGGCGGGTTCGCCTTCCAGCCGACCGAGACCACCCTGCGGGACGCCTTCAACTCCGAACTGCACGAGATGAAGGACAGCGGCCAGCTGCTGGAGATCGTCTCCCCCTTCGGCTTCACCGAGGAAGACATGACGGATCTCACGGCCAAGGAGCTCTGTCAGGAATGAGCTGGGGACTTTTCGAGAACTGGATCCTGCCGGGGCTGTGGGTCACCGTTCAGGCGACCGTCTTCAGCGCGCTGCTCGCGCTGGTGGTCTCCTTCGTCGTCGGTACCCTGCGCACCTCCCGGCTGTGGATCGTGCGCTTCCTCTCCG
This sequence comes from Streptomyces otsuchiensis, assembly GCF_004305975.1. Classification (GTDB taxonomy): domain Bacteria; phylum Actinomycetota; class Actinomycetes; order Streptomycetales; family Streptomycetaceae; genus Streptomyces; species Streptomyces otsuchiensis. The sequence goes on from NZ_BHZI01000135.1 coordinate 10,413, forward strand.
GCGCGTACTTCGAGATCTTCCGCGGCGCCTCGGCGCTGGTGGTGATCTTCTGGTTCGCGTACGCCTTCCCGCTGCTGTTCGGCTGGCAGCTGGTCCCGCTGTGGGCGGGTGTGCTGGCGCTGGCGCTGACCTACGGGGCGTACGGCTCGGAGATCGTGCGCGGATCGCTGGCCGCCGTGCCCGAGGCGCAGCGTGAGGCGGGCATCGCCCTGAGCTTCACCCCGATGCAGCGGCTGCGGCGGATCGAGATCCCGCAGGCCTGGCCCGAGATGGTCCCACCGTTCAACAACCTCGCTATCGAGTTGCTCAAGGGCACCTCCCTGATCTCCGTCATCGCCGTCGCCGACCTGGCGTTCGCGGGCAATGTCATCCGGCTGTCCACCAACGAGAGCGCTCCGGTCTACACCCTGCTGCTCGTTCTCTACTTCCTCCTCGCCTTCTCGATCACCCGGGGCATGCGGGTCGTCGAGCGCCACGCGAAGCGCGGCGTCGGAAAGCTGCCGGAGAAGAAGTCCCGGTCCGGCCAGGGTGACGTCGCCCCGGCCGGCGGCTCGACGAACGGCGGGGGTGCCTGATGAACTCCAAGTGGAACTGGGACGCGGTGTGGGACTTCATGCCGTTCTTCTGGGACGGGCTGATCCTCACCCTGCAGGCGCTGGCCTGGGGCACCGTCCTCGCCTTCTCGCTCGGCCTGGTCTGGGCCATCGCGCTGCGCGGTCCGCGCTGGATCGCCTGGCCGGTCATCGGCGTCACGGAGTTCATCCGGAACACGCCGCTGCTGATCCAGCTGTTCTTCCTCTTCTACGTCGTGCCCGAGTGGGGACCGACGCTCTCCGCGCTGGTGGCCGGCTCCATCGGTCTCGGCCTGCACTACTCGACGTACACCATGGAGGTGTACCGGGCGGGTATCGACGGTGTCCCCGTCGGTCAGTGGGAGGCCGCCCGGGCCCTGTCCATGTCCACGCCCCACACCTGGAAGGCAGTGATCCTGCCCCAGGCGTTCCGGCGCACGGTGCCGGCGCTGGGCAACTACGTCATCGCGATGCTGAAGGAGACACCGCTGATCTCGACCATCGGTCTGGTCGAGATGCTGGGCGCCGCGCGGGCCTACGGCGTGCAGACGTTCAACTTCATGGAGCCGATCACCGTGGTCGGCGTGGCGTTCATCGTCATCGCCTATCCGGCGTCCCTGCTGATCCGAGTGCTGGAGCGACGCCTTGCCACCTACTGAGCCCACCCCGAAGAACGCAGCGGACCCGGAGGCCCCGGTGAACACCCCCAACGAATCGAACCAGCCCAGCGACACGGGGTCCCCCGCGGACTCCGCCGGTACCGGCAGGCCGTCCGCCGCCGAGGCCCTGGGCGGCGGTGCCCCCGGCAAGTCCCGCGCCGAGGGCCGTGAGCTGATCAAGTTCCAGGACGTCACCAAGCGGTTCGGTGAGAACACCGTCCTCGACGACCTGTGCTTCAGTGTCGACACCGGCAAGCACGTCACGCTGATCGGCCCGTCCGGCTCCGGCAAGACGACCATCCTGCGGCTGCTGATGACGCTGATCAAGCCCGACGAGGGCACCATCACGGTGGACGGCGAGTACCTCACCCACGAGGAGAAGAACGGCAAGCTGGTCCCGGCCGGCGACGCGCACAACCGTGCCGTCCGCAAGAAGATCGGCATGGTCTTCCAGCAGTTCAACCTCTTCCCCAACATGAAGGTGCTGCGCAACGTCACCGAGGCGCCGGTGCACGTGCTGGGCATGGACAAGGACGAGGCGGCGGAGCGCGCCCGCGGGCTGATCGAGCTGGTCGGCCTCACCGAGCACCTCGACAAGTACCCGACGCAGCTCTCCGGCGGTCAGCAGCAGCGCGTCGCCATCGCGCGGGCCCTGGCCATGCGGCCGCAGGTGCTGCTGCTGGACGAGGTCACCTCGGCGCTGGACCCGGAGCTGGTGGCCGGGGTGCTGGACGTGCTGCGCGACATCGCGCACTCCACGGACATCACCATGGTCTGCGTCACCCACGAGATGAGCTTCGCGCGGGACATCTCCGACCGGGTACTCATGTTCGACCAGGGCAAGATCATCGAGTCCGGCTCGCCGGACAAGATCTTCAACGACCCGGACAACGACCGGACGCGGGAGTTCCTCAGCTCCGTCCACTGACCGGCCGCGCGCCCTCGGCACCGGTCCACCGCGACCACCGCCACGACCTGCGACGGCCCGGCGCGAGGGCCCCGTGCGGCCCGTCCCGACCCCGGGACGGGCCGCACGGCGTTTCCCGGCCAGAGTGCCGGGCAGCCCGCTCTTCAGGGTGGTCGACGGTTACCCTGGGGTCACTTGTCGGCTTCCCGTCACCCTGTGGTGACTGCGGCAATCGTGCGGGAGGACGCTGTGGCCCTTGGTTCCGGAGCCATCGCCCCGTTCCATTCGGTGCGTTACGCGCTGCGCGTCCTGGAGACGGTGGCGCGGTTCCCGGGCGGCGTGCCCGAGGAGGAGATCGGCCATGAGCTGAACCTCCCGCCCCGGCAACTGGCGGCGCTCCTGCGAATGCTGCGCCACGAGGGCTACCTCCGCCGCCTGGAGGACGGGGCCTACCTCGCGGGAGAGTCACTGCTGCTGCTCGGGCACGGCGAGGGCCGGCGGCAGATCCGCGAGGAGAAGCTGCGCCAGGCGCTGGACCGGCTCGGGCAGACCGTGGGCGCCGCCGTGTACATCGGCCGCTACACCAACGGCGAGTTGACCGTGCCGCACTTCTCCGCGACCCCGGAACGGCCGGCGGTCCACCAGTGGGTGGATCTGCGCTCGGCCGCGCACGCCACCGCCATCGGCAAGTGTCTGCTCGCCCAACTCGACCACGCCGGACGCGAGGACCACTTCTCCCGGCACCGCACCGCGCGGCTCACCTCCCGCACCATCACCGACCGCCGGGCTCTTCTCGCCACCCTGGAGCGGCAGCCCGCGACGATGCCGGTGCTCGACCTCCAGGAGTACGCCGTGGGCACGCTGTGTGCCGCGGTCCCGCTGACGGCCGGCGCCTCGGTGGGCTGTCTGGCGCTCTCCCTCCCGGTGGGCGAGGCCCACCGGCTGCGCGAGGCGGCGGAGACGCTGAACGAGCAGGCCGCCCCGGCGCTGCTCTCGCTGTCGCTGTGAGCCGGGCCACGGCCCGCGGGCGCCGGAGGTGGTGCGGAGCACCCTCGTCGACCGGGTAGAGTTCTCGGTGTTCGGCCGCGAGGCCGACGGGCGCCGCTAGCTCAGTTGGTTAGAGCAGCTGACTCTTAATCAGCGGGTCCGGGGTTCGAGTCCCTGGCGGCGCACAATCACGAAGGGCGCTTCCGACTTCAGTCGGAAGCGCCCTTCGGCGTTGCGTGGTGCATGGTGGTGCGATGTGCGGTGTGCGGCAGTCGCCGGGGTTCCGCGACGGTCGCCGCTCAGGCGACAGGGTCCGTCGGCCGAGCCGCCTCCGCCGAGGCCGGGAGCAGTCCGGTGAGCCCCGCCAGGACGGAGTCCGGTACGCCGCGCGAGAGCGAGGCGGCGCGGGCCCGGATCAGCAGATCCGCCAGCAGCAGGTCGTCCGGCGCGTCCTTCGCGTCCGTCCCCAGCCGCCGCAGCAGCGGTGCGATCCGCGACCACGCGTAGTACTCGGCGCCGTCGCTCACGAACTCCGGCTCCGGGAACCCGCCCGCGCCTCCCCGGTGTTCCTCCGCGACCGCCTTCAGCCACGCCGCGGACTGCCCGCAGCGGACGGCGGCCTCGTCGAGGGTGACGCTGTCACCGTTCTCCACCCGTACCGGGTAGAGCTCGGGCAGTACGCCGCGGAAGGCGGCGCACGCGGTGGAGATCGCGTCCAGCACGGTCGGTGCGAGCACGGTGCAGCTCCCGCGAGCCGGGCCCTCACCGCCGACGCTGTACCCGAGGGAGCCGTCGGCCAGCAGGGGGTGGTCGGCGACCGCCAGTTCGTCGGCCTCGAACTCACTGATCGCCCGGTTGAAGGTGAGCGTGAACTCCCACTCGACCTGACCGCGAACCCTGGTCATCAATGCCCCTTGTGCTGTCGGATGAACTGCCGGACCCGCTTGGCCTCGGTGCCGGCGTTCTTCGGCGTACCGCTGACCGTCTCCTTGTCCTTACAGCCGCAGCATATGACCCAGCCCCACCGATGCCCGTTCTTGGACTCCTCCACACGGAATCCCGCTTTGCGCGCTTCCTCCAGTGCCTGCTGAACTTCTTTCTTCGGGTGCCTCCCTGATGAGATCACCCTTGCAGAATAGGGTCGGCAAACGCTTGCGCAGCCGTCGGCGAAACGGCGCACGAGAGCGGGAGAACGGCGCACCCAGCGCATACGGGTCAGCCGGCTGCGCAGGAATTCGCATCACCCACAATGGCCACACGCGTCAATATGTTGACGCCGGGAAAAGCGGGCGAGGCGATGGGGGCGGTGGCGGAGGAAGCGCGCGCGGGGCGCGTCAGCCCGGAATCGACCCGGCAGCGCGCCGCAATCGGGGGCGCGCCACCGGGGCAGGGCGGTCGGAGCGTGCCGGGCGGGGCCGGCGAACAGCATCGGACAGGGCGGGGACCAGGGCTACGCGCCGGGGCGCGCGCCGGGGGTCTCGCTTCAAGCGGCGGTGGTCACCTGGACTCGCACAGCGGCGAGCCAGTCGGCGCGGAGCCGCGCCAGTTCCGCGAGGTCATCCGCCGACCACGACCGCCCACCCTGGGCAGTGACCAGGGCACGTATCGCGGCGTTCGCTTCCTCGGCGGAAGTCGGACGCCCAGAACGGGGATCGGTGAGCATACGAACACAGTACGGCCAACCTCTGACATCGCGCCGCTCCGTTATGGCCGATCTGGTCCGCGAATGCGCCATCGTGCGCGACCACGGGGCGCATGGGGGCGCATACACGCAGGTCACGACCGCAGGCGGTGGCCTTGTATACCCGGAGGTGCCATCGATCACACTTCTCCGTCGTGCTTTTTATGGAGTGGCCCCCGTCACTTCCCGCCCGGCTCTCGCCGTACGCCGCACGCCGCTCGCGCGCCGGGCGGGGGCGGCGTTCAGCGGCGCGTGGTGGTGACCAGTTGGAGCAGGGGCGGGTTCGCCGTCGCGCCGCGGCCGTCGAGGAGCGTCTCGTGTCCCTCCTCCGCCTGGTCGAGGACGACCGTCAACCGCCCCCGCGCTCCTCGGGCCGCCTCGGTGACGTCGAGGCCCGCCCAGTCCGGATAGGTGGTGACCCAGTCGGTGCCCAGCGCGGCACCCGGCTCGGGAGCGGTGTCCCAGGTGACGGTGGCCTCCTCCCAGGCGCGGTCGGCGGCCGTGCGGGCGCGGAGCGGGTGCTGGAGCATGTCGGACTCACGGCTGTCGGGGTCCTTGGGGATGGCCCCGTACACCCAGAGGACCGCGCGCTCGATCTCCTCGCCCCGGACCCCGGCGGGCAGGCCGAACCGCAGATAGGCGCGGCTGGTGCCGTCCGCTCCGGACGCCTGGTGCACCCGGAGCCGGGCGGGGTCGCCCTGCGGATCTCCGGAGTGCCGCCCGGCGCGCACGGTGGCGGACGCCTCGGGCGGGCTGAGCCGCGCGTGGCGCGGCGCGACCGGCCTCCCCGGCGCCAGGGTGATCGTGCGGGAGGCCCCGTGCGCCCCGCCGGTCTCCACCAGCAGTTCGGTGCGCGGCCCGGTGGTCAGCACGGTCACGCCGTCACCCGTCTCGCGGACCGCTTGGTGCGGGCGGGCGGCGCGCGGCCCGAGCGTCACCCGCACCGCGGGAACGGAGCGGGAGGGGTCACAGACGGCGATCCGCAGGGCGCCCGGCCCCTCCAGCAGCAGCACCGCACAGGGGCCGTCGACCGTGACACCGGCGGCGGTGCCGGCGGTGAAGAAGACGAGCGCGGTCAGCGTCGCGGCCCGGTGGCCGGGCAGCCCGCCGGGGGTGGTGCGGAAGGCGTGGACCGTCCCGCTGAGCTCCAGCACCTCGACGCCCGGGTAGGCGGCGCGCGCGGCGGTCTCCGCGAACGTCGCGCCCGGCAGCACGAGATGGGCGTACGAGGCGCCGTGCGGGTCACTCCCGTGGTCGTGGAGCAGGGTGAGGTAGCGGCGGGTGACCGGCGTGGGGGGGGCCCCCCCCCGGGGGGGCCCCCCCCGCCGCAACATCGACACCGGCATGGGCCTG
>NZ_BHZI01000136.1 GCF_004305975.1 Streptomyces otsuchiensis
GGGATGCGGCATCCGGGTGAATGGGGGTTACTGGTGTCAGGCCGGTGCCCGCCCCGCGCGGGAGCCGCGTGCGCTGGTGCCCCGGCCGTGAGGAGGTCACAGCATGACCGTGGAGAAACACCTGCTGAAGGCGCTGACCCCGGACCAGCGGGAGAGGCTGCTGGCGGTGGGCCGGGAGGCGGCGTTCCCCCAGGGCACCCGCATCTTCGAGGAACAGGAGCGCGCCGACCGGTTCTGGGTGATCCGTTCGGGATCGGTGACGCTGGACCTGCGGCTGGGCGAGCTGTCACGTCCCATGGAGGTGGCGACGCTGCGGACGGGCGACATGCTCGGCTGGTCCTGGCTGTTCCCGCCGTTCGCCTGGGACTTCGGCGCGGAGGCCCTCAGCCCGGTGCGGTCGATCGAGTTCGACGGGCCCAGGGTGCAGCGGCTGTGCGACGAGGACCCGGAGTTCGGCTACGCGCTGCTGCGGGTGGTCGCCGAGATCCTGGCGCACCGCGTGCACCGCGCCCGCACCCGGCTGCTGGACCGCTACGCGCCGCACACCGCCGACTGGTGATCCGGCGTCGCGCCCCCGCGCGTGGGCGCGACGCGCCGGGCGCGTTCACGGCGCTCCGTATCCCCCTCCGCCCGGGGTACGCAGCAGCAGTTCGTCGCCGGCGGCGAGGTCGGCGGTGTCCGCGCCGGCCAGCGGCTCCCGGGTGCCGTCCGCGCGGACCACGGTGTTCTCGCCCAGTGCTCCGGTGCCGCCGCCGGCCATGCCGTAGGGCGGTACCCGCCGGTGGCCGGTCAGGACGGTGACGGTCACCGGTTCCAGGAAGCGGAGCCGGCGGACCACGCCGTCACCGCCGGGCCACCGGCCGGTGCCGCCGCTGCCGGTCCGCACCGAGAACTCCTCCACCCGGACCGGGTAGCGCCACTCCAGGACCTCGGGGTCGGTGAGCCGGGAGTTGGTCATGTGGGTCTGGACGGCGGCCGTGCCGGCGAAGCCGTCGCCGGCGCCGGAGCCGCTGGCGACCGTCTCGTAGTACTGGAACCCCTCGTTGCCGAAGGTGACGTTGTTCATGGTGCCCGATCCCTCGGCCTGGACGCCGAGGGCGGCGTAGAGCGCGCCGGTGACCGCCTGGGAGGTCTCGACGTTGCCCGCCACCGTGGCGGCGGGGAAACGGGGCGCGAGCATGCAGCCCTCCGGGATGCGGATGTCCAGCGGTGTGAGGCAGCCGCTGTTGAGCGGGATGTCGTCGGCGACCAGGGTGCGGAAGACGTAGAGCACCGCGGCCATCACCACCGAACTGGGGGCGTTGGTGTTGCCGGGCTGCTGGTCCGAGGTGCCCGCGAAGTCCAGGACGGCCGTGCGGGAGTCGCGGTCCACGGTGACGGAGACGGCGATCACCGCCCCGGCGTCCGTCTCGTAGCGGACCGAGCCCTCGTGCAGTGCCCCGATGACGGCGCGCACCGACTCCTCCGCGTTGGCCCTGATGTGCCGCATGTACGCCTGCACGACGTCCAGCCCGAACTGCGCCGTCATCGACCGCAGCTCGGCGATGCCCTTCTCGTTGGCGGCGATCTGGGCGCGGAGGTCGGCGAGGTTGGCGTCCGGGGCCCGTGAGGGGTGGGGCCCGGCGGCCAGCAGCGCACGGGTCTCCGCCTCCCGCAGCCGCCCGTCGCGCACCAGCAGCCAGTTGTCGAAGAGGATGCCCTCTTCCTGCACGGTGCGGCTGAAGGCGGGCATCGAGCCGGGGGTGATGCCCCCGATCTCGGCGTGGTGCCCCCGGGACGCGACCAGGAACAGCAGCCGCGCCCGCTCCCCGTCGTCCGGGGCACCGGCGGCCCGGTCGAAGACGGGGGTGACGACGGTGACGTCCGGGAGGTGGGTGCCGCCGTGGTACGGGTCGTTGATGGCGTAGACGTCGCCGGGACGCATGGTGCCCTCGTTGCGGCGCAGCACCTCCTTGATGGACTCCCCCATCGACCCCAGGTGCACCGGGATGTGCGGGGCGTTGGCGATGAGGTTGCCCTCGTCGTCGAAGAGGGCGCAGGAGAAGTCCAGGCGCTCCTTGATGTTGACGGAGTGCGCGGTGTTCTCCAGTGCCACGCCCATCTGCTCGGCGATGGCCATGAAGAGGTTGTTGAAGACCTCCAGCCGCACCGGGTCGACCTCGGTGCCGACGGCGGTGGCCGGCCGGCGTGCGGTGACCCGGTCCAGCAGCAGATGGCCCCGCTCCCCCGCCCGGGCGCGCCAGCCGGTGTCGACGACAGTCGTGGCGTCGGCCTCGGCGATGATCGCGGGTCCGTCGACGGTGCCCCCGGCGCGCAGTGCGTCCCTGCGGTGCAGCGGGGCGTCCCGCCAGGCGCCCTCGGTGTACATCCGGACGCGGGCGGCGGGTTCGGCCGCGCCGCCCTCGCCGGCGGGCACCGCCCGGTTGACCGGGGGCGGGCCGGCGGCGCCGACCGCCTCGACCGCGACCGTGGCGACGACCAGGGGCTTGTCGGTGGTGAAGCCGTAACGGGCGAGGTGCTCGTCACGGAACGCCGCCGTCATGGCGGCGGGGGTTCCGAGGGGGACGGTGAGCGTGGCGTCGGTGCCCGCGTAGCGCAGGTGCAGGGCATGGCCGACCCGCACGGACTCCGCGTCGACACCGTCGGCGGCCAGTTCGGCGCGTGCCGCGTCGGCGAGTTCGTCGCCGACGGCCCGCACCTGGGCCATGGTCTCCTCGTCCATCTCGGCTTCGACCGACCGCTCGCCGAGCGCGGTGGCGTCGGCGACGCCGATGCCGTAGGCGGAGAGAACCCCGGCCAGCGGTGGCACCACGACGCTGTCCACCCCGAGGGCGTCGGCGACCGCGCACGCGTGCTGCCCGCCGGCACCGCCGAACGCGGCGAGGGCGTAGCGGGTGATGTCGTGGCCGCGCTGGACGGAGATCTTCTTGACCGCGCTCGCCATGTTGAGGACCGCGATCTCCAGGTACCCGGCGGCGACCTCCTCGGGGCCGCGCCGGTCACCGGTCGCCTCGGCGATCTCCTCGGCGAGGCGGGTGAAGCCCTCGCGGACCCGCCCGGCGTCCAGGGGTGCGTCGCCGTCGGGCCCGAAGACGTGTGGGAAGTGGTCGGGCTGGACCCTGCCGAGCATCACGTTGGCGTCGGTCACGGTCAGCGGTCCGCCGCGCCGGTAGCTGGCGGGGCCGGGAACGGCACCGGCGGAATCGGGCCCGACGCGGTAGCGGGCGCCGTCGAAGTGCAGGACGGAGCCGCCGCCCGCGGCGACCGTGTGGATGTCCATCATCGGCGCGCGCATCCGCACACCGGCGACCTCGGTGCCCAGCACCCGTTCCAGCTCCCCGGCGTAGTGGGAGACGTCGGTGGAGGTGCCGCCCATGTCGAAGCCGACGACCCGGTCGCGGCCGGCCTCCCCGCAGCTGCGGGCCATGCCGACGACGCCGCCCGCCGGGCCGGAGAGCACCGCGTCCTTGCCGCGGAAGGCGGAGGCCCGGCGCAGACCGCCGTTGGACTGCATGAACATCAGCCGCACGCCGTGGAGTTCACCGGCGACATGGTCGACGTAGCGGCGCAGCACCGGTGAGAGGTAGGCGTCGACCACGGTGGTGTCGCCGCGCGGCACCAGTTTGATCAGCGGGCTGACCTCGTGGGAGACGGAGACCTGGGTGAAGCCGGCGGCGCGGGCGATCCGGGCGACCTCCCGCTCGTGGCCGGGATGGCGGTAGCCGTGCAGCAGGACGACGGCCGCGCTGCGGAAGCCGTCCTCGTGGGCCCGGCGCAGCTCCCGCTCGGCGGCGGCGGTGTCCAGCGGCCGGACGGGCTCGCCGTGCGCGCCGGTCCGCTCGGGGAGTTCGATGACGCGGTCGTAGAGGCTCTCCGGCAGGACGATGTGCCGGTCGAAGAGGCGGGGCCGGTTCTGGTAGGCGATCCGCAGCGCGTCGCGGAACCCCTCGGTGGTGACCAGCACCGTCGGCTCCCCCCGCCGTTCCAGCAGGGCGTTGGTCGCGACGGTGGTGCCCATCTTGACGATGGCGACACGTTCGGCGGGGAAGGGTTCGCCCGGCGCGACGCCGAGCATCCGCCGGATGCCCTCGACCGCCGCGTCCCGGTACCGCTCGGGCGCGTGGGAGAGCAGCTTGTCGGTGACCAGCCCGCCGTCGGGCCGGCGGCCCACCACGTCGGTGAAGGTGCCACCCCGGTCGATCCAGAACTCCCAGCGCCCGCTCATGGCGGCCATCGTGCCAAATCCGGGCGGGCACCGCGCGTCCGGTGCCGCCAACGCGCCGACGGCCGGGGGCTCGTTCCGCCGACGGCGGGTCAGACTCCGCCCAGGCGCCCGCGGACGGCGGTCTGGACGCCGTCGCGTTCGGCGGGGTCGGTGGCGAGCCGCCGCAGCCGTTCGGCGACCCGGGCGTCCCCGCTGGTGGCGGCGCGCGCGGCGACCTCGCGGGTGTCCTCCTCGCAGTCCCACAGGCACTCCACGGCGAATCCCGCAGCGAAGAACGGGTCGGTGGCCTCCAGCGCCACGGCCGTGCGGCCACGCAGGTGGGAGGAGGCCGTCTCCCGGTAGATGTGGCGCAGCACCGGCGCGGCGGCCCGCAGGGTCAGCCGCCCCGCCCCCTCCACCAGGGGGTACAGCTCCTCGGCGTCGGTGCCGCGCAGCCGCACGGTGCGGCGCAGGGCGGCGAGCACCGCCGGAGCGTCACCGCTGTCGCCGCGCCGGGCGAGCACGGCCGAGGCGGCCGAGCCGAGCAGGTCGGTGCGTTCGGCCCAGCGGCGGGCCTGCGACAGGGCGCCGGGGCCGAGCATCCGGGCGAAGGAGGCGACCGCCGAGGCGGCCAGTTCGGGCTCGGGGTCGTCTGCGGCGGCCTCCAGCAGCCCGAGGGCCGCCGTCTCCTCCCGTTCGGCGAGGTGGCGCAGTGCGGCGGCGCGCACGGCGGGGCCGCCGGTGCGGGCGGCCTCCAGCAGGACGGGGCGGTCCTCGGGGGTGGTGACGGCCGCCAGGCAGCGGGCGGCCGGGGCCTCCCGCCAGATCCTCGGCTCCTCGTCGTAGCCGTCCCGCACCCAGTCCAGGACGGCGGCGACGCCCCACCCGGGCCGGGGGCCGGGCGAGCGCAGCTGGCGGCGCCAGCGGCCGAAGTCGCCGTCCTCGCGGGCGCCCGCGATGCGTTCGCCCTGCTCGGGCCGGTCCGGATCCTCGGCCCAGATCCGCCAGGGGCGGGGCTCGTAGGCGTCGCGGACCGTCCGTCCGAGGGCGGCCCGGCCCTCGTCGGTGTGGGGAAATCTGGCCAGAATCGCGGGTCCGAGATCGCGCAGCGCGCTGTCGTCGTCGCGCACGGCGAGTTCGTCGAGCGCCCAGCGCCAGTTGGCACCGGTGGCGGCGTACCGGCGCAGCAGGCCGAGTGCCTCCTGGTCACCGTAGGAGACCAGGTGCCCGAGAACGGAGAGGGCGAGGCCGGTGCGGTCCTCCGGCACGTCCGCGGCGCTGAGGCCGTCGCCCGCGAGGCCGTCCTCGGGGTGGAAGAGGTGGGCCTCGACCGCTGCCAGGCCGGCGCGCAGTTCGACGTAGAGCCGGGCGTAGTAGAGCGAGCGGTGTTCGAGCTGCCAGTCACGTCGTGGATCGTGCAGCACGCAGCGCTCCAGGGCCGCGACGGCCTCGGGGCGGGGGGCGGCGAGCGCGTGCAGCGCACCGTCCCCTCGCCCGCGCTGGAGCAGCCCGAGCAGGGTTCCGCTGGGCGCTATGTCTGTTTCGACGGGACTGGCGAACATATGAGTCAGCATCCGGGGGCGAGCGGTCGGTGGCAACGGGATTTCTGCGGGTGGGGCGTCCGCACGGGCCCGGCGGGGGCCGGACCTGCCCGCCTTTTCCCCCGGGCGCACGCCCGGTACACCATCGAGGTGACGGCGCGCCGGGGCCCTTGCGGCCGAATCCGTCACGGGTCGGGGCAAGCTGTGCCAGAGTCGGAATCCATCCATCCAGCCCTGCCGCAGGGCCACGGGCGGCAGCGTCAGCGCATCGGGGACAGTGATGCACTCCTCCCAGCACCCGGACCACCCGGCCCGCCGTCCGGCGGCGGACGCCCCTCACCTGGAGACGCTCCAGGACCTTATCGCGCGCGTCCGCGGGCTGCGCGAAGACGTCGAGGCGCTGCGCCGGGGCGAGCCGTCCGACGCCGCCGATCACCGGGTGCGGGACGCCGTGTGGGAGGACGCGCTGGGGCGGCTGGAGGATTTCGGGCGGCAGCTGGGGCAGCTGACGCCCGCCGTGCCGTCGGGCCGGGCGCCGCTCGGAGGGCGCGTCGGCAGCGCCGAGTGGAGTCTGCTGACGGACGCGGTGGTCTGGAGCGAGGAGCTGTACCCGATCTTCGGCAGACCGCCCGCCGAGGGTCCGCTCACCCTGGACCAGCTGCCGTCCTGCCTGGTGGAGGCGGACCAGCCCGTTCTCGCGGGGGCGGTGACGGTCTGCCTGGTCGACGGCAGGCCCGCCGTCTGCGAGTTCCGGGTGGCGCGTCCCGACGGTTCGCTGCGGACCGTGCAGCTGGCGGCGGAACCGATCCTCGACGAGGCGGGTTCGACCGTGGCGATGTGGGCGGTGGTGCGGGACGTCAGTGGGACGGCGGCAGCGCCGGAGGCGGGCGGCGCGGGGTCCGCCGCCGCGCGGGTGCCGGAGCAGGGGCCGAGGGCCCCCGCCCGGCCGGAGCACGCGGAGCACCGGCTCGCGGTCGTCGCGCCGGATTCCCGGGGAACACCGTGGCGCAGCGCTGCGGAACGGCGGCCGAACGGCGTGCCCCGCTCCCTGGAGGTGGCGGCCCGCTCCCTGTCCGGAGCGGCGGTGGGGGGCGTAGCGGAGGAGGGGGTGACGGACGGGCGCTGGCACGACTGGCTGGACCTCCGGGACGGCAGCACCGTGCTGAGCGTGGGGGACCTCTCCGGGAGCGGCCCGTCCGCGGCGACGGCCACCGCGGCGCTGCTCGGAGCGCTGCGCGGCATCGCGCTGACCGGGACCCGGCCGGGCGAGCTGCTGGAGCATCTCAACGATCTGATGGACCGGGGGACCCAGCCCGTCCTGGCCGGCCTGGTGTGCTGTCGCTACCGCGCCGAGGACGGGGCGCTGACCTGGGCGCAGGCCGGTCACCCGGCGCCGCTGCTGTGCCGGGAGGGCTCGGCACGGCTGCTGCCGCGTCCGGCTGGCACCCTGCTGGGGGCGATAGCGGGCACCGTCTACGGCGAGCGCGTGGACCGGCTGCGCAGCGGTGACACCCTGGTGCTGCACACCGACGGCCTGTTCCCGCCGGGGCCTCCCGGGCCGGACGGCCGCGGCGGCTCCGCCCGCTCCAGCGATCCGGTGCTGCTGACGCTGGCGCCGCGGCTGGCCGCGGCCGCCGACGCGCGGGAGGCGCTGGAGCTGCTGGTCGAGCGCCGCCGGCGGGCCGAGCGTGAGGGCGGGGCGCTGGAGGACTCGTGCGTGATGGTCGCCAGGGTGCGGTAGCGCCCCCGGCCGCGTGACACCCGGCCGCCGGTGCCGGCCACCGCGCCGCTCAGACGACCACCGGTCCCTTCCCCGCGCCCTTGTCACCGGGAGAGACGGGAGCCGTGGGGAGGGCGTGCTCGATCTCCTCGCGGAGGTTCTCCACCCGGCCGTAGCCGGCGTACACCCCGGTCAGCCTGTACATCTCCCGCAGGCGGTCCCAGGTGCGGTGGGAGGAGTTCTCGCCGATGCTGACCAGCGCCAGCCGGGCGTAACGGTCGGCCTGGTCCGGGTCGTTGGCGAGGAAGCACGCGGATGCCAGCGAGATGTAGTCCAGGATGTTCGAGCGGGCCCGGCCCTCGGCCGCCCGCATGGCCAGTGCCCGCTTGGCGTACTGCTCGGCCGGTCTGGCGGCGGCGGGGTCGGACTCCGCGAGCGTGCGGTACGCCAGGGCCTGCATGCCGTGGAGGTCGGCCTCGTCGAACAGCTGCATCCAACTGGGGGGCTCGACATCGGCCCGGTCGGAGACGAAGAGGTCCTCGGCCTCGCCGAGGGTGCGGCGCATCGCCTGGCCCTGGCCCATCGCCGCCTGCGCCCACGCCTCGATGGTGAAGAGCATGGCGCGGGTGCGGGGCAGCGCCTCCTCGCCGGCGCCGGACTTGGCCAGCTGCATCAGGTCCAGCGCGTCGTCCGGGCGGCCGAGGTGCACCATCTGGCGGGCGGCCCGGGACAGCGCCTCCCCGGCGCGCGGGCGGTCCCCGCCCTCGCGGGCGGCGTGGGTGGCTATGACGAAGTACTTCTGGGCGGTCGGCTCCAGCCCGACGTCGTGCGACATCCACCCGGCGAGCACCGCCAGGTTGGCCGCCACCCCCCACAGCCGGCGCTGGAGGTGCGCCGGATGCTGGTAGGCGAGCATGCCGCCCACCTCGTTGAGCTGGCCGACCACCGCCTTTCGCTGGAGTCCGCCGCCGCGCTGGGCGTCCCAGGCCCGGAAGATCTCGACCGAGTGCTCCAGGGCGTCGATCTCCGCCGAGCCGACCGGGGCCGCCTCGTAGCGGTCCAGGCCGGCGGGCCCGGCTCCGGGGGCCGAGGAGCCCACCGAGCCTGCCGGAGTGGTGAGCCAGTCGTGCAGTGCGTCGCTGAGGGCTGATCCCGCGGCGAGCGCGGCGCCCGCGCCCACCATGCCGCGTCGGTTGAGCATGAGGTCCATTCCCGTGAATTCGGTGAGGACCGCGGCCGTCCGGTGGGGGGGCCAGGGCAGGGTGGCCACGGCCTTCCCCCGCCCCGCTTCTCCGGGCCGGCGGAATCCGAGATCCTCGATGGTCACGACACGGCCGAGGCGCTCGGTGAACAGCGATGCCAGCACCTCCGGCACGGGATCGCGCGGGGTCTCCCCCAGCTCGATCCACCGCCGGACACGGGTGGTGTCGGTCGCCAGCTGCGGATGACCCTGGGCCGCCGCCTGCCGGTTGACCAGGCGGGCGAGTTCCCCCTTGGACCATCCCGCCAGCCGGAACAGGTCCGCCAGTCGGGTGTTGGTTCGCTGCGTCACGTCAAGCCCCCAGGATCTCGGCTGACTCGACAGTAGCCCCGTGCGACCGCCCACTCACTCATTCGCCAGGGTTTCGCCAGGGTCCGCCACATGGTGTGCCACCTCCGGGGCGCGCTTCGGTAGAAAGGCGCCACCCCGCCCCGGGACCGGACCGGACACTTCCCCAGGAGTGCCCCGTCACCGACCCGGCACGGGCGGCGCGTCCTCATCCGGCGCACGAAGGGACCCGGCTCGCCGATGTATCCAGCACCCTCCCCCGTGTACCCCAGGTACCGCCAGCCGCTGACGGCACCCACCGGTGCGGCGGTTCCGCCCGGCGCCGTGCCGCACCCCGAGCGGCAGCGCCGCCCACGTCCGCCGGCGCGGCAGCGGCTGGACTTCACCGGTGAGCGCGGCGCCCGGCTGCGCGCCGCCCTCAACGCCGTCCAGGAGATCTGCCCGGACTTCGTCCCCGCCCAGCTGCTCCGCCACAACGACGCCTCCGTGCTGCTCGGCGGCGCGATCGGGCGCCGCCCGGTCGTCGCCAAGTGCGCGCTCACCCCGGCCGCCGCCGAACGCGTGCAGCGGGAGATAGCCGCCTACCGGATCTTCGTCCGGCACCGGCCGCCCGTCCGGGTGCCGCGGCTGATCGGTGCCGACTCCGGATCGGGCACCCTGGTCATGGAGTTCATCCCGGGGCGCGTGGCGTCCACCCGGCGGCATCCGCTCACCGCTCCCGTCGCAGGCGACCTGCGGGCGGTCTTCGCGGGTGTCCGCAGACTCGGCGAGTGGGAGCCGCCCGGCGCGGACTTCGGGCCGGGACTGAACTACCCGGCGCTGCTGAGCCGTTACCACTCGCTGGGTCTTCTGACCGACCGTGACCTCGGCGACCTCCGGGTGCTGCTGCACGGACTGCGCGGTCGCGACGGCGCGCTGCCACGGCAGTTCTGTCACGGCGCCGCCTACCCCTCCCAGGCGGTGCTCTCCCCCGCCGGTCCGGCGCTGCTCGGGTGGTCGTCGGCGGGCTGGTACCTGCCCGGACGCGACCTCGCGACGCTGTGGGCCGTGCTCGGCGCCGCGCCGGCCGCCCGCCGCCGGCTCAGTCAGGCGGCACAGCTGGAGGGACCGGAGCAGCGTGACGGCTTCCTCGTCAACCTGATGCTGGTGCTGACCCGGGAGATCCGCGAGTGCGAGGAGGCGGTGCACCGGGCCATGCGCGCACCCGCCCCCGACGCGGCGGCCGCCGGCTCCCGGCCGGCCGGGACGATGGCGTTCGGGGAGGAGCGGAGGCTGTTGCTGCGCCGGCTCCACGACGACCTCGCCCTGACCCGGCGGGCGGTCCGCGCGGCCGTCGGCACCCGCTGAGGTATCCGCTGAGGCTCCGGCCGCGGCGAGCGCGCGGGACGGCGTCGGCCCGTCCCGCGCGGCAAGCGGCAGGGCACGTCCGGGCCGGGACGCGCCCGGTCGACGCGCGGGAGTGCTACTGCTGGAACAGCTCCGCCGGCAGCGGCTTCAGCAGCCGGTACAGGTCGTCGGTGATCGGACGGTCCCAGCTCGCGATGGTGACCAGCACGTTGTCGCTGCGGTCGAACTGCACACAGGAGACCCGGCCCTCGGAGCAGAGCACCCGCCGCACGATGAGCAGGCTGTCCTCGTGCATCACCGGGATCTCCTCGACACCGGTGGACCGCACCTCGTCCTCCAGCTCCAGGGCTTCGAGGAGATGCAGGACCTCGAACGGCATCTCGCCGTCGGCCACCTCCCGGGCGGGCGAGCCCTCGGGGAGATTACCGATCACCATGGCCGGTCCGCGCCCGCCGAAGAGGTCGTAGCGCAGGATCACGCCCTGGCAGGTTCCGTCCGGCGCGGGCAGCAGTCCGGCGCCCAGGACTCCCGGCCAGTCGCCCGGGTCCATGGCCAGGACATCGAAGTCCGGACCGGCGGGCGTGGGTGCGCTGCGGCGGCGGAGAAACGACATGCCGCCATGGTACGTGGCGCCGGGAGGCGGTGAGCGCGGGGCGGGCCCCACGCGCCGCTGGTCGCGGCGGGGACGCCACGCGCCGGGCGGAGCCGGACGGCACCCCGGGGTGAGCCGCCGCGCGCTCCGGACCGCACGGCGGCCCCGCGGGTGGGCCGTCGCCTACTCGGCGTGCTGCTGGCGCAGTTCGGCGACCTGCCGGTACAGCTCGACCGCTTCGGCGTGGCGGCCGAGCCGCTCCAGACAGTGCGCCTCGTCGTTCCGGCTGGTCAGCGCGGCGGGATGGGCGGCGCCCAGCACCCGCTCACGGCTCATCCGCACCGGCCGGTACTCGTCCAGTGCCTCCTCCCAGCGGTCCAGCCAGCCGAGCGCCACGGCGACCTCCCGGCGGCTGACCAGGGTGTCGGGGTGTTCCTCGCCGAGGGTCCGGCCGCGGAGCGCGCAGACGTCACGGGCCTCGGCCAGCGCCTCCTCCCACCGGCCCAGCCGGCCCAGGCTCACCCCCAGGCCGTGCCGGGCGCGCAGCGTCTCCGCGTGGCTGCGCCCGGCGTCGTGGGTGCGGGCGACCACCAGCTCCCGGTAGATCTCCAGTGCCTCGGCGGGCCGGCCGAGCCGCCCGAGAGCCACCGCCGCCTGGTGGCGGGAGTCGAGGGTCGCGGGATGACGCGGGCCCAGGCTGCGGGAGCGGGCGTCGGCGACGGCCCGGTGCCCGGCGAGCGCCTCGTCCCAGCGGCCCAGCCGTCCGAGCGCGTACCCGACCTCGTGGCGGCTGTCGAGCGTGTGCGGGTGGTTGTCCCCCAGGGCCTGCGCCCGTTCGGCGAGGAGTTCCTGGTGCACGCCCAGGGCCTCCGCCCAGCGGCCCAGCCGGCCCAGGCTGAGACCGGCGCTGTGGCGGCTGGCGAGCACGTCGAGCAGTTCCGGCGCGCCGGGGGCCGCCGGGGGGCCTTGGCCGGCGGTCACGGTCACGCTCGTCCACAGTCCGGTGAGGCCGGTGTCGAGGCCGGGGGCGGGGGTGGCCGGTCCGCGCCCCGCGGCCACTGGTCCCGCGCGCATCCCGCGCGTCCAGGCCGGCAGCGGCGTGGACGGCCCGGGCCGCTGCCCGCCGTCCGGGGGCGGCGGGCCGGTGGTGGGCCCGTCGGCGCCGGCCGGCGCGCCGGTGTCGCCCTGCGTGGTCCTGGCCGCCGTCTCCCGTGCGGCGGCCAGGGCGAGGCGGCGCGTCTGGCCGGCGACGTCGTGCGGCCGGTCGGACGGGGCCTTCGCGAGCAGCCCCAGCACGAGGTCGTCCAGGGCCGGGGAGAGCTCCGGGCGGCGCTCGCGCAGCGGTTCGGGGGGTGTGTCCCGGTGGCCGACCAGGATCGCCCAGGGGTCACCGAGGTCGAACGGGGGTGTCCCGGTGGCCAGTTCGTAGAGCACGCAGCCGAGCGAGTAGAGGTCGCTGCGGAAGTCGGCGGGCCCGCCGGAGATCTGCTCCGGCGACATGTAGTGCGGTGTGCCCATGGCCATGCCGGTGGTGGTGAGCTTGGCGCTCAGCCCGATGTCGTGGGCGAGCCGCGCGATCCCGAAGTCGCAGATCTTGACCGTTCCGTCCGGCAGGAGCATGACGTTGGCGGGCTTGAGGTCGCGGTGGATGATGCCCTGGCGGTGGGTGTGGTCCAGGGCGGCCGAGACCTGGGCGGCTATGTCCGCGATCTGCGGCTCCGGCAGGGGCGCGGCGTCCCGTTCGGCCAGTAGCTCGCTGAGGTTGCGTCCCTCCAGCATCTCCATCACCAGGTAGAGGACGCCGTCGTACTCGCCGAAGTCGTGGACGACCGTGATGCCGCGGTGCTGCAGCCCGGCGGCGACCCGCGCCTCACGGCGGAACCGCTCCCGCAGCCCCGTCAGGACCGGCTCCTCATGGTGGTTGCCCAGCGGCTTCAGGCACTTGACCGCGACCTGGCGGTCCAGCGCCTGGTCACGGGCGCGCCACACCTCGCCCATGCCGCCTCGCCCGATCTGCTCCAGCAGTTCGTAGCGGCCCTGGATCAGCGTGCTGTCCGCCATCGCGTGTTCCCCGCCCCCGTCCGTCAGCCGTTGTCGCGAACCTCCGTGCCGCCTCTCAGTATGGCGGTCGGGTCCGACACGGTGCGCGGTCCGGCGGCCACGCTCGGCGGTCGCCGGTCGGTCTCGGGACTGTGCCCCGGTGGTGCGGGCGGGGCGGCCCCGCGACCGCACGGTGGCCGCTGACAGGCCGCGTCCAGCGCGCTCTCCCAGCACGCGAGACCGGGCGCACGGCGGCGCGCACCGGCGGGCACGCGGGCGTGAGACAGCTTATTCGGCCCCGTGGGTTCACCCGAACGGGATGGACTCGCAACGGCGTTCGACGGGCTCGCAGTGCGGGGGGCCGAGGTGACGGCGGGAGCGGGCGTCAGTGGCCGGTGTTTCGGCCGGCCGGCGGCAGCGCCTGGGTGGCCAGGACCGCCGCCTGGATCCGGCGTTCCACGCCGAGTTTGGCCAGCATGCGGGAGATGTTGTTCTTGACGGTCTTCTCGGAGAGGAACAGCCGTCGGCCGATCTGGGCGTTGGTCAGCCCCTCCCCGACCAGGTCGAGGATCTCGCGCTCACGGGGCGTCAGGGTGTCCAGAGCGCCTCGGGACCCGTCCTGTTCGCCCTCGGGGCCCCGCAGGCTGCTCATCAGCCGTGCCGTGGTCGCCGGATCCAGCATCGAGCGCCCCGTCGCGACCGTGCGGACCGCGGTCACCAGGTCGGAGCCCTTGATCTCCTTGAGCACATAGCCGGCGGCGCCCGCCATGATGGCGTCCAGCAGGGCGTCGTCGTCGTCGAACGACGTCAGCATGAGGCAGGCCAGACCCGGCACGGCGGAGCGCAGTTCGCGGCAGACCCGGATCCCGTCGCCGTCGGGCAGCCGCACGTCCAGCACGGCCACGTCCGGTCGCAGCGCCGGGCCACGGGCCAGCGCGCGCTCCGCGGTGCCCGCCTCGCCCACCACCTCGATGCCGGCCTCGGCGTCGAACAGGTCGCGCAGCCCGCGCCGGACCACCTCGTGGTCGTCGACGAGGAACAGCCGGACCGGCCCCTCGTGTCCGTCCCCGTGCGCTGTCATCGCCACCTCTCCCTCCGCGCCGCCCCGTGCGACACTCCCCCATCCTGTCCGGCGGGCCGCGGCCCCGACAGGGCCGGTCGGTCCACCACCGCCTGGGCCGCCGACAGACGGGCGTGCGCGGGCCCCTGACGAAGGGCCGGTCGGCCCCCGCCCTGTGTCCGGCCGGCCCCGGGCGCGCGGGCCGCGGGCGGGCGATGCTGGGGCCGTGTCCGGGAGCCCGGTCCGAGGCGGCCTCCGGCCGGAGTGCGGTGGAACCCCCGTCACGGTGCGACGTCCGCGGGGCCGGGGTGACGGGCGGCGCGACGGGCCTGCCCGCCGCGGCGCCCCCGCCGGGGTTCCCGGACACACCGGCCCCGGCCACCCGCGCGAACGCCGGTAGCACCGCCGCGCCGGAGCGCATCGAACGGACACCCAAGGAGGAGACGTCATGAGGCACACCGAGGTCGGCCATGTGATGGTGACCGACGTGGTCACGGCCGTCCGCGACACACCGTTCGCGGAGCTGTCCCGGCTGCTCGCGACGCACCGGGTGGGCGGGCTCCCGGTGATCGACCACGACGACCGGGTGATCGGTGTGGTCTCCCGCACGGACCTGACCCGCGCCCGCGTGACGGCGGGAGGCGGGGGCCACGTGGTGCCGGGCGCCGTCGGCCTCCCCGGAACACCCGGCGCGCCGGAACCGGTGACCGCGGGCGGGCTGATGACGACACCGGCGGAGACCGTTCGCGCCCAGGCGCGCGTCGTCGAGGCGGCACGCGGCATGGCACGGCACCGGCTCGGCCGGCTGCCCGTGGTGGACGAGGAGGACCGGCTCGTCGGGATCGTGACCCGACGGGATCTGCTGCGGGTCTTCCACCGTCCCGACGACGAGATCCGACGGGCCGTGACGAGGGACGTGGTGGTCGACACCCTCTGGCTGGCGCCCTGGTCGACGCGGGTGGAGGTCCGCGAGGGTGTGGTGACGCTCAGCGGCGAGACGGAACGGCTCAGCGAGAAGGAGATCGCGGTGCGCGTGACCGCCCGGGTGGACGGTGTGGTCGCCGTCGTGGACCGGCTGGACTACCGCGTCGACGACTCCCGCGCGGACGGAAGCGCGCCGGGCCCGGTGGGCGAACCGGTGCCGTCACCGGTATCTGGCCTGTCGGACCGGCACTGACGCCGCCGTTCACCGGAGAGGACACCTGAGGAGACCCATGTACGGCAGCGCGTACACCGTGCGGGAGGTGATGAGCCCGGCCGTCGTCGCCGTGGGCCGGGAGGCCCGCTTCCGGGAGATCGTCCGGACGATGGAGCGGTGGCGGCTCACCGCGCTGCCGGTCCTCGCCGGCGACACTCCCACGACCCCGGGCGCGGTCCGGGACGGGCAGGGTGGCGTGGTGGTGGGGATGGTCTCCGCCGGCGACCTGCTGCCGACCGGCGAGTTCCGTGGTTCGGATCCGGGCCGGGCGGCGCGACTGCGCGAGATCGCCGGCCTGGCGTCGGCCCGCGCGCTCACCGCCCACGACCTGATGAGCGGTCCGGCGGTCACCGTGGAGTGCGGCGCGAGCGTGGCGCGCGCCGCACATCTGATGGCGCGCCGCCGGGTGAAGCGGCTGCCCGTGGTCGACGCGCACGGACGGCTGGCCGGCCTGGTGAGCCGGACCGACCTGCTCAAGGTCTATCTGCGGCCGGACCAGGAGATCGCCCGGGAGGTGAGGGACGGCGTCGTCGGCTGCCTCTTCCCGGGGGAGGGAGTGCCGGTGACGGTCTCGGTGACGGAAGGCGTGGTCACCCTGCGCGGGAACGTCAGCGACGAGGGGCTGCTGCCCGTGACCGAGCGCCTGGTGCTGGCGGTCGACGGGGTGGTGGAGATGGAGTGCCGGCTGACGGTCGGCCCCTCGGGCTCCACCGCCTGACAGTGAAGATGTGAGTGGTGGTTCTGCTGATGCGTCTGACTCTCCGCCTGACTGACGTCTTCGACTGTCTTGTTTGGGATTTGTCGGCGGGTCGGCGGGGCCACCACGCACGCGGCCGGACGGGCGTTTGTGACCTTATAGGAGCTTGGTCAAGAAGCCCCGTCACTGTCTTGTCCACCCGCCCGACCGGCGCGTGCCGCCCTCGGCTCGGACAAGCGGCAAGGACGGACATGACCAGCATGACGCACGACGGCCCGGAGATCACCGGCGGAGTCGACACGCACGGCCTGACCCACCACGCGGCGGTGATCGACTCCATCGGCCGGCACCTGGCCGACCAGGAGTTCCCCGCCTCGATTCGCGGTTACCGGGAACTGCTGGACTGGATGCGCTCGCACGGCGCCCTGGCCGCCGTGGGTGTTGAGGGCACCGGTGCCTACGGGGCCGAGCTCGCCCGG
>NZ_BHZI01000137.1 GCF_004305975.1 Streptomyces otsuchiensis
TTGTTAATAAGAGAAACCCCCCCCCCCCCCCCCCGCCGGCACCCGCCGAGGGCACCGCCACCGTCGAGCGCAGCTACCCCCTCGACGGCATCACCGCCCCGTGGGGCCTTGCGGAACTCCCCGACGGCGACCTGCTGATCGGCTCCCGCGACACCGGCACCATCCACCGCCTCACCCCCACCACCGGCGAGACCTCGGTCGTCGGCACGGTGCCCGGCGTCGACGCCACCGACGGCACCGGCCTGCTCGGGCTGACGGTCGAGGACGGCTTTGTGCACGCCTACTACGCATCCACGGAGAGCGTCCGGATCGGACGCTTCGCCTACCAGGGCGACCGGGCACCGGCGCAGCGACTCGGTGGCTTCTCCGGTGTGGTCACCGGGCTGCCGCGCGCCACGGGTGACGGAGGCGGCCGCGTCGGATTCGGCCCGGACGGCCACTTCTACGCGAGCGTCGGGGCGGACGCCGCCACCGCGGGGACGGGCGAGGCCGGGAAGTTGCTGCGCACGACGGATTCGGGCGCCGCACCGCAGGAGGGAAACGTCGAGCCCGGCTCGCTGGTCTTCGCCGGGGAAGACGCCCAGGTGCAGGGCTTCACCTGGGACCAGGTGGGACGCACCTGGCTCGTGGACGACGACGGTCGTCTGGACCTGATCGACACCACGGTGGAGGGGAGTTCGGCTCCTGAGACGCTCCACACCTGGGACCAGGAGGTGGACCCCGGCTCCCTCACCTACGCGGGAAGCGCGCTGTGGATGACCGACGGTGCCGAACGACGGCTTTGGCGCGCGCCGTTGGACGGACCGCGACTGGTGTCCGAACCGGTGGCGTTGGAACTCGAAGGGGCGGGGCCGCTGAGCGCCGTCCTCGCCGCCGGCGACGGGACACTCTGGGCGCTCGACGAGACGAGCCTGCTCGCCGTCGACATCGGCTGACGCGCGGCGAGCCACTGATCCCGGTCGCGGGAGCGCGGGCTGCGGGAGCGCGGGCGGTCCGGCTAGATGGCCATCCCGTAGACGATCGTGAACAGCGTGCCGAGCGAGCCGATGATGAAGACACCGGTGAGCCCGGCCACGATCAGACCCTTGCCCTGTTCCGCGCTGAAGGTGTCACGCATGGCCGTCGCGCCGATCCGCTGCTTGGCCGCACCCCAGATCGCGATGCCCAGGCAGATGATGATGGCGAGCGCCATGATCACCTGGACCATCGTGCGCGCCTCGGCGCCCAGCGAGGAGAAGGGTCCCCAGTCCGGGGCGATCCCTCCGATGATGCTGGTGATGTCGTCTTCTTGCGCGAGATACATGCTTCACTCACCGCCTTCGCCGTAGCTGCCTCACTCCGGATTGTGCCACGCTTCCTCGCCGTGGGTGGGCGCGGATCGTGCGGTGATGGCCACAACTTGCTCCGCTTAGCGTTGGGTTGGACCGCCGAGGTGTCACCGGGCGGTGGCCCGTTCCGGGAACCGGCTCCGTGACGGCGTCTCAGCTCCCCGGCACGGAGGGCGTCGGCTCGGTCCCGACCTGCGGGAACTACCCGAGTGCGTCCCCTGGGCGCGGCGGGCGCGAAGTCCTACGCTGACCCGATGCAGCGATTCGAGGGGTACCGCGCGCTGGTGACCGGCGCGGGCAGTGGCATCGGCGCGGCGGTTGCGCGGCGGCTGGCGGCGGAGGGTGCGGCGGTCCTGGTGACCGACGTCGACGCGGACCGGGCGGAGGAGGTCGCGGCAGGGATCTCGGCCGACGGGGGCACCGCGGCCGGGTTCGGCTGCGATGTCTCCGAGCCGGAGTCGGTCGCGTCGGCCGTCGGCGCGGTGGTCGAGCGGTTCGGCGGTCTGGACACCCTGGTCAACAACGCGTACGCGGGCAATCCCGAGACCGTCCTGCTGGAGGACTCGCGGGAGGACGAGTGGTTGGGCGCCTTCGACGTGACGCTGCACGGCGCGTACCGCTGCTGCCGCGCGGCCATGCCGCATCTCGCCGCCGCGGGTGGCCGGGGCGCGATCGTGAACATCGGCTCGGTCAACGGTGAGCAGGACTTCGGCGGTCACGCGTACAGCGCGGCGAAGGCGGCGCTCGCCGGGCTGACCCGGACGCTGGCGGTGGACAGCGCGGAGCGCGGGGTGCGGGTCAACCTGGTCGCGCCGGGCACGGTGGACACCCCGTCGTGGAAGGGACGGCCGCAGGCGCTGGTGCGGGCGGCCGGGCACTACCCGCTGGGGCGGGTGGGGCGCCCGGAGGACATCGCCGCCGCGGTGGCGTTCCTGGCCTCGGCGGACGCGGGATGGATCACGGGGGTGACGCTTCCGGTCGACGGCGGCGTCCTGATCGGCAATCTCGCCATGCGCCGGGATCTGGGCCCCGACCGCGACTGACCCCCTGACCCCCCGGCCCTGCGGCACGTCCGCACGGCCGCCCTCCCTTCCGGGGGTACGCCCGGCTCACCGGAGCGCACGGGGGCGGTCACGCCGGGGTTCCTCGGGACGGCCCGTGGCGGGTTTTTCCACCGTTTCGTGCGCTGTTGTGGTGGTGTGTGGACGGCAGTGGGTCACCGGCGCCGCAAGCGTCCCGCCGCCGGTCCGGCCACTGCCGGTGGGGGGCTCCGTGGTCTCCTGGCGGCGGCGGGTGGATTCGGGCAAGCTGGAGTCGCCGTTCGACGTGTGTGAGGTCGTCAGCTTCGTTTCTGCGAGACGAGACGTGACGAGGCATGACGGTCCCTCACCTCACGGACCGGACCGTTCGTCTGACGCCATGTCCGGCGGAGGTCCGGGGCACAACCGTGCCCGGTGCCCCGCCGGAGCCCGTCCGGTGCCCCACCGGACCGCGACCGCACGGAAGGACGCACGCGTGAAGAAGCTGCTCGTGGCGCTGGGGTTCGGCGTCGGCGGACTCACCTTCTTCATGGCCCTGTTGCTCGTCGGCGTCTACAGCAGTGCCGCAGGGCTGCTGGGCGGCTCGGCCAACGGCGGTCAGCTGGCGCGCAATTCGGTTCCCGCCGAGTACGAGGCGCTGGTCCAGGAGTGGGGCAACCTGTGTCCGGAGCTGTCGCCGGCGCTGCTGGCCGCGCAGATACAGCAGGAGAGCGGCTGGAACCCGAACGCGCAGAGCCCGGCCGAGGCGCAGGGCATCGCGCAGTTCATCCCCGGCACCTGGGCCAGCTACGGCCTGGACGCCAACGGGGACGGCCGTGCGGACGTCTGGGACCCGGAGGACGCCATCCCGTCCTCCGCCAACTACAGCTGCGCGCTGGTCTCCCAGTTGCGCGGTGTGCCGGGCGACCCGGTGGACAACATGCTCGCCGCCTACAACGCCGGTCCCTACGCCGTCATCCAGTACGACGGCCCGCCGCCGTACAACGAGACGCAGAACTACATCCGCATCATCCGGGGCGCCGAGGAGAGCTTCACCATGCCGGCGGAGGAGCGGGCGGAGGTCCGCCTGCCGCCGTCGAGCGCCGCCGCCGAGGCGGTGCACTTCGCGCAGGAGCAGCTGGGGACGCCGTACCTGTGGGGTGGCGACGGCGGGCCGGAGGACAACGGCCGGTTCGACTGCTCCGGGCTGACCAAGGCCGCGTACGAGGCCGTCGGGATCGAGCTGCCCCGGGTGGCCAACGACCAGTGGCACGCGGGCCCGCATCCGTCGCGTGACGAACTCCTGCCGGGGGACCTGGTGTTCTTCGCGAACGACCTGAACGACTCCCGCTCCATCTACCACGTCGGCATCTACGTCGGCGGCGGCTATATGATCGACGCGCCGTACACGGGCGCGGTCATCCGTTTCGATCCCATCGACACCGCTGACTACTTCGGGGCGACTCGCCCTGTCGCAGGGTGACGCTATAGTGACTATGGGTAGTGGGGTGCGGGTGTTCGCCGCCGCTGCCGGGCCGCGGCCCCGGCTGTTCCCGTCGTTCCCGCGTCTCTCTTCGGTAACGCCTGTGCACCACTACCGCCAGGTCTGGAACGTGGGGGGTCGCCGAGGGCGTTAGCTGGGCGAGTACGGGACATTCCGCTTTCTCTGGAGCGGCACGCACGACGAACGGCGCCCTCGGGCGCGCATGGACGCTGAAAGGGTGAGCGCCGGTGGCCGAGCTGACCGATCCCGACGTCGATCTGCTCAAGGTCTTCAACGGCTGGGGCCGGAGCCTCGACGGTTGGGCGGCGAGCACCGTCACATTCCTCGGCGAGTACGGCCTCGCCCTGGCCCTGGTGCTGATGGTCCCGCTGGTGTGGTTCCTGGTGCGCCGGCGGCCGGACGCGCCGCAGGCCGTGGCCATGGTCGCGTGGGCGCCCCTGGCCGCCGCCGTCGCCTACGGCTTCAACCAGCCGATCAGCGCGCTGGTCGCGAGACCGAGACCCTTCCTGGACCATGCCGACGTCATCCCGATGATCGAGGGCAAGGGTGGCTGGTCGTTCGTCTCCGACCACTCCTCGGCCGCGATGGCGATCGCGGTCGGGCTGCTGCTGGTCCACCGCAAGCTCGGCCTGGTGGCGGTCGCCCTGGCGCTGTTCCAGGCGATGCTGCGGCTGATGCTGGGCGTGCACTACCCGACGGACGTCGTCGGCGGCATCGCCCTGGCCACGGCGGTGACCCTGCTGCTGCTTCCGCTGGCCGTGTGGGCGCTGACCCCGCTGGTGCGCTGGTGCGCCGGGATCTCCTGGCTGCGGTGGATCGCCCCCGGCCCGGAGGGGGGCCCGGGTGCCGCCCGGCCGCGCGCGCCGCTGGAGAAGGATCTCGCCGCCTGAGCCGATCCGGCGGTGACCCGCCGTACCCGCCGTACCCGGTGTACCGCCCGCCCGCCCCACCTGCCGTGGTGCGGGCGGCCGGGCGTCCGGGGGGTTACCCCGGGAGGGTGAACCGGCGGATCGGGGTCAGGGTGCGGGGCCCGGGTGGAGCAGCACATGGGCGGCCGCCTCGTCGCGTGCCAGCGGTCGTGACCGCCGCGCGGCTCCCGACCACCCACAGCTGCAGTGCGGGGCCAGGAACGGGCCCCGCTCGATGAGGTTGATCCGGTGATCCGGCCGGATTCCGGCCGACCGGTCGTCATCGCGATAACCGTGCACCCCTCCACCGTACCCAGCACCCCCGGGTTGTGAGCCGGGGCGGCCCCGTGACGGCTGCCCCGGCCGCTTCGTTATGCCGTCGACGACATGACGAAGCGGCTGTTGGGGGTCGGCGGACCATGGGAGTGATGCGGCGCACGGCGCCGCGGGCCGGGCTGCTGCGCCGGCCGCGACGCGGCGGAGCGCCGCCGGCCGGACGGGCGGCCGTGCTGCTGGCCGCCGCCCTGACGCTCCCGGCCTGTTCGGCGGCGGACGTGACGGCCGACGGCAAGCCGCCGCCGGACGCCGTCACGGTGATCCGCGGGGTGCCGGACGCCCTGGCGGGCACCACCAGTTCGCGGGCCACCACCTCGGTGCGGATGGCGTCCGGCGGTACGCGGATCACCATCCACGGCGAGGGCGTCTTCGACTACCGGCGGCGCGTCGGTGAGCTGCGCGTCACCCTGCCGGAGGGGCCGACCGAGGACCGCCGGGCGCCGGTGACGGAGCTGTTCACACCGGGCGCGCTGTACATGAAGAACCGGGGTGCGGGCGTCCCGCCCGACAAGTGGGTGCGGGTGGAGACCCACTCCCTGCCGGACGGCAACCTCGTGACCGGCGGTGCCACCGACCCGATCACCGCGACCGAGCTGTTGCGCGGTGTGCTCACCGCCGAGTACCACGGCGAGGTGGACCTCGACGGCGAGACGGTACGGCTCTTCAGCGGGGTCACCGACATCTCCGCGGCCTCCCGGGCCGCGGCCGACGAGGACCGCCGCCGTCAGCTGGCGGCGGCGGTGGAGGCGTTCACGGAGACGGCGGTGCCCTTCGACGTGTACCTGGACGAGCGGGGCGTGCCGCGCAAGGTCCGCCACCGGTTCAGCTTCGGCGGTGTCTCACGGGAGGAGGCGACCGGGGTGGAGGTCGTCTCGGTCACCGAGCTGTACGCGTTCGGTGTCCCGGTGGAGATCCGGATGCCGGAGCCGGGTGAGATCTACTCCGGCACGGTCGTCGTGGACCAGGCCCGTGAGGACGCCGAGGGCGCCGAGGGCGCCGAGGACGCGCGGGGCGCCGGAGACGCCGCGGGTGGCGGGGGAGACGCGATCCGCGCCGCCGCCGGCTGAGGCCGAACGGCGGCGGGCTCGCACGAGGGACCGCCGCCGTCAGGTGCGCAGCAGCCGCGCGATGGCCGCCGTGGCCTCCTCGACCTTGGCGTCGACCTGCGGGCCGCCCTCGACCGCCGCCTGGGCCACGCAATGCCGTAGATGTTCCTCCAGGAGCTGCAGGGCGAAGGACTGGAGCGCCTTGGTGGAGGCGGAGACCTGCGTCAGTATGTCGATGCAGTAGACGTCCTGCTCGACCATCCGCTGGAGCCCGCGCACCTGCCCCTCGATCCGGCGCAGCCGCTTGAGGTGGGCGTCCTTGTCCTTGCTGTAGCCGTGCACATGCCTGCCGGGGTCCGTGCCGTCGGTGCCGGGGGCCGTACCGTGGTGGCCGGCGTCGTGTTGGCCGGTGCCGGCACCGTGGCCGGGCGTGGCCGGTGCGGTGGCGGGCGGGTGGCTTCCGCCGGTGGTGGCCTCCGGTCCGGGCCTGTCGGCCGGGGTCTCCCTGGCGATGGTCATCACGGTCCTCCCGCGGCTAAATACCCCATGTGGGTATATCGTATCGAATCGCTGCGGCGCCGCCACCCGCCCGTACGTTCCCGGGCGGCGCACCGGGCGGGACGGGCTTACCGTTCTACCGATATGGCTGTTCACCCGGCGGAACCCCGCGCGACACTCACTGACCGTGCTCCCGTCACTGCCGGGGGCGATCAGTCGTGGAGCGGTCACGAGGGCGCCGCTCTTGGTTCATCTTCCGTTCATCTACGACGGTCGGTCGATTCACTTCGCGTCCCTACGTTCGATCTGTGCGGCCGAGTCCGCCCCGAGCCCGGACGCCGATGGGAAGGAACCGAACGACTGTGAAGCTCCTCTGTGCTCCGCGTCGCCGCGCACTCGTCCTGGGTGCGGCCACCGCAGCCGGCGTCCTGCTTCTGACCAGCTGCGGAACCGACGACAACTCCGGTCTCCCGGGAGCGGTGGACTTCACCTCCGACGCCGTGGAGTGCGGCCCCGAGGGCACCGCCCTGGCCTCCGGCTCCACCGCGCAGGCCAACGCCATGGAGGTCTGGGTGAACATGTACCAGACCAACTGCGAGAACGGCCAGGTGAACTACAAGGCCACCGGCTCCGGCGCGGGCATCCAGGAGTTCCTGCAGGGCACCACGGCCTTCGGCGGCTCCGACTCGCTGCTGAGCGAGGCCGAGCTGGACCAGTCCCGCCGGGTCTGCCGGGACGGCGGCGAGGCCATCCACCTGCCGATGGTCGCCGGTCCGGTCGCCATCGGCTACAACGTCCCCGGGGTCGACGACCTGGTGCTGGACGCCGAGACGCTGGCGAAGATCTTCGACTCGCAGATCAACCGCTGGGACGACCCGGCGATCGAGGCGCTCAACCCGGACGCCGAGCTGCCGGACATGGCCATCACGCCGTTCTCCCGCTCCGACGGCTCGGGCACCACCGACAACTTCACCTCCTATCTGCACGCCGCCGCGCCGGACGCCTGGCCCTACACGCCGGACAAGGTGTGGCGCGGCAAGGGCGGCCAGTCGGCCGACGGCTCCTCCGGTCTGGTCGGCATGGTCCAGCAGAACGCCGGGGCGATCAGCTACTTCGAGCTGTCCTACGCGCACCAGAACGCGATCGACACCGTGTCCCTGGACACCGGCGCGGACGAGCCGGTCGCCGCCACCGTCGAGAACGCCTCCCAGGGTGTCTCCGCCGGGCGCGTGGTCGGCGAGGGCGACGACCTCGCCATGGAACTGGATTACACGACCAGCGACGCGGGCGCCTACCCCATCGTGCTCATCGCGTACGAGATCATCTGTGACCGTGGCAACAACCCGGCCACTCTCGACCTCACCAGGGCGTTCCTCGGCTTCACGGCGAGCGAGGAGGGCCAGGAGGTCGTCACCGACATCCACTACGCCGCCATCCCCGAGGAAGTGATCACGCAGGTGCGCGAGCGCGTCCAGGAGATGTCCTGACCTCCGCCACCGGCGCCTGACCCCCGGCCCCGACGCCCCTCCCGAGCTCCCGAGACGGAAAGACCTGCGAGATGCCTGCGATACAGACCGACTCCTCGCCGCCCGGCGGCGGCCTGGAGCCCGAGCCCCGGCGGACGTCCGCCGTGCGGCCGGGCGACCGGATCTTCAGCGGCCTGTCGAAGGGCGCCGGGATCACCCTGCTGGTGATCATGGCCGCCATCGCCGTCTTCCTGTCGATCCGGGCGGCCGTGGCCATCGAGGCCAACGACGGCAACTTCCTCACTACCTTCGAGTGGGACGCCAACGCCAGCCCGCCGTACTTCGGGATCGCGGTGCTGCTGTTCGGCACGGTGGTCAGCTCCGTGATCGCGATGGTGCTGGCGGTGCCGGTCGCCGTCGGGATCGCGCTGTTCATCTCGCACTACGCGCCGCGCCGGGTCGCCGGGATCCTCGGCTACGTCGTCGACCTGCTGGCGGCGGTCCCCAGCATCATCTACGGCCTGTGGGGCGCGCTGTTCCTGGTGCCGCAGATGACCGGGCTGTACTCCTGGCTCGACCAGTTCCTCGGCTGGACCGGCGTCTTCGCCTACGACAACACCCCGGCCCGCTCGCTGATGACCGTCGGCATCCTGCTGGCGATCATGATCCTCCCGATCATCACCAGCGTCACCCGGGAGATCTTCAAGCAGACGCCCAAGGCCCACGAGGAGGCCGCCCTCGCGCTGGGCGCCACCCGCTGGGAGGTCATCCGGATGACGGTGCTGCCGTTCGGGCGCTCGGGTGTGATCAGCGCCTCGATGCTCGGCCTCGGCCGGGCGCTGGGCGAGACCATGGCGGTCGCCACGGTGCTCTCCCCGGCGTTCCTGATCAACATCAGCCTGCTGGAGTCCGGCGGCGGCACGTTCGCCCAGAACATCGCCAGCCAGTTCAAGGAGGCCGGCTCGATGGGCCGCGACGCCCTGATCGCCTCCGGCCTGGTGCTCTTCCTGCTCACTCTGCTGGTCAACGGCGCCGCCCGCCTGATCATCGCCCGTCGCAAGGAGTTCACCTCGTGAGCGACACCGTGAAGGACCTCAACGGGCGGACGCCCGCCACCGCGGCCACCGGCAAGGACGGCGCCGCCGCTGACGGCGGTTCCCCGGGCGGCGAGGGGCGCAACGGCAAGCGTTCCGGCTCTACCCGCGTACTGCGGCCCGCCACGCTCAAGCAGCCGCGGCTGCCGCGCTGGGCACCGGCCGCCCTGGTCGCCGGTTCGCTGGGCGTCGGTGTTCTCACCGGTGTGCTGGGCGGGCTGGAGAGCCGGCTGCAGTGGGGCCTGATAGCGGCGCTGGTCTTCGTCGCCGCCACCTTCGCGGTCACCACGATCGTCGAGGGACGCCGGCAGGCCACCGACCGGCTCGCCGCCAGCCTGGTGTGGACGAGCTTCGTCGTGGCGATCCTGCCGCTGGCCTCCCTGCTGTGGGAGACCATCGCACGCGGCATCCCCGGCGTCAGCTGGTACTTCCTGACCCACTCCATGAACGGCGTGCTGTCCTGGCAGGAGGGCGGCGGTATCTACCACGCCCTGCTGGGCACGGTGCAGCAGGTGCTGCTGGCCTCGGTGATCGCCATCCCGATCGGTCTGCTCACCGCCGTCTACCTCGTGGAGTACGGGCGGGGCCGGCTGGCGAAGACCATCACCTTCTTCGTCGACGTCATGACCGGCATCCCGTCGATCGTGGCCGGCCTCTTCGTCCTCAGCATGTGGATCATGATGCTGGGCTTCGGCTACTCCGGCTTCGCCGGTGCGCTGGCGCTCTCCATCCTGATGATGCCGATCGTGGTCCGCTCCACCGAGGAGATGCTCAAGCTCGTCCCCGGTGAACTGCGGGAGGCGTCGCTGGCGCTCGGCGTGCCCAAGTGGCGCACCATCCTGAAGGTCGTGCTGCCCACCGCGATCGGCGGCATCACCACCGGTGTGATGCTGGCGCTGGCCAGGATCGCGGGCGAGACCGCCCCGATCATCCTGCTGGTCTTCGGCAGCAACATGATCAACAGCAACCCGTTCGAGGGCGCCCAGTCCTCGCTGCCGCTCTTCGTCTACGAGCAGTGGGCCTTCGGCACCGAGTCGGCGTACGACCGCGCCTGGGCCGCGGCGCTCGTCCTGATCGCCTTCATCATGATCCTCAACCTGGTCGCCCGCGGCATCGCCCGCTGGAAGGCCCCGAAGACCGGCCGCTAGGCCATCGGAAGAAAGCGAGCGACGACACCCATGGCCAAGCGCATCGACGTCACCGGACTGACCGCCTTCTACGGCGCCCACCGCGCCATCGACGACATCTCCATGCACGTGGAGCCCCGGTCGGTCACCGCCTTCATCGGCCCGTCCGGCTGCGGCAAGTCCACCTTCCTCCGCACCCTCAACCGGATGCACGAGGTCACCCCCGGCGGCCGCGTCGAGGGACAGGTGATGCTGGACAACGAGGACCTCTACGGGCCGGGCGTCGACCCCGTGCAGGTCCGCCGCACCATCGGCATGGTCTTCCAGCGGCCGAACCCGTTCCCCACCATGTCGATCTACGACAACGTGGTCGCCGGGCTGAAGCTCAACGGCAAGTTCAGCCGCGCCGAGCTCGACGACGTGGTGGAGAAGAACCTCCGCGGCGCCAACCTCTGGAACGAGGTCAAGGACCGGCTGAACAAGCCCGGTTCCGGTCTCTCCGGCGGCCAGCAGCAGCGGCTGTGCATCGCCCGCGCCACCTCCGTCGAGCCCGACGTGCTGCTGATGGACGAGCCCTGCTCCGCCCTGGACCCGATCTCCACCCTGGCCATCGAGGACCTGATCAGCCAGCTGAAGTCGCGGTTCACCATCGTCATCGTCACGCACAACATGCAGCAGGCGGCCCGCGTCTCCGAGCGCACCGCCTTCTTCAACCTGGCGGCGGTCGGTCAGCCCGGCAAGCTCATCGAGATCGACACCACCGACAAGATATTCTCCAACCCCACCCAGCAGGCGACCGAGGACTACATCTCCGGCCGCTTCGGCTGACGGCCCGGTCGGGCCCGGCTCGGTCGGCCCGGCCCGCGTCCCGTGAGACCTTCCGCCCGCCGCACGAGCACCCCGGTGCCATGTGCGGCGGGCGGCGTCGTTCCCAGCGGTGGGAGGCAGGCGGGAGACAGAAGTGACGGCGCGCGCCGTGGACGGCGGCCCGGCCTCAGACCGGCAGCAGCAGCGCGCCGAGCCCGTACAGCGCGGCCGACACCAGCGCCACCGCGGGCAGCGTGACGAACCAGCCCGTCACCAGGGTCCGCGCCACCCCCCAGCGCACCGCCGTCAGCCGGCGGGTGGCGCCCGCGCCCATGATCGACCCCGTCACCACATGAGTGGTGGCCACCGGGGCGTGGAAGATGAAGGCCGAGGTGAACATCACCGACGCCGCCGCCGACTCGGCGGCGAACCCGCGCGGCGGGTCCACCGCGAACACCCGGCGGCCCAGGGCCCGCACCACCCGCCAGCCGCCGGCGTAGGTGCCCGCCGCCAGCATCAGCGCGCACACCACCTGCACCCACAGCGGCACCGCGGCGCCGGAGTCGGCCTCCCCGGCCACCACCAGCGCCAGCACCACCACACCCATCGCCTTCTGCGCGTCCTGCAGCCCGTGCCCCAGCGCCATCCCCGCCGTCGAGACGGTCTGGGCCGCCCGGAAGCCGCGCTGCGCCCGGTGCGGCTGCGCCCGCCGGAAGGCCCACATCAGCCCGGCCATCACCAGGTAGCCCACCGCGAGCGCGGCCAGCGGCGCCGCGAACATCGGCAGCACCACCTTCAGCAGCACCCCGTCCCAGTGCACGACGCCCGAGCCGGCCAGCACCGCGCCCACCAGCCCGCCGAACAGCGCGTGCGAGGAGGAGGACGGCAGCCGGAAGTACCAGGCCGCCGCGTTCCAGGCCAGGGCCCCGGAGAGCGCGGCGAAGAGCATCAGCATGCCGCGCGCGCCGCCGGGCGGGGAGACCAGTCCCTCGCTGACCGTCCGTACGATCGCGGTGCCCAGGAACGCCCCGGCCAGGTTCATCAGCGCGGCCATCGCCACGGCCACCCTGGGCGTGAGCGCCCGGGTGGAGACCGAGGTGGCGATGGCGTCGGCGGAGTCCCGGAAGCCGTTGACGCAGGTGAAGAAGAGGGCCGCGCCGATCACGACCACCAGGGCGAAGGTGTCCAAGGGGTCAGGACTCCTTGACCACGATGGACTCCACGGTGTTCGCGACCTGCTCGAAGGCGTCTGCCGCCTCCTCCAGCACGTCCACGATCTGCTTGAGCTTCATCACCTCGATGGCGTCGTAGGAGCCGTCGAAGAGATGGGCGAGGAGCTTGCGGTGCACCCGGTCGGCCTGGTTCTCCAGGCGGTTGACCTCGATCCAGTACTCGGTGAGGTTGTCCATGGTCCGCAGCTGCGGCATCGCCTCGGCGGTCAGCTCAGCCGCCCGGCACAGCACCTCGATCTGCTGCTCCACACCCTCCGGCAGCGTCTCGACCTTGTAGAGGACCACCAGGTCGACGGCCTCCTCCATGAAGTCCATGATGTCGTCGAGCCGGGACGCCAGGCGGTAGATGTCCTCACGGTCGAACGGCGTGACGAACGTCGAGTTCAGTTCGTGGAAGATGGCGTGGGTGGTGTCGTCCCCGGCGTGCTCGGCGGCACGCATCCGGTCCGCCAGTTCGGCGCGGCCCTCGGCGTCGGCGCCGAGCAGCTCCTGGAGGAGCTTGGAACCACTGAGGATGTTGTCCGCCGCGGTGGCGAAGAGGTCGTAGAAGCTCGTCTCCCGCGGCGTCAGGCGAAAGCGCACTGGGTGTCCTCTGCGGTTCATCGGGTGTTGTACCCGACGATGCTAGAGGCACATTCCGGCCACGGCTAACCCCGGCGGGTGTCCGATCGATCACGCTTCGGTCTCCGCCGGGGTCTACGGTCTCCGGTCCGTGCCGGCCGCCGCGCGTCCGCGGTGCGCGGGGGCGCGGGTCGGCGTCAGCGGCCGCCGTTGTAGGGGCCGTACGGGCCGTCGCTGCTGCTCCATCCGCTGCCGCCGCCCCGGCCACCGCCACGGCTCACGCCCTGCACGGCGGGGCGGACGTCGACGATGTAGACGATCGAGGCGATCACGCCGACCAGCACCAGCAGCATCATCGGGACGAACAGCTGCACCGCCACCGAGATGCCCAGGATGATCAGCCAGAACGGCTTGGTCTGCTTGTCCACGGCGCGGAACGCGTCCTCGCGCTGCAGCGCGGCGTGGACCAGGGCGAAGATGCTCATCACCAGAAGCGCGAGAAAGAGCAGGCTCACCAGCCAGTTGAACCCTGAGAGGAGCATGTTCTCCACCACCATGTCGGTCTGTTGGCCGTCAGTGTCTACGCTACCGGCTGCGCGTGACCAAGGCACTCATGCGGACGGTCCGGCACGGCCCGAAGCGGGCGGTTCCGGGCTCCGCGCGCCGTCCGGCCTCCGGCGTGCGGCGGGCGCCGCGTGCTCCGGGAGCGGGCCTGCTTGCGGGCCTCCCCGTCACGTGCCCCCACCGGCGCCGTTCACGCCTGGCGCCGTTTCACGCCTGGCGCCGCGCGGACGGTGCGGTCCGCGCGGCGGGCGGGACCCGACGGGGTCGGTCAGGGGGCCTTCGGGCCGTCACCGCGCCCGGTGGAGTCGTCGCCGGAGGTGTCCGGGACGTCGCCGGTCAGGGAGGACGCGTCGTCGGGGACCTCGGTGATCGTCACCGACTCCACCCGCTCCACGACGACCTCGGTCTTCTCGCCCTCGGCCGGCTCGTCCTTCTCCGCGCCGGAGCGCACCCACTCCTCGACCGGGCCGCGCCCGCGCTCGGCCAGCTCGCCGTAGGTCTCACGGGCCTTGGCCGCGTACTCGCGGGCGGTCTCCGCGCCCTGCTGGGCGAAGCTCTGCGCCTGCTCGCGCAGTCGCGGCAGCTCGTTCTCGCGGAACTCCTGCACGCGGCCAGGGGCCTCGGCCTTCAGCTTGTCGAACGTGGCGGGCAGCCCCCGCAGCTTCTCCGCCGCGAGATCCATGGTGCCCGCCGCGAAGTGAACCGCGCTGGAGTTGCCGATGGTCTTGCGGAAGTCCTCGGTGCCGGCCATGTCTGTGCCTCTCATCCCTCGTTGTCGTGCGTGGTCTTCGCGTCGTGCGGGCCGCTGCCCGGAGTGGCGCCGGGCGCACCCGGTCCGTCCCCGTGGGCACCGCCCCCGGCGTCTTCGGCGTTCCCGGCCTCCCCGGCCCCCGGCTCGGGGGCGGACGGCGCGCTCGCCCGGCGGAAGGAGGCGTAGATCTCGATCAGCGCCTGCTTCTGCGCCTCGGTCAGCACCGGGTCGGCGAGTACCGCCTCGGTCACCGACGGGTGGCCGGTCTCCTGGCTGTCGCGCACCTCTTCGTCGAGGATGCCCGCCCGCACGTAGAGCGTCTCGGCGGAGATCTCCAGCCCCTTGGCGATCTGCTGGAGGATCTCCGCGCTGGGCTTGCGCAGCCCGCGCTCGATCTGGCTCAGGTACGGATTCGACACCCCGGCGGCATCGGCGAGCTGGCGCAGCGACAACTGCGCCTGGCGGCGCTGCTCCCGCAGGAACTCCCCGAGTCCATGAACGTCGAACGGAACCATGCGACCAGCCTGCCGGATGTTGCTAGCTATTGCAAGCGGCCTGCTTGCAAGTGTGCCCCATGCCTCTCCGGAGCCGCCGCGTCCGCCCTGTGGATCCGCCCGCCATCCCGGATGACCACGTCCTTCTCCGGGCCTGCCGCCGCTGCGTCGTCGCGCGCACAGGCGCGACACTTCCCGCCCGGATCAGGGCTCTGGGCCGGCCTTGCCCACCGCCGCTACCGGCTTCGTCCACCGAGCCGAGATCCTTCCCGGCCTGGTCCGAGTCAAGGGCACGAAGTCGAGCCGGACGGGAAGGCGCCCTGGCTGACAGCAGCCGGATCCCCCGGGAGCGTCGCGCTGATCCACATTCGTATCTCCCCGCTGGAGGAAAGTGGCGACGCGCGACGACTTCTACGTCTCCCTCGGCAGTAAGGCCAGATTCCATCAACGCTTCCCCGTCGAGATCCCGGTTTCGCGGGACATCCGCATCTGGCGCACGAAGACGGTGACGTCGTCAGTCGCGGAGATCGAGTGTCGGCTCGGCAATCCCGGAAGGCGTCCTCACGCCTGTCGTCAACTGAGCCAGTGCGGCAGCGACGGAACTACGCACAACAAGCTCAGCGTCCATCCCGGTATACAAGATCGCGGATGACGACGGAGACCCGGGATATGACAGACACCTCCACTCGATACCTCTACCTCGCCCGGCACGGTGAGGCGTCAGCAGATGAGACGACCCTGACGGAGAGCGGCCGGCGCCAAGCCGTTCTCCTCGGTGAACGGCTCCGGAACACCCCGCTTTCGGGGATCTGCCACGGCCCGTTGCCACGGGCGGAGCAGACGGCCCAGCTGATCAGCGCACAACTCGACGCCGTCCCACTGTGTCGGTCGGAACTGGCCGGCGACTACATTCCCTACCTGCCTGCCAGGGAGGAGCTTCCGCCGGGTTCGGCCGACGCCATGCTCAACTTCCTCGCTCGGGTTCCCGAAGAAGAACGCAATCGCGGTCCGGTACTGGCTCGGGAAGCACTTGCGGAATTCACAGGTCCGGTCCGCGGCGATCACCCTCGCCATGAACTGGTCGTCACCCACAACTTCCTCATCGGATGGCTGATCCGAGCTTCCCTCGACGCACCCGAGTGGCGCTGGATGGGCCTCGACCACAACAACGCAGCTCTGACGGTTATCCGATACGCACCCGGCAGGCCGCCTTCCCTGCTTTTCTGCAACGACATGCGGCACCTGCCCGCAGAACTGCGCTGGACCGGCTTCCCGCCCGAACTTCACATCTGACCACGAGGGCCGTTTACCGGACTTGAGTGAGACGACCTTGCGAAACCCGTCCCGCTCAAGTCAGAGCACCGCAGGTCAGGGAACCGCCTCGCCCGGATCTGTCCGAGACCGGACATTCCTGGAGCGGGCGTCCGTGTACGGGGCACTCGGTCCGTGCCGCGTCGACCGGGGACTATTGCGTCATGAGAAGACCTCTCCGTCTTGCCGTCAGGCCGCTCGGCGCAGCCCCGCTCCTGCTCCCGCTGGGAGGCTGCGTCATGGATTCCGGCACGGCCAGTGGCCCCCCGTTATGTTCTTCGCGGTCCTGCAAGAGGGCCGCTGGCCTTCGGGCCCGGCATGACTGTTGCCCCCTGTCGAAG